>CAIVSG010000219.1 GCA_903908555.1 uncultured Chlorobiaceae bacterium | reverse complement strand
ATAAATGATATTCTATATTTCGCCCATTCGAAAGGGACGATTAGCTCAGTTGGTTAGAGCGCTACATTGACACTGTAGAGGTCAGTGGTTCGAATCCACTATCGTCCACATCACACACACACTAAAGGCCTGCAAAGAAAACACGTTGCGGGCTTTTTTTATTCCCCCTCACAGCTCTCGCCTGTTTTCTGGGAACGCTGAGCCCCAGCTTGGCACCAAGAACGGAAAACGAGCGGAGCATTGCACAGCGGGACTTCGTCTGCTTGGAAAAACCTCACAGTAATTCAAGAAGTAATCAGTACCAGAAATTTGGTGAGTATTTTGCAACCAAGGTGGCTGGAGGGCATCGGTTCATGGATTATCGGCTGCAAGATGTTATGGCTTAAAGACAAGCTAAATCAGGCGATCAGTAACAAACACAATTGATGTTGAGTGAGAAAGTTTGCGGAATATGACGTATATTTTCTGCTATTCTAACGGTTCAGGGATTTCGAAACGTGGGGTTAGAATTGAAAAATCTGCGGTTTAGACGGAGCAATCAAATCATTTTAGGTTCCATCATGTATTGCTCGAAAAGAAAAATCCTTATAACATTGCTTTTTGCAATGTCACTGCTTATGGGTCCCATCACAGCAGGGGCAACTCCAAGCAAAGAATTGAGGTACAGTTCATCGGCGCTTACAACGCCCTTTCAGGTCATGATAGAGCTGTTGGCCGACCACTCCGAGCTGTTCAAGCAGTTCAGCGACAACCTGTCGTTCAAGAAATGGTTGGGCGATACCATTTTTGGTGCGACCTACCAACAACAAGTCGGACAATCCACATCAGGGGTAGCCTTATGGAAATAATAATCGGGATAATCATTGTCTATGTTATTTATCGCGTAGTTAAGGGGGCATCCAACAAAAAGCTCCAAGTGAAACCCGAAATCATGGTCCAATTTGAAGTCGCTGGGCCTGACAGGAACCGTAGAGATCCCGAGAGCTATGAACAGCCCAGCGGTAAGCCAGCAAAGTGGTATAGTGCAGGGCAGAGCGTCAGTGTGCAAGGTTACGACATTACCGGTGGTCTGATTTATGTTGGCGAAACTCTTCTGGATAGAAGTGGTTATGAAAACGATGCCTGCCTCATCAATCCAAGACTTAAAGTGTCTCCAGCAGAACCTTGGGATGGTGGCGATGAAATGGGTTATTGGCCGCAGTATGGGCGTATTTCGGCAAGATGTCGTGGAGCCTATTTGAAGTGGTTGGCAGGTGGCCGTTCTGAGCCTGAAGCCAATATTGGTTATGTTTTTCTGTTTTTCTATGGGCTGGAGCGAAGGTTGTTTATTGATGGCCAACAAGATTCTGTGCCTGATGAAGAACGGTTTGAAATTATTCAAGAGGTCAATCGCCTATTAAAGATTTATGGTGGGAACCGTTCCTTTAGCGGATATGCCAGCAATCTTCTTGCAATGGAGTGGGTTCTTTATCAGAGTGACAAACCAGTGCCCAGTTACCTTGATTTTAACGACAGGTATTGTTCAGAGCCATTTCAGGTTGTTTTGGCCAAATACGTCTCTGCAGGACAACCAATCCCTGCCGATGTTGCCCTGCAATGGATAATTCTGCACCCGGAATTTGGGTTGCGAACTCCAGCTCGTCGATGTACAAAAGAGTTCAGGGAACTGTTTATTCATCGTTATAAACAGCAATTCAGTGACGGATTGCTTGTCAAGCCAAACAAGACCCCCTTGAAGCTTGAATATCATGCTGCCAGCTCTTCTATCCGTGGAGACCTCAAGCTCAAAATGCCAGACATGCCAAATCCTTTCATTCTTACAGCGCCACTGAAAAAACTAAGCACATTAGTTGAGGAGTGCACCATTGATCTGGAACCTTACAGCCGATTCCTGGGGCGAAAGGATAATGATCCCAACTCACTTTTAGCTCTGGCGTTGCTGCCTAAGGAATTAATGCTTCAATCGCCTGCGGTAAATAAAGTGAAATCATATCTGGCACAGGTTTGTGCAAATGGAGTGGGGATCATTTCAGTGGAAAGTATGTATCAGAGTTTTGGTGAAAAAGTGCCTCTTCAGATCGGTAAAAAAGAATCCGAAAGCTTGATAGGCTTATTAGAAGGGATGGGCTTTGGGATGGCTCCAGACATACGATTCCATAATATGAAGCCAGCCTTGGATGGCAAGGTGGTAATTTTCAGAAATGGGCATGGCGTAGATTTTCGGCCATCAAGGGAATATCGTACCCTCGGAACCATTCTTCGATTTGGAGCTATGGTTAGCCAAATCGATGAAGACCTTTCCCCGGCAGAGGAAGCAATTCTGCAAAGCCTCATTTATGACAATCGTGATTTAACTGAGGTAGAGAAAGAATCCTTGCGGGCATTTCTTCACTGGTGTCTTAATACTCCACAAGGGACAGCAGGGATTAAGCAGATGCTCGCCGACGTAAGTCCCGCTGAAAAAACTGCAATAAGTCACATTTTGATCTCAGTCGCTTATGCAGATGGGCGAATTGATCCGAAAGAGATCAAGCATCTGGAAAAACTATACTCAACTCTCGGGCTGAATAAAGAGCAGGTTACAAGTGACCTGCATACCTTGGCGGCGGCAAATGAACCCATAACTGTCGGTTTGCGAGATCCGGATTCTTCTTTTTCTATACCCAAGCCTAAACTTGATCCTGTTAATTCAAAAGGCTTTAACTTGAATGAAGAGCTAATCCGTATTCGAGAGGAAGAGACACGTCAAGTCAAAGGTGTATTGGAAGGAATATTTTCTGATCAAGATGAAGAGGCGTTAGAGATCGGCACTTCTATGTCCGTCTCCGAATCGGCGAATCCTCTGTCAGCTTTGGATCAAGCGCATCAAAACCTATTCCATCGCTTGTTAAAACAAGAAACATGGGATCGGAGTTCTCTGCAAGATCTATGTAAGGAGCTTGGTTTGATGGTTGATGGCGCAATGGAAGTTCTTAATGAGTGGACATTTGATAATGCGAATGCTCCGCTCATTGAAGATGGTGACCCGGTTTTTGTCGATGTAAATCTTGCGAAGGAGATAATCAATGTCCAATAGCAATAAACAACGGCTTCGCCCACGAGAGCGCGATGCCATCATTCAGTCTTTGCGTGCTGGTGTAACTCCGCGCACAGGGTTACAGCACATTCAAGTCGGGCGTGTCCGAGAAGTGGAAGCCCTTCTTAAAGATATCGAGCGCATCTCAGATGGTGGATCTTCAATTCGTTTTGTTATCGGTGAATTTGGTTCTGGGAAAAGTTTTTTTCTGCAACTCATTCGCACAATTGCGCTGGAAAAGGGCTTGGTAACGATCCATGCAGACCTGTCTCCAGACAGAAGACTTCATGCCACGGGTGGTCAGGCCCGCAACCTTTATGCTGAACTAGTACGTAATCTCTCAACGCGTACTAAACCTGAAGGAAATGCGCTCACAAGTGTTGTCGAGCGCTTTATTACTGAAGCAAGAAAACAAGCTGATGCTTCTGGTAAATCCGTGACAGAAATTATCGAGGATCGACTGAGTAACTTGTCAGAACTTGTCGGTGGCTACGATTTTGCCAAAGTAATAGCCTCATACTGGAATGGTTACGAGCACGACAACGAACAGCTTAAGGCTGATGCTGTCCGTTGGTTGCGAGGCGAATTCACAACAAAAACCGATGCCCGCAATATGTTAGGTGTACGCACCATCGTGGACGATGCTAGCGTTTATGATCACTTCAAGCTCCTGAGTTTATTTGTTCGTCAAGCTGGGTATAACGGTCTTCTGGTTAATCTTGACGAAATGGTGAATCTATACAAGCTTTCCAGTCAGAAGGCCCGAGTTTCAAACTACGAGCAGATTCTGCGCATTCTAAATGACTGCTTACAGGGAAGTGCGGAATACATCGGTTTTATCCTGGGAGGTACCCCGGATTTTCTTCTTGATCCAAGGAAAGGTCTTTATAGCTACGAAGCCTTGCATTCTCGCTTGGTTGAAAATTCTTTTGCCCGTGCTGCTGGTGTCATCGATTATTCTTCTCCCACATTACATCTTGCCAACCTCGCGCCTGAAGAATTGCTTATTCTTTTGCGAAACCTTAGGAATGTTTATGCCTCTGATGATGAGAGTAAGTATCTCCTCCCAGATGAAGCGCTGATTGCTTTTTTAGAGCATTGTTCAAAACGGATTGGTGATGCCTATTTTCGGACTCCTCGCAATACGATTAAAGCTTTCGTTGACTTGTTGGCAGTACTTGAACAAAACACAGAACTGCGCTGGACTCAATTGATTGAACAGGTGAACTTGGAGGAAGAGAGTAATACTGACATGCCGGGAATAGAGGTTGATGGCGATGATGAGTTGGCATCATTTCAACTCTGAGGTTCAGAATGAGTGAATCCCTTTGTTTCAATTTATTACATAAGGATGTTCAGCGTTGGATTTGGACGCAGAACTGGTCTGCGCTCAGAGATATTCAGGAGAGGTCTATTGAGCCAATTCTGAGAGCAGATTGTGATGTAATTATTAGCGCCTCCACGGCAGCAGGGAAGACTGAAGCCGCTTTTCTTCCCGCTTGTTCTCGCATCGCCGATAGAACTCCTGATGGAGTAGGCATTCTGTACATAAGTCCTCTCAAGGCATTAATAAATGACCAGTTCCGTCGGCTTCAAAGTCTTTGTGAAATCCTCGGTATCCCTGTCACTCCATGGCACGGGGATGTCCTTCGTTCTGTTAAAGATAAACAGAAGAAAAACCCCAGCGGTATTATTCTGATCACACCCGAATCGCTTGAATCGCTGCTCTTGAATCAAGCTGGTTGGTGCACAAAGGCTTTCTTAGGGCTCAGCCATATCATTATCGATGAATTCCATGCTTTTCTCGGATCGGAGAGAGGATGTCAACTGCAGTCTCTTCTGCACCGTATTGAATTCATGCTTGGACGGCTTGTTCCGAGAATTGCCCTTAGCGCCACCTTGGGAGATATGGGTCAGGTGGCAGGCTTTCTGAGATCAGCATCAAAGAATTTCCCATGCGAGATTATCGAGTCAAGCGCATCGCATTCGGATTTGAAAATCCAGTTAAGAGGCTATTTGAATAGGAATTGTGATGACGGGGAGTCGGCTACTGCATTTGAGGAGGTTATTGAAGATCTCTACAAGATTCTTCGTGGTAAATCAAATCTGATTTTTGCAAATAGTCGAGGTCTGACTGAAGAGATCGCGGCGAATTTATCGGATCGATGTGAAACAGATGGAGTGCCTAATGAATTCTTTCCGCATCACGGTAGCCTTTCCAAAGAGATTCGAGAAAGTCTTGAGGCCAGACTTCAGGAAGAAAAAATTCCGACTTCAGCAGTTTGTACTATGACCTTGGAACTGGGTATTGACATCGGAAGTGTAGATTCAATCGCACAAGTAACCGCGCCACATTCTGTGGCAAGCTTGCGTCAGCGTCTTGGGCGTTCTGGTCGTCGAGGAGATGCGGCAATATTGCGGCTTTTCATTACGGAAGAAGAAATTACGGTAAAGAGTCATCTTTCAGATCGGCTTCGATTGGAAACCGTGCAAAGTATAGCAATGGTAAATCTGTTGCTTCGGAAATGGTACGAACCGGCTCCTGGCAATCAGTATCACCTTTCTACCCTTGTTCAGCAAACACTTTCAGTAATTGGGCAGTACGGGGGTGTTCGTGGTAATCAGCTATGGTCCCTGTTGTGTGGTACAGGTCCTTTTTCTTTGGTTGATCAAAAACTTTACGCTGGTTTGTTAAGAGCTCTTGGCGAACAAAATATGATAACACAAACTCAGGATGGTCAACTTGTATTAGGAAGCAGAGGGGAAAGACTCGTTGAAAACTATAATTTTTATACGGCATTTAACACTCCTGAAGAGTATCGTTTAGAATGTGATGCTCGCATAATTGGGACTGTTCCAATTTATAACCCGCTTGTAATAGGTCAGCTTATTATTTTTGCCGGAAAACGCTGGGAGGTTCTGAGCATTAATCCTGAGAAGAAAGTTATTGTTCTGAAGAGAGCCACTGGAGGTAGGCCACCAAAATTTGGAGGAGATGGGCAACTGGTCCACGATGTAGTGCGACAAGAAATGCACCGTATATATATTGAAAAATCTATTCCAATTTATTTGGATAAATCGGCTAAGGAAATGCTATCAGAGGGTATGGAGTCTTTCCATGCACTGAGTCTTGATGATCACCATACTCTACAAATGGGAAATACAGTTCATGTCCTTCCTTGGTGCGGCGATCAAATTGTCACCACAATAACCTTACTGCTTCGCCATGCTGGTTTGGCGGCAGATTGCTTTGGCGGTGTAATTGAAATTCCGAATTGTACACTCGATAAGCTTTACGAGTCTGTTGGGACTATTCTGCGAAGTAGCCACCCAACGTCCGAAGAGTTAGCCGCTACGATACCCGATACGGTTGTTGAAAAGCATGATCCGCTTATCCCTAAGGAATTACGTGACTTGGCTTATGGAAGAAAGTTTTTTGATGTTGATGGAGCGGTTGAATGGATGAAAAAATTAGTGATGTTCTCTAAAACATCAAGATAATTAAATCACTAAGCAGGTATGGATTTGCCATCTCAGGGCATCGCAAAAGTTCAGCACTATGTCCCACAGTTTCTGTTAAGGAATTTCGGTAACGGAAAAAAGCGCCAGTTACATGTCTTCGACAAGCGAACAATGCGGACATTTTGCACCAACGTTCGGAACGTGGCAGGGGAGAGCCGATTCTATGATTTTGAGTTTCAAAAACATTCTCTGACCATGGAACCGAGCCTATCCGAGCTAGAGGGGAAGGCGAAGCCGATTTTTAATCGTGTTATTGAGCAAGACTCTCTTTCCGCCTTGACTATAGAGGATCAAGCACTACTATCCGTATTCTTTTCTCTTCAGTACACGCGCACTCGCTGGTTTCGAGAACAGTGGCGCTCCATTCCAGAACTGCTTGCTGTGAAACTTCGTCAGACTCTTGGCTCTGAGGGGGAGCTCAAGGCAGTCGAAGAATACATCCGCATACCAGATGAGAACCAAACTACGATGGAACTTGCGCGTTTTATGACGAATGCGCCAAAGCAATTTGCGCCCCACTTTGCTGACAAAGTGTGGGTTCTTCTCAAGACAGAGTGCACAAGTCCATTCATGATTGGAGATAATCCCCTTGCATTGCAGAACCAGTTAGATCATGGCCTACGAGGAAATTTAGGGCTTGCCGTGCGGGGGATTGAGATTTACTTCCCTCTAACTCCTACGAGAGCGCTTGCGTTATGGTGCCCCTCTCACGAGGAGCTATTCCGTAAGGCCGCACATGATCTACATACCAGATCTCGCATCGCTCCATATAAAGTAGCGACGTACTTTCAAGATCCAATGGTAATAGAACAGACGATCGTTGCTATCGAAAGTGGTCGCCCTCTGCCATTCAGACCCGACAATGTTACAAACTTCAATTCGCTTCAGATCCGGTACGCAGAGCGTTATGTTTTTGCTAACAAAGGCGAATTCTCGTTAGCCCGGGAAATGGTTACATTGGTCCCAGAGCTCCGTGGGGGCCCTCGTTTTTGCGCTGATTGATGGACGAGGAGACTTGATCTGCTGATGCGCAGTGTTGCATAGTACTGATTGTGGTGCGAAGTGAAGTCGTTTCGTTGAATTGTCCAGTAATAAGGACTCCATGTAAAGTCACTAGGACGACGGTGCCGTTGTTGCTGCTGCCTATCAATAATAGGCCCTCATAACATTGCTTATCTACAACACATCGTCAGAAAAGCTAAAGCACTAGCAGTCTGTCGGACTTAAACGGCAAGGAATGAAGATAAAAGAACCGATCAAGTCTATTTATAATAACAAGATATAGCGTATATTGACAGCATGACACTCAGTCAATTACTTCACAAAAGAGCAATGCATTCAGACTTTCTCTCTGCTGATCGAGATTCCCTCTACCTTTTGCCGCCATCCGTTCAGGATTGGTTGCCAGTCAATCATCTGGCACGCTTTATTGTTGACATTGTTGCACAGCTTGATCTGACTCCATTGAGAGATGCCTATGACGGCAGAGGCTGCAAAGCCTATGATCCAGAAATGTTATTAGGTCTTTTGTTTTATGGTTACGCAACAGGGACTTTTTCAAGCAGAAAGCTTGAGCTTGCCACTTATGAATCCATAGCATTCCGATACATTGCCGGAAACACTCATCCTGACCATGATACCATCGCAAATTTCCGGAAACGCTTTCTCGTTGAACTGAAACCACTCTTTATGCAGATTTTGAGTCTTGCTCATGAAATGAACATCCTCAAAATCGGAAAGATCAGTATTGACGGCACAAAAATCAAAGCCAATGCCTCCAAGCATCAGGCGCTGAGTTGGGGACATGCATGCAAACTCGAAAAGGAGTTGAAAGCTGAAGTTGACTCCCTGCTTCGTCAGGCCGAACTGGCAGACCAGTCAACAATAGCTGACGGTATGAGTATTCCTGAAGAACTTGAGCGCCGTGAAACAAGGCTTGAAGCTATTGCCAAGGCAAAGCGAGAAATTCAGCAACGGGCAGAGGAACGATATGCAAAAGAAAAAGCTGAGTATGAAAAAAAGCTTGCAGATCGTGAACGCAAAGCGCAAGAGAGTGGTAAAAAAAGTAGAGGGAAAACGCCTCAAGCCCCAGAGCCGGGAGTGAAGGATCGCGACCAGGTCAATCTGACGGATGAAGAATCACGGATTATGCCGGTATCGGGCGGTGGATTCATGCAGGCATATAACGCACAAGGGAGTGTTGATATCGATACCATGCTACTGGTTGGAGTACATGTCAGTCAACATGCGAACGATAAAGAAGAAATCAAGCCCGCTCTTGCTGAGTTGAGCCGATTGCCAGCAAAGCTTGGCAAAGTACTTAAGGCAACTGCAGACGCAGGATATTTCAGCAAGACAAATGTTGATCTTTGTGAAGCTGAAGATATAACTCCCTATATCGCAGCAGGACGTGAATCTCATAACCAGACGCTTGCAGACCGATTCAGCGAACCGGAACCTATAGCCGAAGATGCAGACGCTGTGACACAAATGAAACACCGCTTGAAGACAACGGATGGCAAAGCGCACTATGCACAACGCAAATGTACTGTTGAGCCGGTGTTTGGTGTCATTAAATCAGTGCTTGGCTTCCGGCAGTTCATGCTCAGAGGGATAGAAAATGTCAAAGGTGAATGGGATCTTGTCAGTATTGCGTGGAACCTGAAGCGATTACAGGTGTTAAGCCGAACAATGGTCTAAACAGGGGGAAAAACACCCGAACGACTCTATTTTTGAGTGACGGAACGAAAAAAGACCATTTTAAACAGCAAAGAACTCAATAATGTGTGGGAACTTAGGGGACGTTCATGACTATGTGTATTTAATTCTTGAAAACAGTACATTAAAGGGGGAACTGTTGCTGTAAGCTCAAGAAAAACAACCAACCATTTCAATGCCGAGAGGACCAAGATTGGATACACCGGGAACCTTGCATCATGTGATGGTTAGGGGAATTGAAGGGAACCGGATTGTTGGGGATGATGATGATCGTCATCTGTTTGTGTCCCGTTTGGGTATTGCTGCT
>CAIVSG010000218.1 GCA_903908555.1 uncultured Chlorobiaceae bacterium | reverse complement strand
TGAAGCTCGCAGGATGGGTTCATAGAAAAAGGGATCATGGCGGGTTGATTTTCATAGATTTGAGAGATCATACCGGTATCAGTCAGCTTGTTATCCAGCCTGAACAGCAGGATTTGTTTGCAAAAGCTGAACAGCTGCATATTGAATCGGTGATCAGAATAGAGGGTATCGTTGTTTTACGCGGTCCCGGGGCAGTTAATCCCCGTCTGGCATCAGGCGAAATTGAGGTTGTGGTCAGTCAAATCACGGTCGAAAGCAATGCACAGCCGTTGCCTTTTCCGGTAGCCGATGAGGTGCAGACGTCGGAGGAGCTCCGCCTGAAGTACCGCTTTATTGACCTGCGTCGTGAAAAAATCCATGAGAATATCATTTTTCGCAGCCGACTGACTGCTGCGGTTCGTCGCTATCTCGAAGAGAGGGAATTTATTGAAATACAGACACCGATTCTTACCTCAAGCTCTCCTGAGGGAGCAAGGGACTTTCTTGTTCCGAGCCGCCTTCATCCAGGTAAATTTTATGCGCTCCCGCAGGCTCCCCAGCAGTTTAAGCAACTGCTTATGGTTGCCGGGTTTCCCCGTTATTTCCAGATTGCTCCATGCTTTCGTGATGAAGATGCTCGCGCAGATCGCAGTCCCGGTGAGTTTTATCAGCTTGATATGGAAATGGCTTTTATTGAGCAGGATGATCTTTTTGCCATTCTCGAAGGCTTGATTGAGCATTTGAGCGCGACTATGAGTGAAAAGCGTATTGCGCAGTTTCCATTTCCGAGGATCAGCTATAAAGAGGTCATGAACCGTTTCGGGACAGATAAACCCGACTTGAGAATTCCTCTCGAAATAGCTGATGTCACGTCGCTTTTTGTTAATTCAGGATTCAAGGTATTTGCAAATAATACCAAAGAGGGGTCATGCGTGAAAGCGCTTGTGCTCAAGGGTCGAGCTAATGAATCGAGACTCTTTTTCGACAAGGCTGAAAAAAGGGCGAAGGAGCTTGGTTCCGGAGGTTTGGCATATATACAGTTCAGGGAGGAAGGGCCAAAAGGACCTCTTGTCAAGTTTCTGTCTGAAGAAGACCTCACACATCTCAAGGAAAACCTTGGTGTTGAACCGGGCGATGTAGTCTTTTTCGGCGCTGGCAAATGGGCTTCGACCTGCAAGATTATGGGAGGGATGAGAACCTATTTCGCAGATCTCTTTACTCTTGACAAAGACGAACTTTCGTTCTGCTGGATTGTAGACTTCCCGATGTATGAATACAACGAAGAAGCAAAAAAGATCGACTTTTCACACAACCCGTTCTCAATGCCTCAGGGAGAGATGGATGCGCTCGAAACAATGCAGCCCCTCGATATTCTCGCCTATCAGTACGATATTGTCTGTAATGGTATTGAACTTTCAAGCGGAGCCATCCGTAACCACAGGCCCGATATCATGTACAAGGCTTTCGGGATTGCCGGCTATACAAATGCAGAGGTCGATGAGCGATTCGGCCACATGATTGAGGCATTCAAACTTGGAGCTCCGCCCCACGGAGGAATCGCTCCAGGCCTTGACCGGCTTGTCATGATTTTGCGGGACGAGCAGAACATTCGCGAAGTCATTGCGTTCCCTATGAATCAGCAGGCGCAGGATCTCATGATGTCCTCACCTTCGGAAGTGAGTCCGGCACAGCTTCGGGAGCTGCATCTAAAGGTTGATCTGCCGAAAAAGGAAACAGAGAAAAAATAGGTTTAGGAGCAGAGTCTTTCAATACTTTAGTTGAACTCAGGAAAAGGCGGCCTTCAAATGGCCGCCTTTTTTTGTATTTTTGTCAAATACCAAGGCGATAAAGAATGGGTCCAGTGTGTAGTAAAACGGCCAATGATGAAATTTATATATTCTTTAATGTCGTTTGCTTGTGTTTTTGTTCTGGGGAACCCATTTTATGAGCAATTGAAACAAAGGAAAAGCAGATGAATATTTCCGAAATAAAAAAAATGAGTACTTCAGAACGATTACAGATTATGGAAGTGCTTTGGGATAGTTTTTGTTACGAGAATGACGACATCGAAACTCCTGAATGGCATGAAACTATTCTGCAGGAAAGAAAAGAAAAGATGGCGACTGGAAATGCAAAATTTATCTCACTATCGGAGCTTAAAAAGAGCCGTCCCCAATGAATGTCAAGGATGTCTTTATCTTGGAAGAGGCAGGTGAGGATTTGAATGACGGCGTGGAGTTTTACGATTCTCAGGAACAAGGAGTGGGAGATTATTTCTGGGATTGTGTGATTTCAGATATAGAATCTTTGACTATATACGCTGGTATTCACCCGAAAAAACTTGGGCTTTATCAAATGTATTCTAAACGATTTCCCTATACCATTTATTACGACATCATAGAAGGTATGGCGTATGTTGTTGCTGTCTTGCCTATGCGCAGAAATCCAGCATGGATTCTTAGAGAAATTAAAAATCGCTCTTAGTCGGCGGTTTAATCTCGCGGCTCTTTTTTCAGGACAGCAACTGTAAAGCGGCTGACACAGGTCAGTTTTCCTTCTTCATTTCTCACCTTTATATCCCATACCTGAGAGCTTTTTCCGAGGTGAAGGGGAGTGGCGGTGGCATAGACAAATCCTGTTCTCACAGGACGGATATGGTTGGCGTTTATCTCCTGCCCCACAATGTAGAACGACTCTCTATCGACACAGTAGGATGCGGCAATACTTCCCACAGTTTCAGCCAGGGCGAGTGAGGCCCCTCCATGCAGAATTCCGATACGCTGGATGGTACGGTGGTCGACGGGCATTTTTGCCGTCATGAAATCCGATCCGATTTCGGTCATTTCAATTCCAAGATGACGGGCCATCTGGCCATCAATGATTTGCGTTGTGTTGATATCCTCAACACTGACCGGGGTAAAGAAAATAGAGGATTGAGTCATGAGAGGTAATGTGTAGGCAAGAATAGAATTATATCCAGAAAAGAGCGGGTGACGAGATTCGAACTCGCGACATTTTGCTTGGGAAGCAAACACTCTACCAACTGAGTTACACCCGCTTTTCAAGGGTGGTGAGAGAGGGAGTTGAACCCTCGACCTCAGGGTTATGAATCCTGTGCTCTAACCAACTGAGCTACCTCACCTTATTTCCGGGCTGAAAATATACCATTGCATAGAGGAATAAACAAGCTATCGGAAAGTTTTATTTGCTCTTGGCAGTATATTTTTCAGCATTGTTAATTAACTGCCATCTCTACTGAAAACAATGCGTTCTGCTTATAGTTCGTGCTTTATTTTAAATTACTGTTATATTTCGCTATAAGTTCTCTGTCACTTAAAACACCGAGTATTAAATATTGGTTGTTAATTCGAAAAACTTAACTTATAAGTGAAACTTCAGTTTGAGATAGTTCCTGTTGAATATGGGAAAAGAGGAGCGCTTTACTCAATAAGGTATAAGGGAGAAAAGAAAACAGAGATCGATAAGTTTCTCGATTGTGTGATGGTTCAGGCATGTAATGATTATGAGGCCCTTGTCTTGCGACTCTACGATATGGTTGAATTATTTGGTTTCAGACCAGGGTATTTTAAGCTTGAAGAGGGATCATACTATGATTCGGTTGTTGCTTTACACTATGAAAATGGCCCTCTCAGACTCTATTGTTTACGCCGGTCAAGTCTACTGTTGATTGTGGGTTATGGTGGACTTAAGTTTACTGACACTTATCAGGAAGATCCAGTTCTCGATGAAGCAGTGAGAAACTTGCAGATTATCGATGCTATGCTGGATAAACGACAAAAGTCTCGCGAAATAATCATTAATCCAAATACAGGTATCATGGATGGTGATCTTGTGTTTACATCTGATGATTGATAATGACTACATCACTTTTAAAAAGAGTTGTTGAGAGTATATCTCCCGATAAAAGAAAGTTCGTCAAAAGGCAGGGGGAATTCGCTGCTAAAATTGATGAATTACTTGAACAAACGGGTATGACGCAACGAGAGTTGGCGGAGAAGCTAGGGAAGCAAGAGTCTTATGTCAGTAAAATACTGGCAGGCTGGTCAAATCCAACACTTAAAACAATCGTTGAGTTTGAGGTTGCTCTGGGCAAAGATATTATTGACTTTAATCTGGAATCAACTGCTCGACAAGTGGGTTCAGTCTCTTCTTTTCAGCGGGTTAAGACCACGATGCCTTTTGGCTGAAGATGGCTTCGGCAACGGGGATATCTTCGGGGGTTGTGATTTTTATATTGTGATAACCCATTTCAAAAATTTTTATGGGCTGTTCAGGAAAGAAACGTTCTACCAGTGCAGCATCATCGGTTGCATACCAGTGTTCAAGTTCTGCCTGTTCGTGAGCCTGGATGAGAAGCCTGCTGCGAAAACCCTGCGGTGTCTGTACCTGAAGCAGCCTGCTGCGGTCAGGGGTTTCTCCGAAAAAGTCCGGATTGGATCCGATATACTTGATCGTATCCTTTGGTTTTGTTCCGGGGACACAAGCTCCAAACTCCAGTGAAAGGCGTGCAATTTCGTCGATCTCTTCAGGCTGGATAAACGGACGGGCTCCGTCATGGACAAGTATCGTGTCAGGTGACTGGCCGGACGAGCGTATTTCATGCTCAATAGCCTTGATGCAGTTGTTCACCGAATCCTGGCGCTCTTTGCCGCCCTGGATAACAGCCTGCACCTTACTGAAACCCGCAGAGGTCGCCATAGCCTCCAGTGTTGCAATGTTTTCCTCTTTTGTAGCTATGTAGATGGCGCTGACTGAGGAGGCTGCCTGAAATGCCTGGATGGTATGATGAATAACAGGAAATCCCGCAATTTCAAGCAGCTGTTTGCTTTGTCCGTTCTTGAGCTGCATTCGCTTTCCTATACCGCTTGCTGCAATAATGACAAAGGCATTCATAGTAAGAGAGGTCAGTTCCCTTGAGGGGGTTTAATAAATAAACATGGCATCTCCGTATGCCAAAAAGCGGTAATCTTCTTTCAATGCGAGTTTATAAGCTTCCATAAGCAGCCGGTGTTCTGCAAATGCACTGACGGCCATAAGCAGCGTTGTTTCAGGGAGCTGAAAATTGGTGACAAGTGCATCGGTAACCTTGAACTGGTAAGGAGGATAAATAAACTTGTCGGTCCAGCCTCTTCCGAATTTTATTTTTCCGTCAACCGTTGCATTCGCTTCAAGCACTCGGCATGTCGTTGTTCCGACTGCAATGACCCGTCCTGATTTGTTGAGCTTGGTTTCATTGATTTCCATTGCCGTCTGATAGGGAATATTGAAATATTCCGAATCCATTTTATGCTTTGAAACGTCTTCGACTTCGATGGCATTAAAGGTACTCAAGCTCGGATGAAGGGTGATGGGCAGAATTTTCACCCCGAGTTTCTGGATTTTCTGGAGCAGCGGCATGGTGAAATGCAACCCTGCCATAGGTGCGACGACAGCACCCGTCTGGCTGGCATAGACAGTCTGGTAATTTTCCTTGTCTGAACTGATGGGTGAACGGGTAAAATAGGGCGGCAGGGGAATCGTGCCGATTCTTTCAACAAGACTGAACACATCAATGTCGGGATTAAGAAACCGGATGGTTCTGCCTCGGGAAGTAGTATTGTCAACCACTTCAGCAACCACATCTTCTTCGAAATAAATTTTGTTTCCTACACGTACTTTTCGTGCCGGATCAACGAGCACATCCCAAAGCCCGGCTTCCTTGTTCAGAACTCTCAGCAGGAATACCTCGATTTTTGCATCTGTTTTTTCCTTCTGCCCGAATATTTTAGCAGGAAAAACCCGACTGTTGTTTAAAACAAGCAGATCACCCTTCTTGAAATAGGATGCGATATCTTCGAAAACTTTATGCTCAATGTCTTTTTTCCGCCGGTTCAGCACCATCATTTTGCACTGATCTCTCGGTACGGATGGTTCTTCGGCTATTTTACTTTTTGGCAGGGTGTATCGAAAATTTGACAGGCGCATAAAGAGATATCCAATGGGTAAACAAAAAGTGATGCAAAAAAACAATAATAAGTCATAACAGCAAAAATACAAAAAATGAAGGCATCATGACAGCCTTCAGGGGTACTCAGAGAGACGCTGAGTGATAGGCAACTCCCTTTTTCAACGTTAGATGGATTCCGGCAATGCATGCCGGGGCCTCATCTCCCTCTGCTTCGAGCAGGGTAATTATGATATCCTTCTCTGCAATGGTAATTGCATAGCGGTTTTTTCGGAAACAGATGCTGAGACTGAGCTTTTTCCAGTGAGCCGGTCTGTTGGGGTGCACATTAAGCTTCTCATTGTAGAACGAGATTCCGGCGAAATAACGGATAACCGTATCCAGAGTGCCCGCCATGACTCCGCAATGTATACCTTCCTGGTTTGTGCCACCCTGGGTATCCTCTATATCACTTTTCAGAGCTTCTGAAAACCATTTCCATGCCATCTCATGGCCATCATGCAGGTAACTTGAGATGATGCTGTGAACCACCTTGCTCAGCGTTGAGCCATGGCTTGTTCTTGGTTCGTAGAAAGCATAATTGTTCCTGACAAGAGTCTTGTCGTCAGGGATTTTATAGCCGATTCTTTCCAGAAGTTCAGCCACTTCACCTGGTGAAAGCGTATAGAACGTCATCAGTACATCAGGTTGTTTGGCAACCTTGTAAAGATCGGGTGTCGTTCCCTCGGCTTTCAGGATTCGGTCCATCCGGTGGATATTGCCATACCGGGACCGATAGTGAGTCCAGTCAAGCTCTTTGAGATTCTTGTAACCATCAAACTGCTCAAGCACACCATCTCCATCAATCAGGATATTCATGTTGCTGCTGATATCCCGCCAGTGCTTCAGTTCATCAAAACCGAGATGGATTTTTGAAATCAAGTGTCTGAGGATAGTCGGATCTATTTTTTCACCGATTTCAGCCGCCTTTTCAAAAAGCCAGATGGCCATAATATTGGTGTACGAATTATCTTTCAGTCCCTCTTTTCCGCTTCCCGGCAGGGCTTCATGAAATTCGTCAGGTCCCATCACATCCTCGATATGGTACTTGGCGGTGTCTGGTGAATAGGTGGCGATGGATGCCCAGAACCTTGCTATTTCAAACATCAGCTCCGCGCCATACTCATTGAGGAACTGCGTGTCATCAGTATCGTAAATGTATCGCCAGGTATTATAGAATACAGCTATCGAAACATGTCGCTGCATACGGCT
>CAIVSG010000217.1 GCA_903908555.1 uncultured Chlorobiaceae bacterium | reverse complement strand
TGGAGGGCCGAACAGCCCAAACCGCTTCATTAACACACGGTCATCTTCGGTATTGGCGGTAACATCTACCTGAAGCAACGTCAATCCATTGAGCTGATCAATAACCTTCTTGTCATGAAAGGTAAACCGATCCATCTCCTTGCATGCTACGCACCAATCCGCAAAAAAATCAAGCATAACGGGTTTGTTCGCTGATTGCAGCGCGCGGTCAAGTTCCGATGCCGATCTGATACGGGTGAAATTAACTTTATTCTCTTCACCTGATCCGCCAGACAATTGCGATACTGAATGGAATTGAGCAAGTGGTTCAAGAGCGTTAGTACCACCTGAAGCAGCTCCGACAAGTTCAAGCAACCCGAGAATAAGCAAGACGATACCAAAAGTCTTTCCAAAACGTTGTGCTATGGAAAGCTTTTCAGGAGATGCTTTGAATACATTGAGAAACACAGCACACAGAATTGCAAATGCACCCCAGAAAATCATAGCAACTTGAGCCGGAAGAACAGGCGAAACCATCCAGATGGCAACGGCTATCAACATAAGCCCAAAAACATATTTAACACCTATCATCCACGCTCCTGCCTTCGGCAAGAGACTGCCGGCTGACAATCCGACAAGAAGCAGGGGAACGCTCATTCCCATCGCCATAGAAAAAAGTGCCAGGCCACCGAGAAACACATCCTTGGTCTGACTGATATAAACCAGAGTCCCGGCAAGTGGCGCTGCAACGCAAGGCCCTACAATAAGGGCCGATAATGCACCCATAATAAAGACTCCCGTAAATCTCCCCCCCTTTATATTTCGCGAAGTGTTGTTCAGTTTGTTTTGTATAGACGCAGGCATTTGCAACTGATATACATCGAACATCGACAGGGAAAGAAACACGAGCAGCACAGCAAAAAGTGCTAGTACCCATGGTTTTTGCAGAGCACCGGCAAGCCCTTCACCAGCGAGTCCAGCAGCAACACCTAAACTGGTATAAACTAACGCCATCCCCAGACAGTAAGCGACAGCCATTAAAAAACTGCGGCGTCTGTTCACATCACCTTCTCCCACAATAATAGAAGAAAGAATAGGAATCATCGGCAGAACACAAGGCGTAAACGATAACAACAACCCGAAAGCAAGAAAAGCCAGAGAGATTTTCCATAAACTCCCACCTGCAAGAGTGGCTTTGGCAAGAGAGAGATCATTATCGGCCGAAACTTGTTTCGACAATACTGGCGGATTCGGTTTCTCAGCACCAGGAGCGCTGGCTCCCGCATTTTCCTCAGCCAGAGAGAGCGCACCCGGCTTCTTCGGATCAACCTTGAACAAACGGGTCATAGGCGGATAACAGAGACCATCCTCTGCACACCCCTGATACTCGACACTCAACGTAAATAAGCCATCAGTCTTCACCAGAGGTACCTCTACCGTCAATGTATCATGGTATATTTCAACAGTTTCACCGCTTGTTGGATCAGTAACCCTGATGCTTTTCGGCAATACAGGAGCCTGCAACTGAGCTTTACCGCTTTGAACGCCAACCTTCACCTTGTCGCGATACAATTTATACCCCTTGGCTATATCCCAATGCACAACTACTGATTGAGCATTATTCAGTTCCGCCTTGACTTTGAAAGCCTGTTCAGGATCAAGAAAATCAGTCGCAAAACAAGCCGTGACCCTAAGGAGAAGTGCAATTACAACAACAAGAAATGCAGCGTAACGCTTAAAAGATTGATGATTCATAGGGTATTAAAGGAAAAAAAGTTATAAAGTACTTCAGCATTAACGTTACGTGTTCTTGTAAAACATCTCTCCAAGCTGGTCAACAGCAAGGTATCCCATCCCCGAGTTTTCAAGAAAGGCTAACCCATCCGCCCCTTTCAGCATTGCTATTGTAGAGTAACTGCCCGCTGTAATGGCTAACGGCGCTACAACCGTTACTGATCGCCAGTAGGTTACTGGATACCCTGATCGAGGATGAATAATATGACAGTAGCGATGACCGTCCACTTCAAAAAAACGCTCATAGTCGCCGCTGGTCGCTAACGCTCCGGTAAAAAGAGGAATTGAGGCAATCGTTCTGCTTTTATGACGCGGATCTTGAATGCCGATCAACCAGGGACTCTCGTCAAGCTTTGGACCAACAACCCGAATATCACCAGCAAGGTTTACGTACCCATTTCGGACTCCTTTCCCATGAATCAAAGCGGCAGCTCTGTCAGAAGCATACTCTTTGCCGAATCCGCCAAAATCAAGCTCCATGCCGGCCAGAGGAAGCCGAACGGAATTGCCCTGACGCTCAACACTTTGCCAGTTAATCAGGCTGCATTGCCCAGACAATACTTCATCATCGGGAACAACCGCTTTACCAAAATCCCATGCATGGCGCAAAACACCTGCAGTAATATCAAACAGTCCGCCACTACTTTCGTACAAAGTATCAGCATACTGAAACAAAGAGAGCGTCTCTTCATCACACTCAACAGAGCCAAGACCTGCAGCGCTATTAATCCGCGAAACGATACTATCACTTCTGTAACGGGAGAACTTGCGCTCAATTCTCGAGACCTCTTCAATTGCAAACCCCGCTATTGACTGAGCATCCTTTTTCGTTTCAGCAACAATAACAACCTCACAGCCACTTCCCATGGCATCAAAACGAAAATGAAAACTATCCATACCTGTGTTTCATTATGCATCGACCCTTTTTCAAGAGCGGTTAATCTTTCAAAGCATACGGGAAAATAACAGTAATATACTTCACTACCATAACCGGAAGCCCCTCATTATAAAAGAACCCACGAAAGAATACCAAGTATTCCAACACCAGCCAATGCAGGTGCAGTATAGCTGCTGCCATCTGCAGGGAGAGCTGTAGTAGGAACCACAGGAGGTGTGACCGCAGCTGAAACAGTTGAAAAGTGATAGGCCGTTGTGCCTGAGTAGCTATTACCTGCCAAATCATGTACGGAGCCTTGAGCTAGCGTTACATAGTAATCTATCCCGTTTGAAAGATCTGCTATCGGATTGATGGTCAGCGTTGTACCCGAAAAAGTCAGTGATTCAGTTGTATTGGTCGCCACAACTGCACCGGTAGCAGAACCACTATGGACCTCAATCAAACCAGTACCTAATTGTACCGCCTCGCTAAAAGTAAGAACAATGTCACTGCTAATGGTGACATCTGTAGCCGCAACGGAAGGGCTGTAAGTAACCACTGTCGGAGAAGTATTGTCTGTCGGACCAGACGGAGCTGCAGCAGTAAAAAAATCATAGGCCGATGTACCTGCATAGCTGTTCCCCGCCGTATCATGAATAGAGCCTGAGGCAAAAGTCACAAAATAATGTGTACCGTTCGCAAGATCGGCTGTTGGGTTGATCGTCAAGGTATTACCCGAAACACTAAGGTTTGTACTCGTCGATGCATCATAACTCGCCACAACTGTACCAGTCGCCGAACCACCATGGAGCTCAATTAAACCCGCACCTCTCTGAACCGCTTCACTGAAAGTAAGAACAATGTCACTGCTAATACCTACACCTGTAGCCGCAACGGAAGGGCTGAAATTAACCACTGTCGGAGAAGTGGTATCAACGGCAGCAACAGTCGTAAAGTCATAGGCCGATGTACCAGCATAGCTGTTCCCCGCCGTATCCTGAATAGAGCCTGAGGCCAAAGTAACAAAATAATGTGTACCGTTCCCAAGATCGGCTATTGGGTTGATGGTCAAGGTTTTACCCAAAACACTCAGACTTGTACTTGTCGATGCTTCATAACTCGCCACAACTGGACCAGTCGCCGAACCACTATGGAGTTCAATTAAACCCGCACCTCTCTGAACCGCTTCACTAAAAGTAAGAAGAATGTTACTGCTAATACCTACACCTGTAGCCGCAACGGAAGGGCTGTAAGTGACAACTGTCGGAGGAGTATTGTCTGTCGGACCAGACGGAGCTGCAGCAGTAAAAAAATCATAGGAAGTTGTTCCGGTGTAATTGTTCCCAGCTAAATCCGTGATGGAGCCTGCAGCGAGCGTAACAAAATAATGCGTTCCATTCGCAAGATTTGCTGTTGGATTAATGGTGAGTGAACTTCCCGAAACACTCAGCACTTCAGTTGTATTGGTCGCCACAACTGCACCGGTAGCAGAACCGCTATGAACTTGAATCAAGCCAGTACCCAATTGTACAGCTTCACTGAAAGAAATAACAATATCACTGCCGGTAGAGATACCCGTGGCTCCAACTGCAGGACTGTAAGTAACAACCGTCGGCGGTGTAGTATCGGCAGCAACAGTCGTAAAATCATAGGTCGTTGTACCTGCGTAGTTGTTCCCCGCAAGGTCCTTTATGGACCCGGCAGCAAGCGTAACAAAGTAATGCGTTCCATTAGCGAGATTTGCCGTTGGATTAATGGTCAGCGTAGTGCCAGAAACACTCAGAGCTTCAGTTGTATTGGTAGCCACAACTGGACCGGTAGCAGAACCACTATGAACTTCAATCAAACCAGAACCTAATTGTACTGCTTCGCTGAAAGTAATAACGATGTCACTGCCGGTAGAGATACCCGTGGCTCCAACTGCAGGACTGATAGCAGTAACCGTTGGCGGAGTTGTGTCGGCAGCAGCAACAGTCGTAAAGTCATAGGTCGTTGTACCTGCGTAGTTGTTCCCCGCAAGGTCCTTTATGGATCCGGCAGCCAGCGTAACGAAGTAATGCGTCCCATTAGCGAGATTTGCCGTTGGATTAATGGTCAGCGTAGTGCCTGAAACACTCAGGGTTTCAGTTGTATTGGTAGCCACAACTGGACCGGTAGCAGAACCACTATGAACTTCAATCAAGCCAGAGCCTAATTGCACAGCTTCGCTGAACGTAATAACAATATCACTGCCGTTAGAGATACCCGTGGCTCCAACTGCAGGACTGAAAGCAGAAACGGTTGGCGGAGTTGTGTCGGCAGTAGCAACAGTTGTAAAGTCATAGGTCGTTGTACCTGCGTAGTTGTTCCCCGCAAGGTCCTTTATGGACCCGGCGGCCAGCGTAACAAAGTAATGCGTTCCATTGGCAAGATCTACCGTCGGATTAATGGTCAGCGTACTGCCAGAAACACTCAGGGCTTCAGTTGTATTGGTAGCCACCACTGGACCGGTAGCAGAACCACTATGAACTTCAATCAAACCAGAACCTAATTGTACTGCTTCGCTAAACGTAATAACGATGTCACTGCCGGTAGCAATACCCGTGGCGCCAGTCGCTGGGCTGAAAGCAGAAATGGTTGGAGGGGTTGTATCAGCTGGGGGTGTTGGGGCACTAAGTGAGAAAGTTGTATCAGAAAATTTCAGGGATTCAACACCCGTCAGATTGAAGGTAAAGTGGGCACCATTACCACTAGCGCCGGAAACGACAATCATTCCAGTTGCATCAGCTGCTCCTATAGTAAAATTTGTGCTAATAAACGTTGAGTAAGATTGACCAGTAATGAGATCAAACGTGTCGGATCCGGCTAGGCCATTTACCGTATAAATATTAGAACCGGAACTAGGGTTAGTCTTAAAGTTTGCCAATCTTATGGTATCATTTCCGGCACTCCCCGTAGCGCTAGTCCCCGAATAGGTAATTGTAGCCATATGTTCCTCCCGTATTTTAATAGATTATTTTATCGTTAATCATCTCAAATCGCCCCTGACGCAAAGCCCAGTCACGCCAATATCTAAAGAGTTATTGACTCCACTTGATCCTACTGAATTCCGAACTCCTTTTTCAGTGAAAACCAAACCGCTCTTTAACCAAAAATGAATTTCGGGCATTGCAAGAAAATGGATCAGAGTATTTCATTCACTTGCTCAAAAGTGTCGCGACAACCCAAGCTGAATACTTCGAGCACTAAATGGTAAAAGACCCTTGTCACCACCACCTGATAAGCACCACTCTGGGCGCTGTTCATAACTCTCGATTCTCGCATCAACAAGCCACTCTTTGGCAATTTTTTTCTCCACTTTAATACCAATCGTTGTTGCCCCAAAAGCTGAGAGGCGCTGGTCAAGAGAATAATATGTGGACAGAGTCTCTAGAGGATCAGACGTTGGCAGATAAAAGGTCGCCGCGGTTTGGGAGTAAAACCTGAACAGAGGAGTTACAGTCCATTCATGAGGTAATGGCTGGACATATTCTAATCCAAAATTATGCGCATTAATTCCGAATGAGTCTGTGTAATAGCGATAGGATAACCTGGCAGTCCCGTCTCTACGGTCAAAATGATGGTTCCATCTGGTCATGAATGTTTTGCTTTCCCGCTTGTCAGGTCGTAGATCAAATATCTTGTATGGGTCGCTAAAATAGCCCTTGCCGCTGGAATACCCAACGTTAATCTGAACAATGTCCTCCTTTGTCAACACCTGCGTAACACCGATCATCCCTGAATAAGATCGTTTATCGTAAAAGGATGCTTTAGCGATGGTAGGGTTGATAGTATCGGTAGTATAGCTGCCTCCGAACGTGAAGGTCGTATTCTTATCATCTGTAGAAATACTCTCCTGTGCAGAATAACTTCGTGAAATGTAATCGTGTTCCGTTGAATAACTGCTTCCAAGAGTCACTGATCCTTTAGGAAGGTAGCGGGTAACGCTTAGATCAACAGCCTGCCTCTTTTCGGTCATCTTGGATGCACCGGAAACCACCGTTGAATGCGCATCCGGGGATGCACCGGAAACAGAATCATTAGTGTAGGTCGTACTTATAGACCACTTTCCGGCAATTGGTACCATGCCCATTACTGAATAAGCATTGACACTAACCCTCTCCTGACCAGGTTGACTATCCTCGTAGTTCAGGTATTTAAAGCTGACAATGCTGCTTTCAGGCGCAGCCTCGGCAAAAGCAGTTTGAGATGATGGCAATGCCATAGCTGCAGCAAAAAGAGCTGCTCCGACAACATTTGTTGCTTGGTATGTGATAGATTTCATAGGTATGCCCAAAAAGTTATAAGTTCATTAATTGCATCCGCATCCACCACCACCGACACCTGAGCCGCCTGAAGCAGCCTCTTTACTGCTGTAAATATGCTCAGTGTACTTTGAATCAAGCGGATCACCTTCAAAAGTCATCTCTGGTCTTGCCAGAGTCTCTTTCTCCCAAGGCTGAACAGCAGGCCCTATCGAACAACCCGTCAAACCAAGCACAATCAAGCACAAAAGCGCTTGTAGAGATTTGAGTATTAATTTTGAATTCATTTTTTCCCCTCCACTGCCGATTGAATTTGTTTTTCAAGCTGATCCCTGTCGCTGGCTTTAAATCCTAAATGCTGAGATATGATTTTACCATCGCGACCAATGAGAAAACTGGTGGGCATACCCTTAACACCGTAAAGTTTAGGTGTCTCACCTTTTGAGTCAAAGGCTACGGTAAAAATTGCAGGGTTCTGTGCTAGAAATCTTTTTGCATCCTCTGTTTTTCCATCAAGATTAACACCTATAATTTTCACTCCCTTAGCCCTGTATTTTTCCTGGATTGCATTCATCCATGGGAACGACTGCTGGCATGGACCGCACCAGGATGCCCAGAAATCAACATAGACCACAGAGCCCGAAGTACTTGAAAGCCTTACTGTCCCCTGCGCTCCGGGCAGTTCAAAATCCGGGGCCTTGCTCCCGGCCTCTAATGCATAGAGGTTCCCTGTTAAGCTGATACACAAAATCAATGAAAAGAGGAATACCTTCACATTTTTTCTTTTTAACTCTTCCATGGCGGTAATGTTTTGAATTATTAAAACAGATATTCCAGATGAAAACACAGTAAATAATCAAGGCAGTAAACCCCAGCGCCTGTATGCCAGACCATAAAGGTAATTGATTGACGTAACCGAAATACAATGGCAACGCAGCGCTTTACACTTGTTAATAATCCATGTCTGCTATGCAGTAAGTATCAATAGGCAACATTAGATGCTTGAAGAAAGCATCATTAACTGCATAGTTGATTATTATAGAAATAAGGTACCGAACATGAACTTAAACCATCATTAAGAGTCTCTTAAAAAAGGCTTAAATCCAGCAAATAATAAAATATTTTGTGCAAACTGAGTGTTATACATACCACTTTTACTTCATTCCACAAATCCACTCCTTTTTTCCAGTGGTCGCCTTTCAGGCTTTCTAATGTTAGATAAGTAAACATAATAGCTCTTTAAGATTGGGAGATTTGAATAGCCAATAGGCTATGCGAACACTGAAAAGAGCTAATAAAAAAAGGGTACATGTTTATGAACAGGTACCCTTTTTGGTAATACAGAAGAGAGAAGTGAAGCTGTTATTTTGCCAGTTTTATGGCAACAGTAGCAGTTTTTCCATCAACAACAGTCACTGAAGCTTCCTGCGCTTTGAGTTTTTCGCTCCATGCGTTGATCTTGTATGTTCCTGCAGGCACATTGCTGATAGTGAACTTGCCATCATGTTCGGAGACTGCTGCATACTGATTTTCAGTTACAATAACCCAGGCTGACATTTCGGAGTGCACATTGCATAAAATATTGATCTGACCAGGTTTATCGAACGTTACCGGTTTGGACATACCAGGATTGTAGGTACCTAAATTGAATTTTTTAGCAGCTGATGCTGAAAAAATGTTATGGTTGACCTTATCGTTATTTTTAAACTCAACTGTTGATCCAACAGGAACAACTGTTACATGTGGGACAAAAACAAGACTTTTCTGATCAACAGACGCCTGCTTAGTCACAACAGGTACTTTCACGCCCGTCAGATAAACAACAGCGTCAGCCTTGTATTTTGGGATGCTCGCATCTACTGTACCTGTGATAGTCCCACCACAAAAAGCCTTCGAGGCAACCAAACCGAAACTGGTCATTAACAGTGCGGTTTTTAAAAACTTACTTTGACATTTCATAGTCATTGCTCCATTACATTTTGGTTGTTAAATAAATACTTCAGTTAATAATAAAAAAGAATCAACAAACTCAAAGTAACGTTCAACTGCCGGTAAGTGTTCGGATATAGGCCACTATAAACTCTGTCTCCTCGCTATGGAACGATTTCCCCCATGGAGGACACATGTTTGACTTACCAACCGAAGCAGAACCTTCGTTTATTACTTTAAAAAGCTTCTCATCAGGTAACGTTTTCATAAAAGCCTTATCAGTAAAATTAGCTGGCGTTGGCGTTAACCCGTAATACTGGCCGCTGCCATCACCCGTTTCTCCATGACATACCGCACAATAGTGGGAGAAAAGGCGCTTTCCTTCCTTTAAGGCGTATGGAATCTTCTTCCCTGCAACCGCAGCTGAATCAACCGCTGCTGCAGGATTTTTCTGTTCAGCTTTCCCTTCTTTGCCTTGCTTCTTTCCGCAACCCGCTATTACAAACACTGAAAGTGCTGTGAGCAGAGCGATTTTCCTGATTTTTAAGGTTTTTTGCATCACTTGGCGTTCAGTTTCAGGGTCATCAAATAGTTAGTTAAGTAAATTCTTTCCGGCTCTGTAAAGCCATAATTAGGCTCAACAATATCAGCTTTGAATTTTCGGGCATTTTCAAGATGCTTGAAAATGAATCCTTGAGTCAAACGATTACCGACATTCGTCAAATTAGGCCCAAGAGCACCACCGTCCGTGCCTATCTGATGGCAAGCCCTGCAACCCTTAAGATCATAGAGTTGCTTACCCTTTGCAATCTGTTCCGGCAGGCCAATAGTGTTGATTTTTGGTATCTCCTTCGGAATATCGCTTGATAAAAGCTCTTGCTGGAAAAAGTTAATCACGACATCAACATCTGTTTTATTGGTATCCTCAACCTTCTGCTTACCAAGATTAAACCTTGGCATGGTTACCTTCGCCTGAGGTTTTCCTGATGTCAAACCGAACTTAGGCATCTGCTGTAAGAGCGGACGGATCATATCCGGATTAGCCAGGAAGTTGCGTATCCACCCTTCCTGCAACTTACTGCCTGCATATGAAATATCAGGCGCATAATCTGCACCTATACCACGGATTGCATGACAGTTGGTACATTTCACATCGGCAATTACCTTCGCGAAGTCGCCTG
The DNA here is from genome assembly GCA_903908555.1 of uncultured Chlorobiaceae bacterium. GTDB lineage: Bacteria > Bacteroidota > Chlorobiia > Chlorobiales > Chlorobiaceae > Chlorobium. The sequence continues at coordinate 17,091 of CAIVSG010000217.1, read as the reverse complement.
TAAATTTATACGAAGGGACACCAGCCATTCTATCCAACTCCTGACGAGAAGGAACAAGAAAACGCGTTGGTACACTTGAATCGGTAAAGCCGTAGAGAACTGCCGCCAATTCATTTATCTCAGACTCGGCAAGGCGGAAATTCGGCATCCGCAATCCAAGGCGGTAACCCCTTGGATCTCTCAGTTTCTGCTTTATATAGCTCAGACGGTCATTCGGAATTGAACTTTTCAGCTTTCCGAAATCAAGCATATCAACAGGCTTGCTTCCTATAGAAGAGAGCTCCATACCTATCTTTTCGCGCATCTCATTATTTCTCAGGAAAGAAACACCTTGCTTCCTCAGAGATGGTGCTACCTGAACCATATCCTCCATACCCTGAAGTTTATGGCATCCATAGCAACCATATTTCTGGATCAGGTCTTTTCCTTTCGCAATTGAGGCTGCCTTGATTTCAACAGGCTGAACATATTTATACTCTGCCTCTTCATCCTGATACTCTGTTGTAATGTATGCTACAAGACCGTTGATCTCCTCATCTGTAAAGCGGAAGCGGGGCATTTTAGTGCCGGGGAAATAAACATTAGGATCCTTGATCCATTTGAACATCCACTCTTTGTTTACTTTGCTGCCGACTTTACTTAAATCAGGCGCATAGACCTTAACATTGTTTCCACCTCTTCCACCTGTGATATGGCAGAGATTACAGCGAGACTGTGCCCATAATGCTTTACCCTGCTCGATGAGTTTTGCATCAGGCTTGCTCTTGGTATTATCAACATCGTGGCGAGTTGTTCCTGACATGCTGAACAGATAGTCAGCAATAGACTCTGCCTGATCCTGAGTAAAATAGAACTTAGGCATGCGGGCTGTTGAAAAGTATTTCTTTGGATCCATCAACCAGCTGATGGCCCATGAATAATTAACCTTCGTCCCAACCTGTGTCAGAACAGGTCCTACATCACCAACAGTTTCATAACCAGGAATTTTGTGGCAGCTGTAACACCCATACTTCTTGATCAGCTCAGTGCTCTTAATGATTTTCTCTGCACCCCGAAGTCCTTTGATATCACCATGACAGTTCAAGCACGATGTCTGGGTCATATCTCCCTGAAGCATCGGCTCATCCCAATGCTTTACATTACCATGTGCCTTTTCAGCTGTCGTGGTTGCGCGACCTTGTCCACGATGACAAAAAGTACAGCCGAACTTTGCCGGATCATGATGGTCGAGATAAATAAAGCTGGCAGGATGTCTTGTAAACGGCTGCTTTCCTGAAATCTGACTTTTCCCATCTATACCAATGTGGCAAGATTGGCAACGATCAGCTTTGTCTACATCAGCAATATGAATCTGCTTGATCTCAACTGGAACTTTATCACTGCTGGTAATCTTGTCTTTTTTCTCCTCAAGACCATTTTTCATTTTCGCAATTTCACTCCGTATACCCACAGTTACGGATGTTAGCGCCGACAATGATCCCTTAATAGTATCTTCAGCTTTCTGCTGTGCAGCTACACGCAGCGCCACGGTGTCAATACTACGCTGAAGTACATCCATTTTCGCCTTGTAATCAGGCTTCTGGGTTTTAGTATAGTAGTACTCTATTTCGAGAAACTGACCACGTAAATCCCTAAGCTCTTTCTGGCTTTTTGTAAGCGCTTCATGAGCTGCTTCCATCTGGTTGTTCAACTTTGCATACTTTTCCTGGTTCTCTTTGCTTTTGAAAACCCCTTCCGCCCTATCAAGCTTAGACTCCAGCTCGGCAAGTTTTCTATGCCCTCCAGATCTCTCAAATTCAACAACTGCCCGACGATAATCCTTTTCAAGCTTATCGTGCTTAAGAGTCTTATACTCCGTCTGGAATTTTTTCCATGGCCGCAGGCCAAATTCATCATCCCATACTATCCATACAGAGAGAGCTAACAATACTACACTGAAAAACACAAAGATGTAGAGTCTTAGGGATGAACTATTTTTATTCTCATTCGCCATGTTCAAGAGTTTTTTGGGCTTTTAGAATGACCTGTTTCCGTATACCAGAGCTTATTGAGCAGCACTAAACGCTAAACCAGGGGGTTATCCATACATATTTAATCAGAAAAACCAGCCTTAGAACCATTTTAATCGGTATTGACATCATGGTTATAAACAAAAAGATGATGGTCACATACCGGATCATCCCCAGCTGAGTGAGCAATTCCGGATTATTCTTCTTCCAATAACGGTAAGGAGCAATCATGCCTCCAATCAAATACGACCCAACAACAACAGCTCCGATTATAAATCCTGCAAATGATCGCGATTCAATACCGATGATAGCTGTCAGATCCTTAGTAGGTTCAAAAACAACTCTGGAATGATCCCACTCCTGCCATGGCCAATACCAAAGCCAGCCCGGTCCTCTAAAAAACACACCAATGACAATCAATAGAAGCCAGAGAACAAAAAAACCGAATGAGAAAATGATGATTGAATATTTCCTCTCTGCAAAAGTGTAGTATCCATTTCCCTTCGGATTTATATCGATATAGGGAATTGCAATAAGACCGACAACAATCAGCGAGGGCAGCACCACACCGGCAAGCCATGGATCAAAGTAAACCAGCAGCTCCTGAAGACCTAGAAAATACCACGGTGCCTTTGCCGGGTTTGGGGTTAAGGTCGGGTTGGCTATCTCCTCCAGCGGAGCATCAACTAATATAGACCAAACCGTTAGACCGACCATGACAACAAGTGCGACAAGAAGCTCTATGCGCACAAGAGGTTTGAATGTATCAACAAACCTGTCGTTTTCACCGTCAACAGGAAGTCCTGCAGCAAGAAGCCTATCGTTCTGAAAGGCCTGCTGAAAAGCCCATACCATATAAAAACAAACCATAATGACCATGATCACAATGGCAATATTATCAGGTTGGGTAATGATTTCAATAAAAGGGTTCATAATCGACTATGCCCGTTCAGTTATTTTTGAGGTTTTGAAATTCCGCCATCTTTTCTGACACGCCAGAAATGAACCATCATTAAAATCGTCGCCACCAAAGGGATCGCAACGCAATGCCAGATATATGATCTTAAAAGTGCATTACCGCCAACCTGTGCTCCACCAAGAAGCGCAAAACGCACATCATTGTATGGGGTAATATGAAGATACTCACTGAATGGACCTTGATATCCAAGCAAAGGAGTCGCAGCACCCATATTTGTGCCAACAGTAATGGCCCAGAAACCAAGCTGATCCCACGGTGTGAGGTAACCAGTAAAACTCAAAAGAAAGGTCAATACCAGAAGAATAACTCCTACACCCCAATTGAATTGACGGGGAGCTTTATATGACCCTGTCATAAAAACCCGGAACATATGAATCATCACAACAATAACCATGAAGTGCGCCCCCCATCTGTGAAGATTTCTGAGAATCACACCAAAAGGCACCTGAAATTCAAGGTCCTTGATATCCGTATAAGCCTGGTCAATTGAAGGATGATAATAAAACATCAACACAACACCTGTAATAACGAGAATGATAAAGGCCAATAATGTAATTCCTCCCATCCCCCAGGTAAACCGAAGTTTGACTGCGCTCTCACGGACCTGCACAGGGTGCAGATGAAGAAAGACGTTACCAAAAACGGCTTGTGCCCTGTCTCTTACGGTATTGCGGTAATCACGTCTGAATACGGATTTCCATATCAGATTCTTTTTAACCTTGTCAGTTATCTCTGGTAGGCTTTTCATAGTCCCGTCACATTTTATTTGCTAAACAGTTTACTGATACCCTCGCAGCCTTTTTAGCTGCCTTTCGTATTCGGCCTCATCCTTGCGCGAACCATCAGGATTAAGCATCTCGACGCCTGTCCACGGGCAATCAATGGCGCAAATGTTACAGCCTGTACAACTCTCATCCACTTGTGCAATCCCTGTATAATTCAGGTCGGACTCTACAATTGTTATGCAGTCTGAAGGACAGGTCTGAACGCAAATCCTGCACCCCGTACAAAGTTCTGAGATCACCCTGGCCGCCGCACGTTTGCGCGCTCCCGAAACCTTCTGCAGTGGCAAGGGATCCTTTACAGTCGTTTTATTTTCCTCACTACCCATGTTCATAAGTTTTCAGTTATCTGATAATCATCACACTTTCAGCAAACTCTCAGGGTAAACCTCATTCGATTCCTTTCCAGGAACACCCGGATACTTGATAGTCTTGTCAACCAGTAACTGCCCATCCTCAGCAATACTTATTTTAAAGCGATCCATAGGTCGAGGTGCGGGACCTTCAAAATTTAACCCGGTTATATAATAGCCACTGCCATGACAAGGGCATTTAAATTTCTTCTGAGCCTCCATCCAGCTCGGCGTACAACCAAGATGAGTGCACTTGGTTTCCATAGCAAAAAAACGACCATCCTGCAGTCTGATAATCCAAGTGCTGTACTCTCTTTGATATTGTGAGTTAACTGCCCCTGGAGGATAGTCGGCTGGAAGTCCGACCTTAAATTGCGATGGCGGCTCAAACAACACTCTTGGATAAAGAAATCTTAAAAATGCTGCTGAATTCAGCGCAATGAACCCCGCAAGGCTTCCCCATCCGACCCGAGTAAGAAATTTCCTTCGGTTGCTGGACTCAGCCTTGCCACCTTCAGAATTTCCCTGGCTTATGTTTTCTTCCTGGCGCTCTGTAACGAGCTCTCTGTCATCCTGCATAGGAGCTTTTTTTTTCTTTCAATAAGACCTTTTCTGAACTGAAACATCTACTAGTAATCAAACCTCATAACTGTTTATCCGGGAATAAGAAAGGCATGCTGACAAAATGAAAAATCTGCTACCACTACTAACACATCCCCCCTTTTGCAAGCACACCTCAACTACACAAAAGACAACCTTAACACAGCCAGATAAAGACAGGTAATACTCTCTCCACCTTTTTCAAAAGAAAAAGAATATCCCTGCCTCTTCTGATTTAGAATGCTATCAAATACCAATCATCCATTAAAACGCAAATGCGGTAGTTAATGTAAAGGTGTTTTGATTATTCTCACCACTTGTTGATGTAGGTAACGTTCCCTTGGTGAAAAGCTTGTAGGATGCAGCTACTGAAACATTAGCTCTGAGCCATCCTGTAACCGATGTAGTAACGTTTGGATTGTTTAAATCAATACCTGCCACTCCTAGATTAGCGTACCTTACCCTTGCCAAAAGCCATGGATAAACATAGTACCCTGCATCAACAGCATAGTTATTGAGCTTCAGATCACTATCCTTGGTGTATGCCACGCCAGCAGTCAAGTTACCATAGTTTCCGGCAATATCTGCACCGTAAACTAAAGTCTCATTCGCGTAGTTACCCGTAAGGATACCTTTATTTGCATTGACAAGACCAACACCAATAGCCAAACTGTTATCCAAGCCAACATACTCATTGCCGTATACACCGCCAGCCCCGCTCAGCAAGCCTGCACCAAAGAATTTATATTTTGCCCGAACGTACCGGGTATCATCAAGCTTGCTGGTAGTAATAGTAGGAATTGTTGTTGTTGAGGTAGGCACACTGGCTACACCAGCAATAAGATTGAAACCACCCTCTTTTCCTGTCACATAATTCAACTCTGTACTTGTTCCTGATGTAGGAAATACACCAGTGTATACAGAAATTGGGCTTGCGGCACCAGTCCAAGCATTAAAGTTATTACCAAAACCGAGGTTGACACCTGGAGCAAACGACCATGTTGCGCGTACGGCGGTTGTTGTAGCTCCCTTTACAAAGTTCTCCAACGCACCAACAACACCGATATTATCTCCGATTGTACCACCAAACAAAATACGAGCATCAATAGGGCCACCCTGATAAAGAGTTTGTTGTTTAGTAACCACACCTTTATTATTCGTTACCTGATCAGCATAATTGACCAGTGGTCCGGTAACATACAACGCAAATGGAGCAAAACCAGGGATATCAGTAGGCCAAGGTGAACTTGGGAAGGTTTCTTTCCAACCCGCGGCGCCCATTTTTGTTGGCTCCTGTTTTGCATGATCCTCTTCCTCTCCACCCGGCCAGCGATAGCCGTTATTCTTGAAGGCTTCTCCAAAGGCATTTCTGTTAGGGAATCCGGAATGGCAGGTATAGCATGATGTCTGATACTTTCTTGCAAACGCCGGTACCGCAGAACTATCCTGACTCCAGAACAAGGCCGGGACCATACAGATCGAAGCAATTGATGCAAATGTCGATTTTCTCATAGATCGAACTTTTTTTGAGTTGTTGTGATTGGATTTATTTTAATTAATACCGCTTTTTACGACAAGAGACACAAAATTCCATGGGAATGCTTATAAGCAAATACAGCACCGCGTAATTAGTGCATCATATATTTGATTGAGCAACGACCAGACGACATAGAGCCAGACCGGCAGGTATGAAATACAAAACGTATTAGGTTGAGGGAATGGGGAATGAAAGACAATAAAACGTTTTCATCCACAAATATTCGCCCCAAAAAAATCGAAAACAACAACGTAGAAATCGGCACAACGTATCAACAAAACAGCACCAACGTTCAACAACAAATCAGTATGTATCGATCAAGGCTACCACGAATATGGTATATTTTTTTTATAAAAAAAAGATGGTAAAAAAACTACACGGCCATAAAGACAAACCACCTTAGAGCATATTAAATCTAACGCAGTATAACGATTGTTAATTTATTGTTAAAATTTTTCCTTAAAAAAAATCATTCGCCTCTTTTTATTTCGCCAATAGCACATCGAGATCAATACAAATTACACCAAAACCGCTAGATTTCCCGCCCAACGACTTGTTTGTAAAATAAAAAGGGAGGTTCTGTTATTTGTGAAACTCTTGTTACCCTGTTATATTTGAGCACTTCACGCAGCGCAACGGTATTCTAAGCACTTGCAAATAACTGAGTTTGCAGGTGATTTATATTTTTGTTTGATGCCATTGCCTTTATTTCAGCGTCCTCCTAAAATAAATAGTCTGGAATCAACGAATAGCTGCCACTTCAGGTTAACTAATAATCGTCACAGTAAAGCATGCTCTGCGTCAAGTGATTCTTACAGGTAATAAACTTTTTTTGATACTAACTTTGTTTTGCCTCTAGCAGTATAAACACTCTATCCGCACGGTTAAGTGCCTTATTATAATCAGGTTAATTCAGGTTTTCATTATGGTGGTTGTACGGCGTCGCTGGTTTCAGGCCCCCTGGGAGTTCAGGGAATCTGCCCTGTTTACGGCTGTTTCTGTTATTGCAGGCTTTATCATTCAAGTTGCCGCTTCAGGGCGAGGCATTGCAATGCCGCACTTGCCTTTCAACGCAATAGCACTTTCAGTTTTAGCTGTTTTAGTTTTAAGCACCGGCCTTGCTTTTAAAAACACTCATGCTGTTAAATGGTTTGGAGGCATCCCTCTTGGACTTTGCCTTATTCTTGCGATTGCTCTGCTTTCGCTGATAGGCGGTATAATACCACAGCAACCCGTTGCAAAAGAATCATTGCCGGTATTGCTGGGTTTGAACCAGATTTTTTCTAGCTGGCCTTTTGCAGTTACCGTTCTCCTCTTCCTTGCCAACCTCGGTATTTCGCTTTCATGGAAGCTTATACCGTTTAAACCGCAGAATCTCCAATTTATCCTTTTTCATGCCGGTTTCTGGATTGCCCTCTCATGCGCCGTTGTTGGCAGTTCCGATCTTCAACGATTTGTTGTGCCTATTAATGTTGGAAAAGCAAACAATCTTGGTTATACCATGGAAAGCGAGACTCCGCAGCATCTTCCATTATCGATTTATCTTCACGATTTTTCTCTTGAAGAGTATCCTCCACAGTTACTGCTCTATGACCCGCATAACGATAAGCTGATGATGAACAAAGCTCAAGCCATTTTAGAGGTTCGAACAGGAACGACTGCATCATGGCAGGGAATTGAAGTTCTTGTGCTCGACTATCTGCCCTATGCCCTTCCAGGGAAAGATGGAGTGCCCCAATCCGCAGACCGTAAAACCGGGATTCCTTTTGCAAAAGTTAGAATCATCACACCTTCAACACAGAGAGAGGCTTGGATCAGCACGGGAAGCCCCATGCTTAAACCTGATGCCGCTCAACTGGATGGGTTCTATCTTATCATGATGCCTGGTACGCCGAAATCATTCCGTTCTGCTGTCACTATTCAGGATGAACAAGGCCATGAAACAAATGCAAATCTTGAGGTTAACCATCCGGTCAGCTTTATGGGCTGGAAGCTCTACCAGATGGGTTATGATGAAAAAGCCGGACGCTGGTCTAAATTAAGCCTGATTGAAGTCATACATGATCCATGGCTTCCGGCTGTATATCTTGGGTTTTTTATGATAATGGCAGGAAACATTCTGTTTTTCTGGAATGGCATTAAACGCAGAGAGGTTGTAAAATGATAATGAATTTTAACACTGCAGCAGAATTGGCTATCGTGTGTTGGGCAATAGGCTCCCTCCTGAGTCTTTTGGCTAATCGAACTCCCGCGCTTAAGCTGCCTGCTTTTCTTCTCTCAATTGCTGGTGCTCTGGTTATGGCCGGTTTTATTGCTTTTTACTGGTCAGCTCTCGACCGACCACCTCTCAGAACACTTGGAGAGACCCGACTCTGGTATGCGGCGCTCATTCCACTCGTCGGATTTCTTGTTGAGTACCGTTGGAAAATCGGAGGGCTGAAGTACTACTGTATGGCGCTTGCCACATTTTTGCTCAGCATAAACATGCTGCATCCTGAGGTCTTCGACAAAACTCTTATGCCTGCCCTGCAAAGTCCATGGTTTATTCCGCATGTCGTTGTCTATCTTGTCGGCTATGTTTTACTCGCAGCATCCTCTGTTACAGCTTTGCACAATGTCTATCTCCAATTGAGGAAACAAGAAAACAGTACCGGAGAGTCAGTCTCACACTTTCTTGCACTGCTTGGGTTTGTTTTTTTAAGCTTCGGCCTGATATTTGGCGCTCTTTGGGCAAAAGAAGCATGGGGACATTACTGGACATGGGATCCAAAGGAAACATGGGCATTTCTATCCTGGCTGGCCTATCTGGGCTACCTTCACGCATTCCGTTACAAGATAGACAAGAGTAAGCTGCAATGGTACCTTGCTCTTGCTTTTGTGGTGCTTCTTGTCTGCTGGTTCGGAGTTAACTACCTTCCATCAGCACAGAACAGTGTCCACACCTATACCCAAAGTTGACAAAACCGGTGCTCGCTGTCCACCTTGTTGCATATTATATTGAAACCGTCATGGAACTGGTTTAACCGATCAGATATGAGCAAGTTGCACTCATAGATACTGCCTCCATGCAGATAAAAAGCGCTATAACAGGTCCCTAACACCAATGATTTTTGGACATTTGCCTGCGGGCTATATTACTTCAAAGTTATTATTCAATAAACTTGAAGCCCGCACTGGCTTTTATAAAGCATTTATGTTTTGGGGAATGCTTGGCGCTATCGCCCCTGATTTAGACTTGATTTATTACTATACGATTGATGTTTATAAAAACCCCCACCACACCTATCCGACCCATTTACCATTTTTTTGGCTGATACTTATACTGATCTCTATACTATGGTTACGTCTTAATAACCATAGCCAAAATCCGGCATTCGCATTCATTTTCTCTTTCAATGGCCTTATTCATCTCATCCTGGATACCTTTACAGGCAGTGTCTTTTGGTTAGAACCATTGTCGAGCACACCATTTTCTTTTGTATCGCTGGATTTGGAGTATAGCTCGTGGGGACTGAATTATTTCGCGCACTGGGCGTTCGTCCTTGAACTGTTCATTATATGGTGGTCAATATTCTTACGCTTGAAAAAACATTGATTGACTCACTTACCGATACAGAACCGGTCGAAGACAACATGTAATATCTCCTCATTGACCACCTTCCCGGTGATTTCCCCCACATACTCAAGCGAAGAACGTAGTTCAAATGCTATAAGCTCGGTAGCGGAACTGCTTTCAATCAGCTCCCGTGCATTTTCAAGGGCATCTGAGGCATTGCGAAGTGCTTCATAATGACGCAGGCTGGTTACAAGCACACTTGCTTCATGCAGCTTGTCAAGCCCCTCAACCATAATGCTCATAAGGCGCTTCAGTTCATCTATTCCAATACCGTTTGCCGCTGATATACCGAGGACATCACAACCCGTTAATTCTCGAATTTGATACAATCTTTCGGAGCTTTCTTCAATAAGATCGATTTTATTGGCGACCACAATCATACGGGCATTGCTGTAACGCTCCAAAAATCCAAGGATCTGTGGAACTTCATCGAGATACTCCTCCTGGCTTATATCAAGGAGATAAAGAATCAGATCAGCTTCGGAAATTTTCTTGTAGCTGCGGCGGATTCCTTCGTGCTCGATCTCCTCACTCCCTTCACGCAGTCCCGCCGTATCAGTCAGACGGAACATTGTTTTTTCATAGAGAAAAGACTCCTCGATATAATCGCGCGTTGTCCCTGGTATATGGCTGACAATAGAGCGCTCTTCGTCAAGCAGAAGATTCAGGAGCGTCGACTTTCCAGCATTCGGCTTTCCGGCTATCACCGTAGCCACTCCTTCCTTGAGAAGTCGGCCATGCTGATAGGAATCTACGAGACGACGAAGTTCCGCCTGCAAAACAGCAAGCTCTTGACGGAGTTGGCCGCGACTTAAAAATTCAACATCCTCTTCACTGAAATCAAGCTCAAGCTCCAAAAGAGCACAGGAACGTAATAGTTGCTCCCTCGTGCAATCAAGTCGATGTGAAAGAGTGCCCTGCATCTGATTCACAGCAGTCCGGAAGGCCGATTCGGTACGAGCATGAATCATCTCACCGATAGCCTCAGCCTGCAGCAGATCAATACGCCCGTTGAGAAAAGCCCGCTTGGTAAACTCTCCTGGTTCTGCCAAACGGCATCCTTCGTCAAGCAACACCTTCAAAATATGTTTTACCACAACCGGTCCGCCATGACAGCTGAGCTCAACCATATCCTCCATTGTAAACGAATTCGGCGAGCGAAACGCCAAAGCAACAACCTCGTCAACGAGACCTTCAGAATCATAAACAGTCCCGAAATGAGCCCTGAAGCCCTTCGATGTCGAAAAAAGGAACTCCGGATTGTTCTTTTTACGAAACACCCGCTGGGCAATATCGAAAACGCCTTTGCCGCTCATTCGAATAACTGCCAGGGCACCGACACCCAACGGTGTTGCGAGAGCCGCAATTGCTTCAGCCTGTTCGGGTTGTGTATATGGAGTGCTCATAGAGAGTTGCTTATTACTGAATTCTACCGCGTCAAGTGCTGACGGGTTGAGGGGTACATTCAGCAAGTATAAGGAATACCATCAAGAAATAGTAACTTCAACAACAGTTGGGAGAGAAACGTAAAAAACATTTTCAATGCCTGAAATAACATCAGTAGAGCGGTTAAAAGCCGATATAGTTACCAACAAAGAGAGGACTCTTCAGGAGCAATTTGACCGGACATTGGACCTTGTAAAAGTCCTGAGGCAAGAGTGTCCCTGGGATCGCAAACAGACTCCTCAGTCGCTTGCCCACCTGCTGCTCGAAGAGAGCTATGAACTCGTTCACGCCATCGACCAGATGGACGAAACTGAACTGAAAAAAGAGATTGGGGATCTTTTTCTCCACCTCTGTTTTCAAGTACTGCTCAGCGAAGAGAGAGGCTCATTCTCCTTTGCTGATGTTTTCGACGCCCTCTGCCACAAGCTTATCAGCCGCCACCCGCATGTATTCAGCGATACCATTGCTGAAACCGAACAGGATGTGCTTAATAACTGGGAAAACTTGAAGCTTAAGGAAGGACGCCAGAGTATCCTGGATGGAGTACCGAACTCCATGTCTGAACTTCTTCGCGCATACCGTGTTCAGAAAAAAGTTGCCGGTGTCGGTTTCGACTGGCCAAGCGATGAAGGCGTCCTGGATAAACTTGCCGAAGAAATCGAAGAGTTGAAAAACGCCACCAGCAAAGAAGATAAGGAAGAAGAGTTTGGTGACCTGCTCTTCACCATTGTCAACTACAGCCGCTTTCTGGGAGCTAACCCTGAAGACTCCCTCCGGAAAGCAACCAACAAGTTTATAGAACGGTTTACAAAGATTGAAATAAACGTGCAGGGCTCAGGCCGGAACTGGCAGGAGTACACTGCCGAAGAGCTCGATGGACTGTGGAAACTGGCCAAAGAACAATAGTGGCGATCTGGACTATTTATACCCTCGCCAGAAACTCACCGGCAGCATTATAGTACTCTTCATTTGCTCCATGCTCACCACTGAACAGTGTTGCCGTGAAAGTTAGACCAGCTTCTCTGGTGCGCACACAATCGTACTCAAACTGTTTCTGACTGTAGAACCTGTCTCCATTACCACGAGCGAGATGAACCCTGCCGATACCTCCATTCACTGATAGTTCAGGCGGTATATCCCCTCCAAGAAGCATAAGTCCGGCAGCTCGATAGCTGCCAAGCAGGGCTGCTCTACAGGCCATTCCGCACCCCTGCGAAAACCCATGATAACAGAGAGTTTCACTCACTGATCCTGACTCCCGGACAAGCTTGATAACTGCATCGACATAGTTCACATTTTCTGTAATGCGCTGTTCCCTATGACGACTGGTCATCCAGCTTGCTCCCATGTCCCCTTTAGAATTATAAACAGGATGAAGGGCCTCAATGGAACAACAGATCCATTGCTCCGAGCCAGAGATGGCGCTAAGCAGGGTAAGCTCATCTTCCGCTGTCTGGCCGTAACCATGAAACCCTACGAAAAGGGGTGCCGGAGCTGAGTGTAATGGTTGCTGAAGAAGATACCTGCCACTCACCGAAGTCCGAATGGTACACTCCCGAATACTGCGCATATCATGAATTGCGGATACATTGAACAAGGTAGAGCCAGCCTTGCTGCAGCAGGCCCTGCCATCAAGCATTAATTAGATTTCCAGAAGTTTCAATATTCCCCTGAGCGGAATCCCTGCCCATTCAGGCCGGTTGTTGAGCTCGTAATTCAGCTCATAAACCGCCTTGTTCATGAGATAAGCCCGCATCAGATGCTCTCGCTCTTTAGGCTCTTCAGGCACAATGTTACTACCTCTGGTTTTTTCAAAGTAGGTATCGAGAAAATGCTGCCCCACATAAAAACTCCAGAGGTCGCCCCATGGGTCAAGGGCAAGGCACTCTTCATTACGGAACACCGACTGATTTTGCTGAAGAACATTGAACGCCGCGTAGTTGAATGAACGGAGCATGCCTGAAATATCTCGAAAAACCGAGCGTTTGATTTTGCGTTCAGAAATTGGTCGAGCTGGTTCTCCCTCAAAATCGATGATCACAAAGTCTTTTCCGGTAAACAGTACCTGGCCAAGATGATAATCCCCATGAATCCTGATTTTCAACGTATCGATTTTCTCCATTCTGATTGGAGTGAACTGCTGGAGGATTGCTTTCTGATTCTGCAGGAAAAGAGCGCAAAGCTTCTGCTGTTCGGCCTGCAGCGTTGGCATGACTTCACGTATAAGAATAACGGTGCGTTTGACCTGCTCGCACATCGCCTGATAAATAGAACGTTGGTAAAGCGTGGTAAATTGTTCCGGTGCAAATGCTGGTTCGTTATCGAGAGAGGCTAGAGCAAGATGCATGTCAGCAGTCCGTTCGGCCAGCTTTTCAATCATACCGAGATAGGCTTCCCCAATAAGTTCGTGCATGACAGAAGGAATCTGGACAGGGTCACCGCTTAGAGCAGGGAGCTGGGGCAGAGCAATGCCGGTATTGATTTTCGTAAGAACCTCGTCATAATACCGCTTTACCTGCCCGAGTGAAAGCTGCCAGGCATCTCCTTCATTCGGCACATAATTCTGCAAAATACCGATAGAGTATGTTCGCGTTCGATTCTGCTCATAATTCAGGGAACCGAGATAGGCTGGCAGATTATTAAATGTGGTACGTTCACTGAGCGCGCTGCACATTTCAACCTCGGGAGAAACTCCGTTTTCTATACGTCGATAGAGCTTCAACAGAAGGTTGTCATGAAACCTGATTGAGGTATTCGTCTGATCGACAGCTATCAGAGCAGGTTCAGGCTCAACATCGCCGATTTTTTTGCTGAAATCATCAACCTGCCTGCCTTTCAAGCCTGAAACCAGACCACTCTTTCCCTGCCACCTCTCTTTACCCGTCACCAGGTAAAACAGCTGGTTCAGAAAGCGATTATCAAAGGTTGCGTCGCACAGATAACCCTCTTCATCTCCCACAATAACTCTTGCAATAACCTTTTTGCAAAAATTATCGTCAGACCTGTTCACTGCTGAAAGCGGCTCAAAGCATACCGGCAACTGATAGAGATCGTTTTCACCACTCGAATAGCGAACCTCGGTCATCAGCAGTTTTGCCAGCTCCATCCCTACAACAGGAATCGTATCGACAATAGTAATGCGCATGATGTTGCGGGCCTTGCCTCCAAACCATCGACTGGCTTTATAATAATCAGGCAGAATCTCCGTTTCCAGAAGCTGACGACTCTTGCTGGAAAAAAGGCTCGGCCAACTGTTGACTTTAGCAAACGGCTTGTCCAGATAAGATCGACTATCAACATCCTCACTATCCTTGACAAGATTCAGCCAGAAATAACCAAAAGAGCCGAGGGCAACCATATAAGGAGCTTTCCTGATTTTCGGGAATCTGTTCATGCTGAACACCTCTTCAGGAATAAACCCTTCAAAACGTGAAAGATCGATCATCACCGCCTGGGCATTTCTGGAAAGATTGATCACCGTAAGCATGGTTTCATCCTCAAACCTGCGGATAAAGATCAGTACCTTTGGGTTGCTCACCTGCAGGAACTCAATGCTCCCGCGGTTGAGTGACTTGTATCGGCGAGCTGTTGCAATAGTATGGCGCGTCCACCAGAGCAGTGAGTTGACATTGCTTTCCTGCACCTCAACGTTAACCGCTTCATAATGATATTCCGGATCGATAATAACAGGCAAGAGCAGCTGCTGCGGATTAGCGCGCGAAAAACCGGCATTACGGTCAGAGTTCCACTGCATCGGCGTGCGCACGCCATCACGGTCGCCAAGGTAGTAGTTATCACCCATACCAATTTCATCGCCGTAGTAGAGCACAGGTGTTCCTGGTAATGAGAGCAACATGATATTCATCAGCTCAATCTTTCGGCGATCATTGGTCATCAGTGGTGCAAGCCTGCGTCTGATACCAAGGTTAATGCGGGCCTTTGGATCGTTGGCATAGACCCTGCGCATATAGTCTCGCTCCTCATCAGTCACCATCTCAAGCGTCAACTCATCATGATTTCGCAGAAACGATGCCCATTGGCACCCTTCAGGAATTTCAGGTGTCTGATCGAGAATATCAATAATGGGAAAGCGATCCTCTGTGGCTAGGGCCATGTACATTCTCGGCATCAAGGGAAAATGGAAATTCATGTGGCACAGGTCGCCTTTGCCGAAATAGGCCGCAGAATCTTCAGGCCACTGATTGGCCTCGGCAAGCAGCATGCGATTGGGGTAGTTCTCGTCTACGTGGGAGCGCAACTTCTTCAGGTACTCGTATGTCTGGGGAAGGTTTTCGCAATTGGTACCTTCAGCCTCATAGAGATAAGGAACCGCATCAAGCCTGAGCCCGTCAACGCCCATGCCAAGCCAGAAATCCAGCACATCGAAAAGTGCCTTGTGAACTTCTGGATTTTCAAAATTAAGATCGGGCTGGTGATGGAAAAAACGATGCCAGAAATACTGGCCGGCAACTGGATCCCACGTCCAATTCGATGCCTCGAAGTCCTGAAAAATAATGCGGGTTTCAGAGTATTTATTCGGATTGTCGTTCCATACATAGAAATTCCGCTCAGGCGATCCGGCCGGTGCTTTTCTGGCGCGCTGAAACCATGCATGCTGATCAGAAGTATGGTTTACCACCAGCTCGGTAATAACTTTCAAACCGCGGCTGTGAGCTTCATCAAGAAACTCTTTAAAATCTTCCAGTGTCCCGTAATCAGGATTAACGGTCATATAGTCCGCTATATCGTAGCCATCGTCACGGAGCGGTGAAGGATAAAAAGGAAGCAGCCAGATAGCGGTAATGCCAAGGCTCTCCAGATAACCCAGCTTCTGGCGCAACCCTTGAAAATCTCCAATACCGTCATTGTTGCTGTCAAAAAATGTCTTGACATGCGCTTCGTAAATAATTGCGTCCTTGTACCAGAGCTTTTCGGGTTGATACATAATATATGGTCAGTTAGGGATAAAGTGAATAGTGATTAAAATGATTCGATAACACACTCCATCAGGGAAAAGTTACCCTGAAAATATGCGCTGGCATGATCCATGGATTTACTGCTACATAGTTCCATTCACCATTCCAGTCATAGTGGATGCCGCTCAACAGATCCTCAACCTTGAACTGAGCATCGTGTGGCTTATTGAAGAGCTCGAGAGGGAAACGCAGCCAGCCCCCCTGAGTATTAGAAGAATCGAGGCATACAACAGTAAGAATACTGTTACGTCCATCATCGGAACGCTTGAGATAACCCATTAATTGGTCGTTTTCCTGACCCGGTGAAGCTTCAATACGGACAAAGGTAATGTCATTAGTCTGCTGAAGGGCCGTATTCTCTTTTCTTATCCTGTTGATGCGCGTTATCTCTGCCCGGATATTGCCGGGCCGGTCAATATCCCACTGTTTGATTTCATACTTCTCGGAATTGAGATAGTCCTCCTTGCTTCCGGGTACAGGGAGATATTCGCACAACTCGTAAGCCGGGCCATACATGCCGTAGTTCGATGAAAGAGTTGACGCAAGCACCATGCGGATAATAAAACGGTTGCGATCACCCGTCTGGAACTCCTCATGAAGAATATCAGGAGTGTTCGGCCAGAAGTTAGGCCGCATGAAATATTTGAGGGGCGATGATGTCAGTTCGAGCAGGTACTCCTGCAATTCATGCTTGTTATTGCGCCAGGTAAAGTAGCTGTAAGACTGACTGTACCCCACAACAGCAAGTCTGGCCATTAATTTCGGCCGGGTGAAAGCCTCGGCAAGAAAAACC
>CAIVSG010000216.1 GCA_903908555.1 uncultured Chlorobiaceae bacterium | reverse complement strand
TATCTCCCCGGCCACATCATCCTCAGTCAGCTGATTCTCCAACAACACTTTATCGCCAAGCAGAAAAAAATCATTCCACTGATTCCTGCGTTCAATATAAAGCCTCGCAGCCTCCCTGATCAGTTCAGATCGACTTCTGAACTCCTTTCTGGCTGTTTTATCGATTTCATTCAGTAATGAATCCTGAAAAGCAATATTAACGGTAACAGTAGGCATAACCATTTCATTTAAAGATTTCAAGGCAATATACAAACCTTGTACATTGCCCCATACCTTTTTCTCAAAAAAACATCTTCTTACCACAATGGGTACGTGAAAAGATAACCTTCGGGAGTTATTGGCTTGCCCCTATGTAGGTTGGGGTGATTCCTGAACCCCAACAAAAAAAAGTTGTCCCGAGAGAGTAGCTCTTTTCAGCTTACTGCCAACTGCCTTCTCTTCTCTTTCCTCCCTCAAAGAAAAATGAAAACAATTATTATTTCTTTTGTAATAGTTATAATTGATGATTACCATTGATGTATACCAGTAATGATCATATCTAAAAGAAGGGGTACTATGGATACAGCCCGCATTTTTCAATCAGGTCGCAGTCAGGCCGTTCGCTTACCTAAGGAGTACCGATTGCCGGGGCAGGATGTTATTGTCCGGCATTTTGGTAATGGAGTGCTACTTTTGCCTATAGATAAATCCTGGGCAACGCTGGAGGCCTCACTGAAAGAATTTGAGCCGGGATTTACGTTGCTTCGTCAGCAACCTCAAGCGGAACATCGCGAGGAGATAGCTCCATGAGCTACCTCCTTGACACCGATATTTGCATATACATCATTAATTCTCGACCTGAAAAAGTGTTACATCGCTTTCGGCAGGAGAGTATTGGCAACATCGGCATATCAAGTATTACAGCCTCAGAGTTGGCTTTTGGCGTGACGAAAAGTGGTTCTGAGCGCAACAAAAGAGCGTTGGAAATGTTTCTGGCCCCTCTTGAGATTTTTCCCTTTGATGAGTCCGTTATTTGGCATTACGGCAAACTTAGAGCTACTCTTGAAAAACAAGGTATTCCTATTGGGGCACTCGATACAATGATTGCTGCTCATGCCCTGGCCCTGAATGCAGTTTTGGTATCCAACAATACTCGAGAGTACAGCAGAGTCGAAGGTTTACACTATGAAAACTGGGCCGAGTAACCCCAAACCCACTCTTCTCCGTCATCCCGAAACGAAGTCAAGGATCTCTCTTTCCTACACCCCAAACAGCCAACAGCCAACTGCCCACTGCCCACTGCCCACTGCCCACTGCCAACTGCCCACTCTCTTCATCTTCCCTCATCACTCATCAATGAGCATCCTTCATCACTAAAATTGCTTGCATATTTATTATAAATTGCTGTCATTACTATCGTGAATAATAAAAATCGCAAGACTCTCGATAAGATATTCTCGGATCCGATATGTGGCAATCTGCCATGGAATCATATCGAAGCACTACTTATAGCCGTTGGTTGCAAAGTAGTAGAAGGGAGTGGATCGTCGGTGACCTTCGAGAAGGATGGCAAAAAAGCCTATTTTCACCGTCCGCATCCGCAACGCGAGGCACTTATCTACCGCGTTAAAGTGGCGCGTGAGTTTTTGACAAAACTGGAGATCACCCCATGAAAAACACAATGAGCTACAGTGGATATTTGGCCAGCATGGAATATGACCCTGAAGATAATATTCTGGTCGGGCGCGTCCTCGGCATAGATGACCTGATAAGCTTTCACGGAGACTCCGTAGCTGATTTCACGCAGGCCTTCCACGAAGCGGTAAATGATTACGTATTAGCCTGTGAAAAATTGGGACAGGCTCCAGAAAAACCAGCCTCCGGACGTCTCATGTTGCGAGTTAATCCTGTGGTTCATGCAGCAGCTCTCAAAGCAGCCGCGCATACCGGACAAAGTCTCAATCGATGGGCCGAACAAGTGCTTCGCCAAGCAACCCATTCATAACTCAGTACTATCTTTCTTTCTTGTTTTCACTCAGCACAGCCAACTGTATTCATTGCCAACATGAGACTACCCTCGCTCAACTGTCTTCACTAAGCACTCAGCGCTCAGCACTAAGAAGATGAAATAAGAAAATCACTTGGTTAAATGAGACTCACACCAGCACAACAAAGCGTCATACATCAGGCAACGCTTCTCAACTTTGGAGAGGATGCCAAGGTTTGGCTCTTTGGTTCCCGCGTTGACGATTCCCGTCGTGGTGGAGATGTAGACTTGTATATAGAAACAAAACACATCACAACCATTATCTCCTCATTACGCTGCAAAATAGCCATTGAAGACGCTATAGACCTGCACGTTGATTTGATTGTTAATGACCAGGCAAAAAATCAACCGATTTACCAAATTGCAAAAAAGCATGGGATCCAACTATGACTGAACATTTGCAATTAATTGCCAGGCAATTAGACCATCTGCTGCGCATGCAAACTTATCTGGCACACTCTTTTGAGCGTTGCAATAATATATTCCCGGTCACGAATTGGCAAAACCTAAGCATGCAGCAACACGAAATGCTTGCCGCTTTTCGCGTGCGGTTTAGTGAATTTCAGGAGCATTTGGGTAAAACCATGCGAGCCGTGGCAATCGAAGAAGAAGTCGACGTAGAACGATTCGGTACCGTATTGGCTTTTATGGAAAAACTTGGTGTATTGGAGTCGGTTGAGCAATGGAAAATTATTCGAGAAATACGAAATGCCGTCAATCATGAGTATGAAGAAGATGCCGAACGACTCACACAATTTTTTACCGAAATGTTCAAGTCAACACCTGTATTATTTGAATGCTATAAGAAACTAGTGATTTTTTGTAAAGATGCATATGGAGTCAATCCCGAATAACGTAACTCCTTATTACTCTATCAACGGCACTGGTATAAACAACGCGTCATCGACCACCACTCAGCACTTTCCTCCCTTGCCCACTGCCCACTGCCTACTGCCCACTGTTTGCCGGGTAACAGCAGCGCATTACTGCGCCGCCGTCCCCTAAGAACCGTGCTTGCAATTTTCACCGCACACGGCTCAAGCCTCTACAAAGGCACCTTGCGGCACCCGGTAATACAACGGTGTTAATTTAGCTATACGTTCTCTGCGAGCATCAAAGTAAGTTCTCCACGCAGGACTGTGTGGATTGGCTTCACCTTTGATTTTGACGTGCCGCCGAATAGGCGTGCTGGCTTCAGAAAACAGCACCACTTTCCGATCATGTTTTTTGTCCTCTTTGGCGGCAAACACCCCGTTCCGATTACCCAAGGTAATATAGTACCGTTCCTTTACCCATCGAGCGCCCTTGTTTGGATGTTTTCGTCTTGCCCATTTCCTGAGCATTGTCCAGATTTGTGCATCGTTGTTGGCAAAGGTCTTTTTTGCGACCACATGGCGATGATAATTCGCCCAGCCCCGTAATATGGGATTGAGTATTCTTATCAAAACCGATTGTTCGATCGTTTTATGTCCTTTGATGACTTCCCGCACCTTGTTAAGGTGTGACTTGATATTCGCTTTCGATGGTTTAATAAGAAGTTTGCCATTGTACTTGCGGGAATTCCAGCCAAGGAAATCAAACCCGTCCGTAATGTGCGTTATTCTGGTTTTTTCTGGCGACAGGGTAAGCCCGCGTTTACTGAGAAAAGTACCCAGTACCGGCATGACCTCCTTTTCCAGCCACTCTTTCGAGTGACCGGTAACGATGAGTCGAGTCACCCCAGGGAACCGCCCCCCGAGGTGCTCACAGATACGGACGTGAACGTCTCCGCTCATCCGGCTCCTCCTATCCAGTCTTTCCATACAATAAACGCCAGTGTGCGAACAATTGAGTGTTTTGCCGAGCTA
>CAIVSG010000215.1 GCA_903908555.1 uncultured Chlorobiaceae bacterium | reverse complement strand
TAGCTCGGCAAAACACTCAATTGTTCGCACACTGGCGTTTATTGTATGGAAAGACTGGATAGGAGGAGCCGGATGAGCGGAGACGTTCACGTCCGTATCTGTGAGCACCTCGGGGGGCGGTTCCCTGGGGTGACTCGACTCGGTTGTGAACTGGAAAGTAAGCTGGCTCTGAAAAAACAGAACTAGAAGGTACTCTGCCAACTGCCAACTGCCCACTGCCCACTGCCCACCTCGTCATCCTTTCTTTACGCCTTCACCAAAGCAGGGCGTGGCAATGCACTCGGCAGTGCTGCGGAGCGAAATGGCCATTCATGTGAGTATTCTCGTTATCAACGCCTTTGTCGACATGCGCCGCTCTATTGCAGAAAAATGGGGTTTGTTCCAGCGGTGGCAAGCAACTGCTCATATTGCACCTTCGACTTCAAAACCTCCTCAGCACGCTTCACCTTATCAGCCTTCAGCTTTTCATACTCATCAACATCAATGCCGGTAAATGTAGCCTTAGAAAATCAGGAAATATGCCGTAGCTGTTGGCTGTGAACTTGAAATCAAGCAGACAAAAAAAAAGAAAAACGCCAGGTTAACATTTCCTACCTGACAAAAGTGGAATGATTGAAGCTCTAATACATAAAGGGAGATCCGGAACATGATGCCTCACTGAGCAGATACCTCGTTTTTTATTTGCTAGCATCAACTATTTCGTAACGTTTGGACTTGCACCCAACTGCAAACCTCCACCCACTGCCAACTCATCCCTTCCCATCCGCAACTATACGATAAAAATACCGTCCCCAAGTTCTTCAAGCGGTTACGGTAAAGTGGTCAGCAGTGTCCTCCAGTGATTTATAGACACCTTCACGAATAGCAATACTTGGCACCACAACAATATACTTGCTCCACCCATACAGCTTGTTCGGCTCAAAGATGGTCTTGATATAAAAGTACGTTTTACCCGTACCGGTTTCCATTTCTATCTCAAGGTTGACTGGGCACTTGGCGCTCGAAATCAATACCTAAGACAACGGAAGGTTTTGGCGCTGCTGAACTTCGTGAACGTTCTCCTTTAGCTGTGACTCCGTCAGGAGAATATCAGCATTTTTAAACCCCGTAAATTCTAATGGAATAGGTGTTTTACCTGTATCGATCGTATAGGTGTTGTGTTTTGAGCTAACCTGGTCCAGCAAAGCAGTCAACAACTGAGTCAACGGCGCTCGTTTGATAGGGTTGCACTTTGAACTTGAATTTCATAGGCCTTTATCCTGGGAGTTCTTTCTGCATCCTTTTCTGCAAATGAGCCGTTTTATTTCACTTTCTTTTCTGCAAGTTGCCAAGTGAATGGATTCTGCAAGATATTTTAAAATAAAAACTTAGAGTAAAACTATTCCGCATTCTTTTCTGCAAATAAGCCGTTTTATTCTGCATTCTTTTCTGCAAGTTGCCAAATAGGAGATTTCCGGGTTCCGGCATTATCAATGCGTTCTGATCGCCGTAAATTCGCAAGTATATTTGCAACTTTTTTACTTTTCTGTTCCTTATCCAAGGCATCACTTAATTTTGTCCACAACAATTTGTCTATTTCTTCCCTTGAAGCTTTGCTGAATTTGGTCAGATAGTCAATGATCAGCTTGGAATAAAACGCATCATCCTGTGCTCTGGTTAGGATATATTCGGCTTCACTCGCTGTAGCCTGCGCCACTATTGCTGAAACATGAAAGTTGGGGGTTCTCCCTTCAATCAGTCCGCTTCTTCTTAAATGACGGATGGTTGCTTCCGGCACCGGCAGATTTTTCTGGATACGGCCCAGGCAGAGTATATCTGTTAGCGGAAGATCGGTTTTTTGGATCAGCATCCGACTATATGCGGGATCAACGACGTGTCCATAAACCGTCATCTTTACAGCGAGAGGATCACTGAGATCATAGTCTGGCATAGGGAAATATCGCCTGGCCTGGCCTAAATACATTGCATGAATACCATATCCCATGGTATCGATCATGTTCAATTCGGTCATAGCCTGCACAAGGGAAGGGTTCCGGTAGCGTCGTGGAGTTTTATTGCCAGTGATATAGTCGTCCGGTTTCCCTTCAAAAAAAGAACCCTCATTTTCAAATATCAACCTGTCAGGCTGTTCAGTAACGATAATTCGACCGCTACGGGTGAAATCCTGATGGGCGATGCAGTTATGCAATGCTTCCAAGACAACTTTCTGGTCATACTTGGCAACCTCAACAGCCAGTAAAGCATCATCAGGAAGTATGCGAAGCTGGATGTTCCGAATTTTCTGATAGAGTGCCGTAGTACTGAGCAAAAAGGGTGGACCGAAATGTTCATAAGCACGTTCTGGCCCTTCGAGCTTCCATGTCATTTGGGCTGGATGAGGGGAGAGAAAATAGGCAGCTTCCGGGTTACCCAAGAGCAAAAGTGTGGAACGTGTGATCTTGCCGTCCTGTGTCAGTTTTGCACGATCAAGAAAAACAGGGAGAGACCACCGTGCAATTTCATCAGATGAGAACCGATTAGCATACTTACGGGCAAACGATTCGCGTGCTTTTTGCAACGCAGTTGCATCCAGATGAGTGATAGAAGCATCAGTGATGATCTGCGCAGTCCAGTCGCTCGACCTGGTCTGCTGCCGGATTTCATCTTGCTTATCCAGTCCAAGATTGGTCAAGCTTTCGCCAGCTCGAGCATAATAATGCCCCTTCCACGAAATCGGCAATCCCCGAGGAGCTGCGGGTATTTCAAATAAAACTACTCGCCCATTGGTGTCTTGAAGTTCATGAATATTGCGAAAAGTGATACTTGGTTCTGTGTTTTCAGCAATCTGCATTTTCGTGCTTTGCAGACGTTCAAATTGCGGTCGATAGTCAGAGCCGACAACTTGCCTGGTTTTGTTATGAACCCCAAACACCAGCCATGCGGCCTCTTCGCCACGCAAATTCGCTTCATTGGCCAAAGCAGAGAAATACTTTCCAATATCGTCGGTCGAATAATCTTTCCCTGCCTGCTTAAAGTTCAATGACTTCGTTTTCCCAGGAAGCAATCAGGCTGTTCAACAGCGCTTGAAGGTAAGTTTTATCCATCATGATCGCTTTTTGATTCTGGATGGTGAAATGGTCTATCATCTTGGCGCATCGCTCAAGGATTTGGGGAAACGGTGGTTTGCCTTTTCTCGAATGGAGAAGGCTCCGTTGACGATGATGGATCGGGTTGAAGAATTACTAAAAGCTGGATATCATCACTCATGAGAGCTATTCAGAAATAATCCTTCACCCCCCCATGCAACAAATAATATAACTCAACTTCCTGCCCTTTACAGATATATGCTGTGTTTTGGTCATTTGCAGCGTCATCGGGTATTTTCATATCATCCCTTACCCTTGTCTTTTCAATGCCCACTGCCAACTCATCCCTTCCCATCCGTAACTATACGATAAAAATACCGTCCCCAAGTTCTTGCGCACAGAAGAGAATGACTTTCTAGCAGCCTGTCGGACTTAAAATCCATCATAACACTTTAAAATTTACTCATAAATCATTATATTAAATACGATTAAGTATGGTTTTTGATCTCCAGATTTTAAGTTTCTAATGTCTGATATTGCCTTATGAGTACCGAT
>CAIVSG010000214.1 GCA_903908555.1 uncultured Chlorobiaceae bacterium | reverse complement strand
TTGTATCCGTCAGGCATCAAAGTCAGTGACGAGGAGTTTGAAAAAATCCGGATCACACGAAATGAATTTCATGGAGAATGGAACTACAGAATTGATCCGATTTCCATCTGAATTAGTTATGATTATTCTTTAACGAATCCTTAGTCCAAAAATATGAAGGATACGGGCTCGGATTGAGCATTTCCAAAGCATTCGTAGAGATGCTTGGCGGAACTATACGAGTCGAATCGGTAACGGACTGCGGAAGCAAATTCTTTTTCACTCTACCCTATACTCCTTCAGGCTCAGAGGAGTAACAGAACGAATTGGTACTCCATCACATGGTTTCGGAAACTTGAAGTTATCTCAGATATTGCTCCAGGATCTTTCTCCGGCGGTTGGTAAGTTTCTGTCGCAGCAAGGGTTTGAATAATGGTTACGTTGTAGGAAATGTCAGGGAAAAGGTAGTGCCGAGGTTTTTTTCGCTTTTCACTGATACCTGGATCTGTTGCAGATCTGCAAGTCTTTTTACAATTGACAATCCCAGCCCGAATCCGCCTGTGCCTGAGTTTCTTGACTCATCAACCCGGTAGAACCGCTCAAAAACAGCATGCAGTTTTTCTTCAGGAATTCCGATTCCCTGATCGGTGATACTGCACGTGATGGTTCTCTCTTTTTGCTCAACGGTTATTGTTACGATAGACTTGGCAGGAGAATACTTGATTGCATTTGAAAGAATATTTTCAAAAACCATATCAAGCATTGCCGGGTCTGCAGTAACTGACGATTTTTCTCTGCCCTTAACCTTGAATTCGATCTTTTTTTCCTGAGCAATAGGGTACAATCGTGCTGTAACAGCCCCAAGAGCAAGGGGGATTGACACCACCTCGATATGTGGACTCATTTTGTTGCTTTCGTACCGGGCAAGCATAAGAAGCTGATCAATCAGTCGTGCCATGCGGTTTAATTCCATAAGGCAGAACTGAATCTTGTTTTCGTACTGTTCTTTCTCTCGCGGCTTGCGAACCAGAACTTCCAGAGTGCCTTTAACAACGGCAAGAGGTGTTTTCAGTTCGTGTGAAGCATCAGCGGTAAACTGTTTTTCGCGCTGGAACGCATCCTGCATTCTGTCAAGCAGCGCATTGATGGTTGCCGACAGGCGATACAATTCGTCATGGTGATGCGGTAGTTCAATACGCTGATTGATATTAGGCTGCGTCATTTTTTCCGACGTTGCTATAACCTTTTCGATGGGGCGGATACTTTTTCCGGCGATTAATCGTGTAAGAACAAAAAGCGTTAGGATAATGGCGGGAAAAGAAAACAGAAAAACGTTCTGGAGGTCGTTAAGGACAATAATTGCTTTTTTCATTGGAACAGCTATAATCAGATACCCTTTAATGATACCATTACGATTGAAAAGAGGAAGCTGTCCCTGACGAATTGATGAATTGTTGATAGTGCTGTTGAAGTATATCATTGTTGTCTCGCCGGACTTGAATGTCAGAACATTGCGGGCAAGATTTATTGATTTATTGATGACCTCTCCATCGACGTTGACAAGTTGAATAAATTCGGTGTCAACTTTTGCGACTTCTTTCAGATCTTGTTTTGCCTCACTGTTATCGTCAATAAAAGTTTTAAAGCGCGAGAAACTTGTGAAATCGTGACTTGTTAGGTGTGCATTTGTAAAAACTTCAGTAACCTCTTTGTTGACTTCGTCATCGAATTGCTTATAAACAATGCTTTCAACCATGAAATAGAGTATCGCAAAGACCATGGCAATGAGAAAGGCTGTCGCAATGGTATAGTAAAAGGCGATGCGGTTGCGCAAACTCATGACCGTCCATTTCTTTAAGCGGATGGAGACACTCTTGAGTGCATGCTTTGCTTCTATTTTCATGCCTTTTGCTTCAGGATTCACGAATGATATAGCCTACACCTCGAATGGTTTGAATTAAGTTTCCGCATCCTGCATTTTCAAGTTTTCTGCGTAAAAAAGTGATATAGACATCAATCACGGATGTATCAGAATCAAAATGGACGTCCCAGACGTGCTCGATGATTCGGCTTCTGGTACACACTTTATCTTTATTGCGGACAAGGTATTCAAGCAGGGCAAATTCCTTGGGAGTGAGAGTGATTTCGCTCGTTTCGTAGAATACCTGATGAGTTCCCGGATTGATGTTCAGGTTCCCGGCACGTAACGAGTCGTCGCCCTGGTTTTTACTTCTGAGCTGCACTCTTATTCGTGCAAGTAACTCTTCGAAAGCAAATGGTTTTTTTATGTAATCATTAGCCCCGGCTTCAAGACCGAACACCACGTCTTCCAGGGTGTCTTTTGCGGTCAGAAACATTATCGGAACCAGGCTTCCTGATTTACGTATTTGCCGGCATACTTCTATTCCGCTTATGACAGGAATCATCCAATCTATGATGATCAGGTCATACTCGTTTGTCATGGCAAGATCAAGTCCATTTTTGCCATCGTAAGCAATATCAACGGCAAAGTATTCTTCTTCAAGTCCATCTTTGAGAAAACCGGCTATTCCAGGTTCATCTTCAATAATAAGAAGTCTCATATGCTCTGTTTTTAGCTATTAATTATTATCGTTCTCTTTGGTTGCGGAACCCTCGGCCCAGGTTTTCAAGGCTACCGTGTTCATAGTGTCAGTAAATTTAATTAATATTTACGGTTGATGTAAGGTTGGCTCCGTGCATCATAAGGTAGCTTCATGATTCTTAAAGAAGAGTAAGCCGAAACTTAAAATTTGCTTAAAAAAAGCTCCTTTTGTACCCATGCTTCAGCTCTATTTCTAAAATGGTTTTCAGTGTAAAATTTTCAATCTCATTGCTATGTGGTTTGACCTTGATGCTTTGCGGATTCGTGAAAACGAACATGTAAATCTTGCTAAACGACCTACGCTTGTCGATCCGGTTTACAGTTCCAAAAAAGAGTATAAAGAGATGCTTGCCACTCATGTCGAGCAGCTGAGCAAGCTGCAGCAGGTTCATTATGCAGATAACAGGTATGCAGTGCTGCTGATTTTTCAAGCTATGGATGCCGCCGGAAAAGACGGTGTGATCCGCCATGTGATGTCGGGTGTGAATCCTCAGGGGTGCCAGGTCTTCAGTTTCAAGCATCCTTCCGCTCACGAACTTGATCACGATTTTCTTTGGAGAAGCAACCTTTCTCTGCCGGAACGGGGCCACATCGGGATCTTTAACCGTTCCTATTATGAGGAGGTGCTTATTGTTCGTGTGCATCCGGAAATACTTTCAGGACAAGGTATTCCCCAGGAGCTGATTCATGAGGGGAAGGTTTGGCAGCATCGTTTCGATTCGATTGTCGACATGGAACAACATCTCCATCGCAACGGCACAAAGATTTTGAAATTTTTCCTTCACCTTTCAAATGAGGAGCAGAGAAAACGGTTTCTTGATAGAATAGATGCCCCGGCAAAGAACTGGAAATTCAGCGCTGCAGATGTTGAAGAGAGGGTATACTGGAAGCAGTATATGCATGCCTATGAGGAGTGTCTTGGTGCTACAAGCACCAGATATGCGCCTTGGTACGTTGTGCCGGCTGACGATAAACAAAATGCCCGGCTTATTGTTTCCAGCCTTATTGTAAAGACCTTGACTGATATGAAGTTATCGTATCCTCAAACGACGCTCGAACGTTCCACGGAGTTGCAACGGATCCGCAAACGGCTTGAGGAAGAGCCTGCGGACTGAGGGATGGTGAGTCGTTTAAAGCCGGACGGGAATGCCCCGTTCACGGAGGAATTCTTTTGCTTCACGGATGGAGTGCTGCCGGAAGTGGAATATGGATGCTGCAAGAGCCGCGTCGGCATGGCCTTTGGTAAAGCCATCATAGAGGTGCTCCAGATTACCGGCGCCTCCGGATGCGATGACGGGAATATGCACTGACGTTGATACCCTGCTGAGAATCTCGTTGTCGTAGCCCTCTTTGGTCCCATCCCTGTCCATGCTGGTCAAAAGGATTTCCCCTGCGCCAAGCTCCTGAACAATCTGCGCCCATTCTACTGCTTCATAGCGGGTCGGTATTTTCCCTGAGTGGGTATGAACAAGGTAATCGTTTCCTGTTTTTTTGATGTCAATGGCAACCACAACGGCTTGCGAACCATATTTTTCAGCAATGCGGGTGATGAGTGTCGGATCGTTGACGGCAGCAGTATTGACAGAAACCTTGTCGGCACCATGCAGAAAAACCTCTTTGGCGCGTTCAACTGAGTTTATGCCGCCGCCTACCGTGAGAGGAATGAAAATTTCTCCGGAAACTTTCAACACCTCTTCCAGTGTTGTTTTTCGGGATTCAAGTGATGCTGAAATATCAAGAAAAACCAGTTCGTCAGCCAGTTCATTATTATAAAAGCGAGCCTGTTCGAGAATGGAGCCTGCATCTCGTAATCCTTCAAAATTGATTCCTTTTACTACCCGTCCGTCACGAACATCAAGACAGGGTATGATTCGCTTTGCTAACATTCCGTAATGAGCTTAATTCTGTTGTTAAAATCCCAGGCATAAGAAATCAATAAACTTCCAACTCTACAACAATATTTTATAAATGTATATATTTGCAGGCATCTTATCCTGACGAAAATAAAAGAGAGATTATGAAATTTCCCATTTGTGAATTCGCTGACTCAGCTGAAGGCTTTTACTCTCAATGCGCATCCTGTCCTATAGACTCCTCTTCAGCAGGCTGCGCTCTTGACGAACTTGAGGATGGTAACTACATGTTTGAAGGAATCACGCCCCATGGAGGAGTCAAAGCGCTCTTTTATTTCAAGGATAACGAAGGAAACCAGGTACGCAAACGGGATGCAATACATGTGGAGATTCATGAGCTTGATGCTGCAGGGCATCTGATGACCATCCTTTATGGCATGGTTGATCCGGAAGGAATGATTTATCTGAAAAATTCGAAGTCTGAAAAAGCTCCAGGACAGGACAATATCCAGTAATCAGGGGATTCTCGAACCAATGACCATAAATAAACTTTATTTTGATGGCGGTGAAGAGATCCGTGATCTCACCATCGTTGGTGGCGGTCCTACCGGCATTTTTGCTGCATTCCAGTGCGGGATGAACAATATCAGCTGCCGGATTATT
>CAIVSG010000213.1 GCA_903908555.1 uncultured Chlorobiaceae bacterium | reverse complement strand
TGGTTCTGATAATCTGTTCATGGCCTATTCGCATGTCGGGCATGATTGTGTTATCGGCAATCATGTTGTTGTCGCAAATTGTGTGCCCTTTGGAGGCCATTGCGAGGTTGGTGATTATGTCGTTATCGGGGGACTTGCCGCGGTGCACCAGTTTGTTCGAATCGGCCGCTTTTCAATGGTAGGGGGAGTCGCCAGAGCCTCTCTTGACGTTCCGCCTTTTGTCATGGCCGGCGGTCACGAGTCTTTCCGTTATGAGGGCCTTAACTCCATCGGGTTGAAGCGGAGAGGGTTCAGTTCTGAAAAAATCACACTCATTAAAGATGCGTACAGGATTCTTTTTCAATCAGGTCTGCTGCTCAGTAATGCTCTTGACCAGGTTACGTCGGAACTGCCTCAGGAACCGGAAATCATCGAGATTCTCGACTTTTTCGCATCAGGCAGGTATGGCCGGAAATTCTTAAGGCCCTTTAACAGCTGAAAATTTAAGAACTAAGGATAACAAGAGAAACGTATGTCCCGATGGGCGCTTGGTATAGATCTTGGAGGTACGGCAATCAAGGCGGCGATAGTCGACGAGAAGCATGGCATTCTGACTGACCGGAGGGTTCCAACTGATACCGCTTCAGGTCCGGAAGGGATTGTCATACAGCTTGCCGGAATTATTTCTGATCTCTATACCCTTGCCTCCCGGACCATGGATCCTGCCCAATGTGCCGGAATCGGATTGGGAGCTCCGGGGGCGGTTAATGCTGAAAAAGGAACGTTGAGTTATCCGCCGAACCTTCCAGGGTGGAGTGTTGTTCCTTTGCGCGACAATCTGGAGCACTGTCTCAAACAGCATAAAGAGCTGTCTATTCCGGTATTTATTGACAATGATGCTAACGCAGCAGCCCTTGGTGAAGCGTTGTATGGTGCAGGACGCGAGTTTCGGGATTTTCTCATGGTGACTCTCGGTACCGGCGTAGGCGGAGGAATTATTCTCAACAGAAAACTTTATCGCGGATCCAGTGGAACGGCAGGCGAGGTAGGCTTCCTGATAATTGATTTTGAAGGTTCAAGCATTCATTCGGGCATAACAGGCACTCTTGAGAGTTTAATCGGGAAAAAGAGTATTGTGGAACTCGCACGCCGGATGATTGATGCCTCCTCATCCGGTTCTTCTGTTGGCCGCTTCTGTGACAATGACTATACAAAGCTTTCACCGCGCCATCTTGAACATGCGGCCATTGAGGGTGACGCGGTTTCCCTTGCGGTATGGAACAGGGTAGGCTCCATGCTCGGTATAGGTCTGGCAAACGTTGTAGCGCTTATGGATATCAGAAAATTTGTCATAGGTGGCGGTATTTCAGCTGCCGGCAGCCTTATTTTCGATCCGGCACTTGATCAGCTCCGGCTTTCCACGCTTCCTTCCATGCATGATGGACTTGAATTAGTACCGGCACTTCTTGGAAACAAGGCAGGAATGTACGGTGCAGCGGCCTTATGCTTTGGCTGAACATAACGAGGGATAACGAGGTTTTATCGTGGCGCTTGACCGTCTCCTTCACCTGCTCTTTCCTAAAGTCTGCGTCGTCTGCGGCAGGCTTCTCATTTCCGGTGAAGATGGCTGTTGCAGCTCATGCATGGCCGGTTTCGATCCGTTCACAAACTCTGTAGAGGCTGAACAGTTTTTGCGTAACGTTATTACCTCCCGTTTTGGCAAAACAGTTCTGTTTGAACGAGGATGGTGCCGTTACCAGTTTCACAAAAAGAGCTCCCTGCAGCTTGCCATTCACGCCATGAAATATGAAGGGATGTATAACCTTGGCAACATGTTTGGCTTTCAATTGGGAGAATGGATGCTCTCCTGTGAAGGTATCGGGGATATAGAGTGTATCGTGCCTGTTCCGCTGCATCGCCTTAAAAAAATAGAGCGTTCCTATAACCAGTCTGAGAAAATTGCTGAAGGTATTGGTAAATCGCTTGCCAAACCGGTTATGCCGAAACTGCTTGTGAGAAAACGGTATACCGTTTCGCAGACAAGCCTTTCTGTTGAAGAACGGAAAAAAAATCCTGAAGGTGCCTTTTCTGTTGCAAAAGGTGTTACGTTGCGTCATGTGCTTCTCGTTGATGACGTTGTTACAACCGGCGCAACCCTGGCTGCAGCCGCCTCGGCACTGTTTCAGGCAGGGGTTGAAAAAGTCTCTTTCGCTGCCCTGGCCGTAGCCATGAAGGATTAAGAACCTATGGAACTCTTTTACACCTCCCCGGAGAACATAACGCTCGATGCCGCCCGGCTGGTCATTGATGGTGATGAATTTCATCATCTTACGAGGGTTCTGCGAAAAAAAACAGGCGACAACATTCTTGTTACTGATGGTCAAGGTTCGCGTTGTGAGGTCAGGATAGTGGATGTCGGTAAAAAGTCACTTGAAGGGGAAATTCTTGATCACTCAGTGGTTGAAAGGCCAAATACTGGAGTCAGTGTTGCCATCTCCCTCTTGAAGGCGCCCCAGCGGTTTGAGCTTTTTCTGGAAAAAGCCACCGAACTCGGGGTATCGACTATTATTCCCATGATTACGGCGCGCACTGTCAGTCAGCCGACGAGTGAAAGAGTGCAGGGCAGGCTTGGCAGGTGGAGGACGATTGTCCTTTCAGCAGCCCGGCAGTCAAAACGATATTATCTGCCGCAGCTTTTAGAGCCACTCTCTTTCAAGCAGGTTATAGCTCTTCATGGGTACGATTTGAAATTGATTCCTTACGAGATTTCAGACGAAGCTCCGGAGGTGCAATGTGCTGGAAAAAACACGCTTTTTCTGATTGGAGGGGAAGGGGGCTTTACAGAAAAAGAGGTCGAGGAGGCCAGGGAAGCGGGGTTTAGGGAAATCTCTTTTGGAAAAACAATTCTCCGGGCTGAGACGGCCGGAATTTTTGCAGTCGCTTTTGTTCGCTCTCAGCTTCTCGGAGCGGAGACTCGGGAGTGGTTTTAAGCCTGGCGATTGTTATAAAAGGAAGAACACAATGGAAAAGACTATGAACAGCATAAAAGCAAACAAGGTAATCCTTCTTCTGATTGTCCTGCTTCTCTCCGCCATCTTTTTTGCCATGATCCGTTATTTTCTCATGGTTATTGTTCTGGCGGCTATTTTTTCAGCTCTCGCCATGCCCGTGTTCAACCAGTTCAATCGCTGGTTCAGAGGGCGTAATAGCCTGAGTGCGTCAATGACCATGGTGACGTTGCTTCTGATTGTAATTGTTCCTCTGGCAGTTCTTCTTGCTATTGTTGTAGAGCAGGCAGGCAGGATCGCGAGAGTTGCCGTTCCATGGATCCAGCAGCAGTTTAAGGAGCCGGCAGCATTCAATGAGCAGCTTCGAACCCTGCCCTATTATGCCGAGCTTGAAATCTACCGTGTCAATATTCTGCAAAAAGCGGGTGAGTTTGTCAATAAAGCGGGAGCACTGCTCTTTGAGAGCGTATCCTCATTTACCTATTCGGCTGTTAATGATCTCTTTCTGCTCTTTGTTTTTTTCTACACCATGTTCTTTTTTTTGAAAGATGGACGGATGATTCTTGCAAAAGTACTCTCATATTTTCCCCTCACTAAGAGTGATCAGGATCGACTGCTCGACAAGTTTCTTTCGGTGACTAGAGCGACGATAAAGGGGAGCATGGTTATCGGTGTTATGCAGGGTGTTCTTGCAGGGCTTGCTTTACATTTGGCAGGTATTGAGAGTGCAATCTTCTGGGGTACGATTATGTCGCTGCTTTCGGTGTTACCGGTTATTGGATCCGGACTTGTCTGGTTTCCCGCTGTTCTCTACCTTACCGCGACAGGGCATTATCCTCAAGCCCTGGGGGTTCTTTTGTTTTGCACACTTGTGGTGAGCCAGATCGATAATATTGTCCGCCCCATTCTGGTTGGGCGGGATACGCAGATGCATGAGCTGCTTATATTTTTTGGAACGCTTGGCGGAATTGGGTTGTTCGGAATATGGGGGTTTATCATCGGGCCGATTATTGCTGCGCTCTTTATGACGGTATGGGAGATGTACGGCGAAACCTTCAGCTCTTTCCTGACGGAAATCAAAAAGGAACCGGCAGAGTAGAACGTCGCCGTAGGGGCGACCCTTGTGGTCGCCCTCCTTGGTCGATGTCAATCTGTCTTGAGAGGGTAGCTTTTTTCCGCCGAAAAAATCAAGTGAAAGTGTATATTTCTAAAATACGGTGGGTTTATAAATCTGATAAAAAGCGATACTATGGGACAGGAATCAATCAAGCTTGAATTGATTCAATGGTTGGCTAATCTTGAAGACGATGAAACCATTGATTATCTCAAAGTGGTAAAGGATTCAAATGATAC
>CAIVSG010000212.1 GCA_903908555.1 uncultured Chlorobiaceae bacterium | reverse complement strand
TCGAATCCAGTCATGGAAAATTATTCTTTTGAGCTGGAGCACGTTAAATAAATAGCATTCAACTATGGCTGATGTACTTGTAGGTGTTGTTGTATTTCCCGGTTCAAACTGTGATCATGATACTGAATATGCTGTTGCTTCTTTTGAGGGTGTGAGACCGGTTATGCTCTGGCATAATGAGCACGATCTGAAAGGAGCAAAGGCAATTATCCTTCCCGGAGGTTTTTCCTATGGCGACTATCTTCGGGCTGGTTCAATTGCCCGTTTTTCACCAATCATGCAGGAGGTTATAGAGTTCGCCCGCAAGGGATTTCCTGTGCTTGGCATCTGCAACGGGTTTCAGGTATTGCTTGAAAGCGGACTTCTTGAAGGAGCACTTTCGAGGAACAGAGATAAAAAGTTTCTCTGTTGCCAGACAAATATAAGGCCTGTGAATTGTGCCACTATCTTTACCGACCAGTACAAAGAGAATGACGTGCTCAGTATTCCTATCGCTCATGGGGAAGGTAACTACTTTGCCCCTTCTGAAGTAATCGAAAGCCTTGAAGAGCACAACCAGATTGTTTTCAAGTATACCAATGCAGTCGGGGAGGTAACCGATGATGCTAATCCGAATGGTTCACTCAAGAATATAGCCGGCATCATTAACCGGCAGGGGAATGTGCTTGGGCTGATGCCTCACCCGGAGAGAGCCAGTGAAAAGCTGCTGGGATCTCTTGACGGCAGACCGCTATTCCAGTCCCTTTACCATCATATCGCCGGAGTCTAATGGGCTGTGGTGGTAGTATCTTTACTCTTCCTGGGAGTCGCTTCGGTTAGGAAAACCGAGTCCAGTGTTGGTGCAGTAAGAACGGCTTCGCCCCAGGCTTCTAATGCCGATTCGGAAGCATTGCTCAACTTCGCTGTTGCCCATGCAGGCAATACACCAAAGCGATGCTCCAAAAGTCTTTTAAGAAGCTTTGATTCACCTTCTATTCGGCCTTTGGCTATTCCCTGAGTTATCCCTTTGGCTATTCCGATTCTTTCTATGCTGGTGATGTATTGCATTTTTTCTATCTCCTCAATTGTTTCTATTTCTTGCCAGATCTCTGTTTCCAGCCATACTGGCAATGTCATTAACCAATCTATGACCTTAAACAAGTCGATGACTCGTTGTTTATCCCAGTGTCGGTTATAGAGTATTCGTACTAAACTGAGTTTGGCTTCATAGCGATCCTGATGCTCCTTTCGGGTTTGTCGGGTCAGGATATGTGCTGCTGTAATTAAAGCAAACGCGTTGTCCGAAGCAAGGAGCTCATCGAGCTTTTCGTCGTAATCGGTCAGTTTGGCTATGGGGAACTCCAGAGTTTGCCTGCACCCAAGCACAGAA
Source organism: uncultured Chlorobiaceae bacterium (assembly GCA_903908555.1). Taxonomy (GTDB): domain Bacteria; phylum Bacteroidota; class Chlorobiia; order Chlorobiales; family Chlorobiaceae; genus Chlorobium. The sequence continues at coordinate 685 of CAIVSG010000212.1, read as the reverse complement.
TAACCGTAGGAAGAGGGTTTCCACTTTTTGTGTTCATCGGCCAGCACCGCCAGACTTGCCACAGGTTTTTCGTATCGATCAAAAATCCGATAGTTGTAGACAAACATCCTTTTGGCAAATTCAGCCTGTCTTGTGCCTTGCACTTCAATATGAATATATATCCAGCTCTCGGCGCCACTGAGTTCTGTGACGCGAACCAACTTGTCAACAAATCGGGTGCCTAACTCGGCATCCTGTACCACAGCCCGAAGCTCCTGATCGAGAAATACATGTTCCTTTGTCCAATCAATCCCATCATAAGCATCAGGGAAATAAAACGCCATAAACTCCGGAAAGTAGTGCTCAATGGCTTCTTTCCACGGGCTGTCGTAATGATCGGTAGGGGGTTCCATGTACGTGCTATGCGTCCAGTCTGTTCTGCAATCATCAGGAAATTACAATAATAAATAATATATATTAGCAATATAATACATCTTTCTGATTTATTTGCAAGGTTTTTGCAAAATCAAACACCGACAATATGCTACTATCTCTTACCACCCTGATGAAATATGCAGATGATGGTGCGCCACGAAGGCGTACAGGAGGACGAAAGTCCTCCGTGCAGCCATGCTGCACAAGAGATGAAGGAGGGTCCTTCGGAGTCGTCGTGCAGGCGGAGACTTCAAATCACCTGCTGCTGCTG
>CAIVSG010000211.1 GCA_903908555.1 uncultured Chlorobiaceae bacterium | reverse complement strand
TACCTTGAACTCTTTGCTGTACTGTCTGCGACTCTGGTTGCCTGTCTGTGTCATGTTTTATATCTCCTTTTGATTGAAGATATGACTTCTCACACTGTCCACGAAAATATAGCAAGTCCACCAGCTTGGCTGGACACAAAAGTCTGGAAAGAAATAGAAACAATTGAGGAGCAGAAAAGCATGAAATACATCACCAGCATAGAAAGAATCGGCATAGCCAAAGGTCGAGTAGAAGGCAGAGTAGAAGGCAGATTAGAAGGTCGCGTAGAAGGTGAATCGAAGCTTCTGAGAAGACTTTTGGAACGTCGCTTTGGCGCATTACCAGCATGGGCAACTGAGAAGTTAAGCAATGCTACTGAACCGTCATTAGAAGCTTGGGGAGAGGCTATCCTCACTGCCCAGACACTGGAATCAGTTTTCAACTCTGAAGCCCCCCATTCATAAAAGCACGAGCCTAATTACCCATTACCCTAAAAGGGGAGTGCAACCCTCGCCAACTGCCCACTGCCAACTGTTTCGCTTTCGCTCAGCACTCGGCCTACAGCACTCGGAACTTTCTTTCTGAACCCCAACAAAACAAAAGTTCTCCTGAAAGGGATGGCTCTTTTCAGCCTGCAGGTAAAGTTTGCCTTCCATCTTTTATTTCAATAATAAATAAGAGGTGCCCTTTATAGTCCGCTTCCTGATGGGAACCTATAGAAAAACACAAAAAGGTAGGACAGGGTTAATAAAAAGTTAATATATTTCGAAAGAAGGAAAGGATTGGGATCGTCTTTTTTAGCGTTCAACCCATTCTTGCGAAAAGCAACATAACGCGTGGCAATGCGCTATGTTACATTTAGAGGAGAGATAGCATGAAACACGCGCCAAAAATTGAACCAACAACGAACAGTTGCGAAATCTTTGATGATTTTGATGAGATGACTGTTCTTATACAAAAATCATTTGCTAAGGCCGTTAAAAAGGCAATTGCAGAGAATGATAAGCTTGGCATTCCCACCCCATATTCCAAGAACGGTAAGATTTTTTATCGTGAGCCACATAAGCCAACCCATTCCGTCAGATAACCACTCATGTCAACATGGATGTGGATTGTTGCTGGGCCAAATGGTTCAAGTAAACCCGGCCAAATTTGAGCATTCTTCGGAACTTGACAGTGCCGTAGGAATGCGAAAACCTGGGTAAAATCGATTCTCAGTAGTATGTGATAAACTCAGAAGCCCGCCTGTTGCGGGCTTCATTGCTATCTAACTTTCAATATTCCGGAAAGTTAGGCTATTGCGCGGAGAGGGTGGGATTCGAACCCACGGTACACCGAAGCGCACAACGGTTTTCGAGACCGTCCGATTCAACCACTCTCGCACCTCTCCAAGTGCTTATTTTACAAGAAATTAGTGGTTATTAATCTCCTTGTAAATCCTTCGCATTACTATCTCAGATTACTTTCTCGGTGATGTTTTTCACTGAAAATCACCGGTTTTCATCTTGAGAAAGAAGGTTCAAAATATATGAAAAACACAATCGTGATACGAGTATTTTTTTAGGTTTCTCCATCAGACCAAATCCACAACCTTTCTCTTCGCATCCTTGTTCTCGTCAATATATCTCTGTGTCGTTTGAAGAGATGAGTGACCTGCCAGCATCTGAATATTCGTCAGACTGCCACCGACCGTTGAAATCTTTCGTGCAGTGTTCGTGATCAATGTTCTTCTGCCAGAGTGTGATGAACAACCAAACAAACCGAAAATCTTATACCACCCCTGAAATTGATTTACTATTGCTTGCGCAGTTGTGGAACTCTGTCTCTCTGTTCTGATGACAAATGCCTTGTGAGCATCAAAGACAGGATTATTATTTTGCTTCTTCTTGTAGCAACTGAACAAGTGCCTGATGAAGTATCCGACATCCAATGTCACGATTGCAAGGAATATATTTACCAATTCAGGAGGTATTTCAGTCGGTGAAAGTGATAACGTGTCCGTATATGTTATACAACAATGTTTTTGTTGATCAAACAACAGCTTATGCAGTTGAAAACCGGGCGGCATACAGTGGCGCAACAGTTGTTAACAATAATAGCTTTCTGAGTACTAATCTTGTAGCGCTATCATTACCAAGTGGTTATGATTCTGCAGCAATTTCAGCATCCAATAACTATTTTAGCACAACTGACCTCGCAGTAATCAATAATATGATTCATGATAAGACCGATGATCTTGGAATTGCTTCGAATATAAGTACCTCACATACCAGTACACCATCCCTTGATATATAGTGGACCCCGAATTTTAGACAGCGGTTTAAGTTGTTAACTTGCCCCAAAAAGGAAGAAGTAATGACAAAAAGGACGCGGAAAAATTTTAGTAGTGACTTTAAGGCTAAGGTGGCGCTTGAGGCTATTCAAGGGGTCAAAACGCTGAATGAAATAGGTCAAGAATTTGGGGTACACCCCGTTCAGGTTGTTAAATGGAAAAAAGAGCTGCAGGAACAGGCTTCAACCTTGTTTGATGCCAAACGGGGCACTAAACCGGTCGAACCGGCTGCTGATCCGGAAAAACTTTATACCGAAATCGGCCGGTTAAAGGTTGAGTTGGATTGGTTAAAAAAAATCCGGTCTATCCCTATGAGCACGCGTAGACGATGGGTTAGCGACGAAGAGCCATTGCCGGTATCAAAGCAATGCGCACTTGCATCCGTCAATCGTTCAACGGTATATTTGCCTTCTATCGTTTTGTTTCCTGATGCAGAAGAGTTGCTGTTGCTTGAACTGATTGATAAGGAGTACACCCGGCATCCATATTATGGCAGTCGTAAAATCATGCGCTATCTGCGTAGAGAGGAGGGGTCACATACAGCTAATCATGTTCACATAACTTAATAACTTCTGGTTATGCTTCATTTAATTCAAATAAATTATTAGTGGAAAACATAGTAGCTAACACCACCAAAGTTTCTCAGGATACACCAAGATTATTAAACGATGATTTCATAATTACTCCAGCTGTGACTGAGCCTTTTCAGACAGGAAGATCAGCGTCCCGTCTTTTATTTGACTTTTCTGTTATGGCATCTCTTTTCAACCCTGTTTTATTGAAACTACCGATTCTTGATTTTGGTGCAGGAAGTGGTTGGGTTTCTGAATTTTGTGCTCGAATGGGCTTTCAAGTAGTATCATTCGATACCCATGGAGATTTAAAAAACTGCTTAGAAAACCGTGTCCAAGCCGATCAACGTTTAGATAAAGAACTTCTTAGTTTTGCCCATGGAGATGGCCATTCTATGCCGTTTTCAAACAACGTATTTGGTCATCTCCTGTGTTATGATACGTTACATCATATGTATGACTATCCAAAAGTTTTTATGGAATTTTATAGAGTTCTGAAGGAAGGAGGCAGAGCTATTTTTGTAGAACCAGGAGCACACCATAGTACTTCACCAGATACTATTGCTTTTGTTGAGGCTCAAAAGAAACACGACCCTAGCTGGATAGAGCGAGATGTTGTTCTTGAAGAGATTAATCAGATTGTTTGTGATGCGGGATTTATTGACGGTATAACAATTGTTCCTATGCCCCATCCATCAAACTTGCAAACATTTTCTTTACAGGATTGGACTTCATTTCGACAAGGAGATAGGCAGCAACATTTACGTGTAATTGATACATTAGGAGATATTAATTATTATAACAGAATTATTTTTTATATAGATAAGCCTTCAAATTCCGCTCATGCAAGTCCATCAAAGAATTATAATTGGTTAATGAAAATTAAAAAGATATTTGCCCACTAAATCCCACCCCTAATGCTTTTTTATCCTTAAGAAACCTTAGATAAGTACTTTCGCTAATACCCTTATTACTAATTAAGTAAAGCCATAGCAATAATGAATGCGCTATGAAATCTGCTGTCCTCTTTTCGCGAAATCTCAACAGTTTTCTATAAATTGATAGCGGGAAATGTATTCTTTTGATAAACACAATTAGATCTCAAATGAAAAAGCTTTTTGCTGTTTTGGATTTGGTTCTTGCTTTTGGGATGTTGGCAGCTCCCGCCTTTGCCGGCCCAAAGGCTTATATCAGCGGGAATCTTGGAGGGTCATCGTTTAGTGATATCAAGCCCACGGACTCTGTTACAACAATAGCGACTGCTTCTGGAATAAATGTGACGGGTGCTGCTGGTGTGAAGTGTTGTGTCACTCACATTCGGCTTGAGGGTGAGGTGGGATATCAGAAAAATAATGCTGATACAATAAAAAATGGTTCGGGAGTTTATGGGTTGACGGGCAATTATACCGTGACTTCTTATATGGCTAATGCTTACTATGATTTAAATGCCGTTTTTTTAAGTCCTTATCTTACTGCTGGCATAGGGGTTGCTGAGGTTGGTGTCAATAATGTGGTTAATCCTCTTTATACCGCCAACGAAAAACATTCTGTGCTTGGCTATCAGTTTGGAGCCGGAGTTGCCATCCCTGTGTCTAAATTCATTGATCTTGATGTCCGTTACCGCTATTTTGGAACGGGTAAGGTTGTCCTTTCCAATCATAACGGTGAATTTAAATTACCCGGAAATAGTGTTCTGGTCGGCTTAAGAGTCGGCTTATAATTTTCTGTGAGGACCTTGCCGTATAAAACTTCATCGCATAGATTTTGTAAAAATGATGTGTTGCTTATCATTTTTACTCAAAATTTAAGCTGTCATTAAGGCCGCTTTAAGGGAGTGTTGAGTAGAATGTACTGGGTGCAAAGTAACTTATCGTTTTTTCAGCAGGTTTCTTGTGTCGCTTTCTTTCCTACTCATTCTTGACAAGCGAGGTACCTCATGCAGCACTTCTTTCGGTTTTTCTTGATTGCGGTTATTTCTTTATCAGTTTTTGCTACTGCGGCTTGCAGTCATAATGAAAATTATTTGAGCAACGGCGAAACAAAACTTAAAGCCGGGGATAACAAGGAAGCTATAGCTATTTTTACCAAGGCTATAAAAAACAAGCCGAAACTTCCGTCATCGGACCTGGCGAAGGCTTACCTGGATAGAGGAATAGCAAAACGCGCTTTAGGTAAGAGCGAAGCTGCCAAACAGGACTTTAGAAAAGCTGTAAATATCGATCCAAAGCCGGTAAATGCTGAAGCATATCGAATCAGAGGACTCGCAAAATCAGCCTTGGGAGATGCTCGAGGTGCAAAATCTGACTTTTCTGTAGCAGCCTCACTTGGCGATAGAACTGCCAGAAAATTAATGAAAAACAATAACAGCTGAAACGGTTCTCTGCTTTTTTGTTTAGGTGTTCAGTTCACATTTTTGTCAAGCAGTAAGAGCCTTTTCAGTGCATTGAGCTCTAAATGCAAAAAGCCTCCGGAGATGGAGGCTTTCAACGTAGACTTATGTTTCTGAGCGGGAAACGAGACTCGAACTCGCGACCCCAACCTTGGCAAGGTTGTGCTCTACCAACTGAGCTATTCCCGCGTTATGAGGCATTAATATAAGGATATTTTTTTTTTGTGCAACCCCCTCTATCCTTTTTCTTCACAATCTTTTCCCCAAGAATCAGTTAACCCTATTTTTACCAACTACCAACTACCAACTACCAACTACCAACTGCCAACTGCCAACTGCCAACTGCCAACTGCCAACTGCCAACTGCCCACTGCCCACTGTTCACTGTTCACAGCTCACAGCGCAAGTTCAGTCATAATCGTCTCCATATCCTTATCCCCCCTGCCTGAAAGATTAACTACAAGCACGGCATCACTCTTCATTTCAGGTGCTCTGGTGATGGCGTAGTGAATGGCATGGGCCGATTCAAGCGCACAGATAATGCCTTCGGTTTCAGCAAGTCTCTTAAGGGCCGAGAGTGCCTCAATGTCGGTGACGGATGTGTAGGTTACCAGACCGAGTTCCTGCAGATAGCAGTGTTCAGGACCTACTCCTGGATAATCGAGACCAGCGGAGATTGAGTGCGCTTCCTGTACCTGTCCGTCCTCATTCTGCAGAAGTTTTGTCATGGCACCATGGAGTACTCCGGGTGTTCCAAGAGTCATGGATGCAGCGTGTCTCTTCATAAGGCCTTCCCCGGCGGCTTCAACTCCGACCAGCTCTACATCTGCGGCATCTTGTAAAAATTCATAAAACATGCCGATTGCATTGCTCCCTCCTCCAACGCACGCTGTGATAACATCGGGAAGTCTGCCGGCCTGATCTATAATCTGTGAACGGGTTTCTTTTCCTATAATGGCCTGGAAATCGCGTACGATCATCGGGTA
>CAIVSG010000210.1 GCA_903908555.1 uncultured Chlorobiaceae bacterium | reverse complement strand
AGTGCTGGTTGCGAAAGGGCTGAGCGGAACGGAGGCAAAAGCTATTATGGAACCCATGCAACGACTCCATGGTTTACGAACCATACTAAAAGGTCATGCTGCATTAAATAAAAAAAGAACATCCGAAACAGAAGCGCTAGAAAAACATGGAAGCTACCGTTTGCATTACACTCAGTTAGCAGAAGACTGTGATAAGGCTTTCGACAAAGTAATTACTGCATTTGGTATTGACACTTGAGCCTTAGTTTTGCCTGCATCACCATTGACCGTTTTTGAATGCAAGTTATAATAAGAACCGCATTTTTATCGGGTAGCAGGGAAGCTGCTGGCCATTAGCCATAAAGGCTAACACCGCAATAAATTTCCGGCTAAACCGTTGCATTAGACGGCCAGATGGAGGCTTTTAATTGCTTATTTTTTCTTCCCAGACCGTTGCGTGAGAGCTGAACCTGCGGCAGTTTTTGAGGTTTTGCTTGTACTTTTATTACTCAATGTTTTTGATGCTGCTGTAGCTGCGTTCTTTGAAGTTTCCTTTGATGGCGACTTTGTTTGAGAAAGTGCAGAGCCAGCGGCTGACTTCGCTGTTTTACTGGAATCAGGATTCCGTAACACTTTGGACGCAGCTGTCGCTGCCGTTTTACTTGTTACTTCAGTTTTTTTCGCCATAATATCCTTTCTCCAAATTATGTTTAAGATTAGAACCAATTTCAACAGAAGAAGTATCGTTTAATACAAAGAACGCTACGACTATGAGTAAAGCCGCAAAAACTATAGAGGCAGCCAAACCTCCAATAAAGTTTACACCAAATTGTGGCCAAAACTTTCGAGACTCCCGAATTTCCGCAACGATAATCCCTTCTTCAATGTCTTTATTCTTTTCCTCGAGCGCAACATCAATAACATCTCTTGCATATCCTTGAAGTGCATTTTCTGCATCTCCTTTAGCTCTAATAATTTCACTATAAGGCTGATGCCTATACCAATTCGTCACTTCATCTATAGTTGGGGGTACCTTATTGTTTTCTTCAAAATGCCTCATCCATTCTATTCTTCGTTCTTCGATAATTGCAAAGGCCACTAAGCCATATAGCCAATTATCATCCGAGTCATCCACTAACTCCTTATAAATATCTTCTGAACCTCTATATTCCGCCATTCGAATATCCTTTTTCTTTACGAGATTCAGCTGTGACACTAAAATTACTTATCTTCTACTACAACAGACTTTCTTCAACCAAGGCCAATATACCACAAATATACTTTTTCTCTATCCATCAAACATGCGAATTATGCGTGCATATGGAGAGGGTTAGACACTGTATATATCAATTATGCGGTTACCGCATAACTCACCGATCTTCAGAAACCGGGAATAGCTCGACCTTGAAATGAAAATCTACCCGAAGATGACACGATTGTTCCGGCTCATTATCTTGACTATCTGTTTTTTGGGCTAAGACGGAGAACCTTTGGCCGTTATCCCTTCTTCCCTCTTGCCCGATCTATTTGCAATCTGGCCAGTGTGCGTTCATGAAGCGGCCCCTATTGGGGTCTGGTCACGATCAAGGATAAATAACAGGCCAAGCAGTATTGCAAAAGTCAAAAGTCTTGATACCGAAACTGGATGAACAGTAAAAAGTCAGACGGCGACAGTTTTCTGTTCAAACTCTACCAAATTGACGATCTCCTTGTGTTGGGTGAATGTGAACCCGAGTAACGTGCAGTTCTCAATATTTCACCCTGAAGGTTGGACTTTCCTCCGGCCTGCTTTTTCTCCGATCATAGAGCCGTGTTGTTGAAACATTAGCATGACCGAGCCACTCCTGAACCTTCCCGATATCAGCACCGTGTTCCAAAGCATTTGTT
>CAIVSG010000209.1 GCA_903908555.1 uncultured Chlorobiaceae bacterium | reverse complement strand
AAGTTGCAGCATGGGAACAAGAAAGAAACAATAAAAACTCGATGATTCGTTGGCGCTTTACAACAGAGAAAGCAAGAATCAAACTTTTGCACCTTTATCCGTCAATTGATATGTGACATAACAGTAGCCCTTCTGGTGATGATGGCGGGTATCACTATGCAGGAGTTACAACAGGGTAACATAGAACGGTTGGAGCAGATTGTTGATGATCGTAGGCGTCAGCATAGAGATGAGGTAAAGCATCTCAACAGCTTCTTACACATGATTTCACATGAATACCGTACCCCTCTGGCTATTATCCGGGGAAACCTTGATCTCATCGAACTGAAAAATAAGCACTCTAACTGTGTGAATACGTTAGAACTGACCAAAATACGCCGTGCTATCGACCGTCTTGTAGAGGTTATGGAAGAGTCCATGCATGAAAACCGCTTTTTGAAATTCCGAAAGATATTGCCATTGAAGCCTTTTCAGCTTGCCCCCGTCATTAGTTCACAGGTTGATTCATTTATGGCTATGTGGCCTGATCAAGCTATTCAGTATTCATTCAGATAACCTTGAAGCGAGTGAAATTTTCGGTAATCCTTCACAGATCAAATTGGCCATTTTCAATCTCTTGGATAATGCACGGAAATATTCTTTACCAGACTCACCAATCGAACTGGAATGTCGTCAGGAAGGAGACGAAGCGATCATCCGCATCCGTAACCAGGGTATAACCATTACAGAGGGTGAAGTTGAGGGATTATTTGAAAAGTACCAGCGCGGCAGTAACTCCATGAATACCGGAGGTGCCGGTCTTGGATTGTGGATGGTAAAGAGTATCATCAAAGAACATAACGGGCTGGTTGGCCTTGAAGGCATTGCATCGGGAGTCGAGGCCGCAATTCGTCAGCCTCTATTTCATAATGCACATTGCATGTGCTTATGAAACACTGGGGGGCGTTATCTGCCAACAAATTCAAATGAAATTTTTCGGTATATTGTTATAAAATTATTTGATAAAATCATTTAGCTCAAAAATGGCCGAATGCAGACGAGTGATCGTTGTTGAAGATGATCGTGATTTCCGTGAAAGCATGGTGGAATACCTTGAGCTGAAGGGACTTGACGTTACCGGGGTGGAATCGGCATTGGAGTTCTATCAAAGAATGTCTATGCACAAATATCAGCTGGCAATTCTCGATATTGGACTGCCGGACCAGAATGGACTGGTGCTCGCTGAATATATTCGTAACAATACCGATATGCGCATTATTATGCTCACTGCGCAGTCATCTCTGGAAAGCAAGGTAAATGCCTACAAGGCCGGAGCAGATATCTATCTGGTCAAACCGATAGATTTTTCCGAATTGTCGGCATCGATTTGCAGTAAGCTCCGTCGTCTTGAAGCGAACCAATTCTTACCGCATGTGCGGCAGACAGGCGATCCGGCACTGGAAAATAAACAGCCGCAATGGACGCTTTTCCGAAATAACTGGATCCTATGTTTACCAACGGGAGAAGAGATAAAACTTACCTCGAAAGAATTTGATTTGGTTGAACGGCTGGCACTATCCTCAAATACCGTTGCTCTCCGTACAGATCTTGTGAAATACCTTGGTTATGAAAACAATGAACTCGGCAATCGATCGCTTGATGCGCTGGTTCACCGTTTGCGTCTAAAACAGGATGGGATCAAATACAACATACCTCTTAAAACCGTTCATGGCTCAGGGTACATATTTTCAGCACCAATCACTATTGTTTAATCTTTGAACCGTTGCTCAATCGCCTTGCTTGGTTTGGCATAACCGGCAGTTTGAGGAGAAGAACCTTTAAGCACTGACGTTGCTTTGTCGTAGCCGTAATTCCCATCATTCCTTTCCTCAATATCATCCTCCGCTATATTCCATTCAGTGTTATGCATCTCTTCCAGTGCACTGCTTAACATCTTCGAAAATATAAGCTCCACGCGCTCGGCAACATCCTCTTTCGCCATCAATTCAGCGCAAAACCCCGCATCCGTTTTCATTCTCTCAATGAGTGCTTCCAATGGCTCCTGAGGCATAACAGTAGTTGTCGTTAATCCTTGAATCGTGTTTCAATTTCTTTGGTCGGCTTGGCAGTGCCACCAACTTTCGGCGAAGATCCTTTAAAGACTGATGAAGATGAGCCACCATAAAGAAACGGGTAGGCATTCACGAGTAAGCGTTTGGTTCCTTTCCCGACATTTTCCAGATAATCACCAACAGTCCACCACGAGCCATCAACGTAGGTTTCAACTAATCTTCCGTATGCCTCTCCCCAGTTGGTAAAGACTCCAGATAATTTACTCATGGTCAGTATGTTATTTGTTTATAAATACGTTATGGCAGCATTGGCTTGAAGGTTGACCAAAGCATTTTCCAAAGTTAAAACTAATTTCTTATAAATGTTATAAAAAAATATAATATTTATAATATTAGTATGTTGATATCAGGCTGTCAATAAAATGCCGATGATTGTGCTTTTTTATCTGCTCAATAGAGAAACAGAAAACCCGTTATCAGGATATCGGTGACCTGTTACAATTAGTGCAGATGCAAGAGTCGAAACAGCTGGGGTTGCTCGCTTGCAGGGCAAGTATTGATGAACGTCAGCAAGCAGAAAAGATGAAACAGGTGACAGAAAATTCATCTCCCGGCTACGAGTTTATTTCTGGGCATAGAAGAGACTATTGTGGATTCGCTACAGGAATAGAAGTTGACGTCTGAACAATGTCAACATAGATCAATGAACGTTTGTGTTCTCGTATTGTCATCAACTTCGGCGTTTTAATCAGGCAAAAAAAGGATGTAACATGATGTTTCAAGAGTCTATGATAATACCCTCCCTCTATACAAGGGAAGATCAGGAGGTCATTGAGCGCTGGATCGAGCACTCACCGATAGTTCCAGAAAGAGATGACCTTAATGATGCAAACAGAGTTGCAGAAATTGCTCTCTCATCTGTCCAGCGTCGGCTTCCTCAGGGCGTCTCAATCAGGGAAGATGCATCCATGGTTATTGGTCGTAAAACTTGGAATTGTTCAGTTCCCATGCGTAACGATCTCCTTTTTCCAATGCATCTCCTTGATATTAATTGGGATGATTCTCAGCCCGGATTCTCATGGCCTGAATCTTATTACGCAACGTTTCTGCCGGGTTATAATGTCTATGCAGTCACCATCTCCCAAGGGTCAGGCGACTCAAATGGGTATTACGATCTGACCATTGGCTCTTTCCAGGTTGAAGCCCCCGCAGAGATCGAGGCAAAAGCCTCTCTGATTGTACAGGCATGGTGGCAATCCAGGCAGCAGACGTTGAAAAAATGCGGCTGGAAAGAGTTGTTGAAATCTGGTAAGATTGATGCAGATAAGGCTTTACGGCTTCGCGATGAGGTTTGGAACGCGGTGGTAAACCCATAGTTGCAATAACCATAAAACATACCAAACCATGTCAGACAAAACAATCGATGATATAGCTGGTGGAATCAACGCAATAGGTGGCTCTGCAGGCAGAATTGTAACGCAACAGGTTGAACTGGTTACTCTCGCAATTGAATCTGTTACACAGCTTTTTGCTCCAATTGGTAAAACAGCGACCGATCTTGCTGCGGGTACGCTAAACGGTATTGTTCAAGTGCTTGAGAACGCCTCATCGGCAATTAATCCGAAAAAGTAAATCATTTATCTCCATGTCTGAAGAGCTTGCAACCGTAAATCCGACACCAGCAATCACCCTGCCGGGTATGTCAGAACTTGTAAAACTCGCTCCCTTAGCCCTCCCCTTTGCACTCCCTTTAGCTCTTCCACTATTGCTGCATGCAATACACGGAATTGCTGTTGGGGGTATTGGAATTGTGGCAGCGACCCTTGCACTGGGACCCAAAGGCAAGGAACTGATACAATCCTCTGGTGAAGCGCTCTACAACATACTACCAGGGCCTGAAAAGGGAGAGACTGGAAAAGGAAAAAAAGAGGAAATCAGTCAGGGTGTTGAAGCATAATAATCTATGTTGGCACAACAATATTTCGTGATGGTGTCACAACAGGAAAGGAAAATTTGACCAACTTTCATTTCGCCTTATAATCCGAGATACCGGTAATAGCTCGCCCGTGAAATCTTCAGCGTGCGGCAAATCTCCCCGATACTGATACTCACATTCTTGCTCATTTTTTTTCCATCTGGACTTTCGGATTATTATTGGAAATTTTCGCTCTCCCACCTTTTCTTCCTCTCGCCCTTCCTGTTGTCAGGCCTGCCTGGGTATGATCCTGAATCAACCGGCGTTCAAATTGTGCCAAAGTGTCGAAGATATTGAAAATCATTTCCCCGGATGTTGTTGTAGTATCAATGCTCCCATCATTGATTGAACGGAATCCCACTCCCCTTTTCTGCGATGGCTCAAAGGCTGATTGGTGAGTATCTTGAAGCTGCCGGTCACCGTAATGACCAAAAGGCCCACTTTTTCGACCGGTAAAAAACAACATCACCGGTACATTGCTCAAACCGCTTGATCCTCATGCAGTCTATTCCTGCATTATCCCGCAAATACGGAAAAGAAACCGGCATTCTTTCCAGCGTAAACGGTTTCTGCGTATTCTCGCTGAGGTGAGCACACACCGGGTAACGGCAGTGCATTGCTGCACCACCGTCCCCTAAGAACCGTGCAAGCGACTTTCACCGCACACGGCTCAAGCCTCGAATAAGGCGCCTTCAGGCACCCGGCAACTCAACGGTGTCGATTTTCTCATCTTTTT
>CAIVSG010000208.1 GCA_903908555.1 uncultured Chlorobiaceae bacterium | reverse complement strand
TCGCGTTTTTCATAATATCTATTCCTCCAAACATAACATAGCGCATTATAGCGCTTTTGCTGCTTTGCGCAAGGACATCCTGACTATGATAAAGGTGACATTCAGAGCTTGCATTCGATTAAAATATATTAATTATTTATGAGCCTTCATTTTTTTATTCTAACTCTGGAATGCTTAACGTGCTATTTTTTCCGTTTCGTGAGCAGACCCCTATATTGGCAACAATCCTTTTTCTGTCACCATGCAAGGGATTCGGTGAAACCTACTCACCAGAGCAAATAACTGAATGGCGCAAGGGGATGCAGACGCTCAGTTCAATCTCGGTGTGATATACGCTCAAGGCAAAGGGGTCAGGCAAAACGAAAAACTCGAAAAACAGTGGTTCGGCAAAGCCTATGATAATGGTCTTCAAGACGGCTGTGATAATTACAGAATACTGAACGACGCCGGTATTAAATAGTTAGGACTTCGATAGAGGAGACATTTCAGAAGTAGAAAACACAGTAAACAAAGTAATCAGAGAAAATGATGGACACTATGAATAACAGCGCCGACAGCCTGAAGCCGGAAACGGAACCTATCAGTATTGAGAACACAGATATTCCAGCGCTCAGAGAGATGCTCAAAGGATTACAGGCGGACATTGAAGCCACCGATAAAAAAATTCTTGATAACAAGAAGAAGCCTGAATGATGGAAGAGGATAAAAAGGATCATTCGACAGGAAACCCTTTCAGCGCACAGAAGCCGGAGCCTAGCAATAACAGAGGTGAACCGATCATTCCCTCCGAGGGTATTGATAAAATAAAGTGATTGCATACGTCGAAATTTGTCGTATGTTTGCATAGAAATGATGTCGTATATTTGTAATACAACGTATTATATAATAATGAGTAGATATGGAAGTCTTGAATACAGGATTACCGCACGTATAGCGAGGAAGAAGTGCGCGGTTTTTGTGCGGGAAGATTTTCAGGATTTGAGCGACTACGATCAGGTTGGACGTGCATTGCGAAAAATAGCCAAAGAGGGGCGGCTTGTTCGCTTGGGTTATGGTGTCTATGCTAAAACTAAAAAATCAACCATCACGGGTGAGTTAGTTCCCGTGGCCCCATTGCCCGTGTTGGCAAAAGAGGCGCTGGCACGTCTTGGCATTCAAACTGCTCCTTCCCGTCTGGAAGAGGATTATAATGCAGGAAAGACAACGCAGGTACCTACTGGAAGACTGATAGCTGTCAAGGGTCGCATAAATCGGAAAATCGGATATGGTGGTGTTTATGTCAGTTATGAACCGGCGACCTGAAAAAGAACTTTTTGAGGAAGTGGCACTTCTCAAAAACATCGATCCCTCTTTTATCGAAAAGGATTGGTTTGTCACGCAAGTTATCGCCGTTCTTGCTGACCTCAATGCTGAGGATTTTGAATTTGTCTTTACTGGTGGCACGGCTCTTTCAAAAGCCCATCATCTCATTCAGCGATTTTCTGAGGATGTTGATTTTAGGGTTATTGCATCACACCAAAACCGGAAGGCTCTTTCCAATTTCAAACATGGTGTTGTTGAGAAACTTCGGAAAAGCGGGTTTGCAATAGAGGACGATCACGTTCAGGCCCGAGATGCAAATCACTTCTTCTCCATTGATTTCTATTATCCAAGTCACTTCGCCCGCTCCGGTGCACTCCGTCCACATGTCCAGATTGAGATAACCATCAGGGCCCTGCAATGCCCGCAACATTATCTTCCAGTTTCTTCGTTTGTAAATGCCGTGACGAAACAACCACCGGAAGTACACCGTATTGCTTGTATTGATCCTGCAGAAAGCGCATCTGATAAGTTAAGCGCCCTTGCATGGCGTATCCCTGACCGTGTACGGGGCGGAAATGAGGACGATCCTTCCCTTGTTCGGCATATCCACGATCTGGCATTACTGAAAGAGCTGGCCTTGGCCAATAAAAGTTTTGCCGCCCTGGTCACCGCATCTATGCAGGAAGATGACCGGCGCTCGAAAAACAATCCTTCATTCGCAGGATTACCGATGTCGGAAAAATTTCGGCAACTGCTGACGATATTGGAGACCGACAAAGAAGCATACGCCCGCGAATATGATCTGTTCGTCAGAGGTGTCTCTTATGCTGCCGAAGGTGACGTCCCCGACTTTACAGCAGCGGTGGAGGCTGTCCATTCCCTTGTAGAGATAACCTTAAATCAATGAAGCTCCTCCTAAACAGGAAAAGCAGGCTATTGAGTAGACAAAGCAACAAAGGGGCAAGAGGAAAACAAACCACAGACGTAATTTCGTTGAAACAGAACGGAGGGCTACGATGCACTCTTTTTGGTCAGTACATCATTCCAGTCCTTCCCTGAATCCGGTGCATGACGAAGATAGTGATAGCCCTGCACCAGGTTTCGGAACCGAAGAGCGAAAAGCTCCCCTTCATGGTCATGGTCAAACCCGAGCACAATGGTGCTGCCGACTGCCATTGAGCTGATTTCAGCCCTGACAACGTCAAGCTGATGCGGGCTGATCTGTCCTGCGATACTGATGTATCGGTTACCCTGATCCGGCATGAGCTGGTGGTAACTCAAGCCGTCAAGCGCCGCCTCCACCATCACCAGACGGCAATCAAGCCGGTTCGCTGCACTCCGCCAGACCGCTTTTTCGCCATGTCGGGCAAACCCCGTGAACTCGAAGTTCTTGATTTCATAACCGGTAAGCCCCTCCTGATCGTAATGCGCAAAGAGCGTGTTTCCCCGCCCGTCCTGCCGGACACACCCTGAAAACCGCAAATCCTGAAGCGTTTGCTGCCTGATGCCCCGAAAAGTGAGATAACGGTTAT
>CAIVSG010000207.1 GCA_903908555.1 uncultured Chlorobiaceae bacterium | reverse complement strand
TTTCAGATAGGTTAGATAAAACCCTTTCATATCAGTCAGCTAGATCAGCTTAGAATCTGGTACAACCGGGGTTTGCGGATCAATTTGCGGAAGGATAGTTTCAATTTCCGCAATAACTTCAGGGTGAGCCGGACCACCATAGGAGGCCTTGACCTTGAAGCCGTTATATATAGCGGGATTGTGTGATGCAGTAATGACAATTCCCCCTGCAAGCTGCTTTGCTTTTGTATAGAGAGAGACAGCGGGAGTTGAAGCAAAACTGTTTGAAAGAAATACCTTCAGACCCTGTGATGAGAACACTTCAGCTGTATATTGAGCAAATTCTTTTGACATGAAGCGGGTATCGTAACCAACACATACACCCCTTGCACTGTTTGGATGCTGAAGAAAGTAACGGGCAGAAGCCAGTGCGGCCAGTTTGAGGTTATCATAGGTATAATCTTTTGCTATAATAGCACGCCATCCGTCAGTACCGAATTTAACTTGCATTCTTTATTGATTTTGATATAATGGAAATCGAAACGTAGTAGGCCAATGTTGTGATAAATATGTTGGAAAATACAGTTTCCCTGTCGTTCATCCAATTATCTCTCTATTTTGATGGCAAAGAAGCTTTTTGTTTTAGCTGGTGAAGTTTCAGGTGATATGCATGCCGCCGGAGTGATTGCTGAACTGTTGAAGGCAAGGCATGATGTCAAGGTGTTCGGTATAGGCGGCGAAAAACTTCGGGCTCTTGGCGCGGATCTGCTTTATGATTGCTCACAGACGAGCATCATGGGATTTGTTGATGTGCTGAAGCATACGGGATTTCTGCGACGGGTTATTCGTGATCTCAAGGAAGCGGTGAGAAGGGAAAAGCCTCAGGCTGCTTTGCTTGTTGATTATCCGGGCATGAACCTCTTGATGGCGCGGTTTTTTCATGAGCTTGGCATTCCTGTTATCTATTATATCTCACCTCAGGTCTGGGCATGGAAGGAGGGTCGTGTAAAGGCTATCAGGCGAGATGTAGACCGACTGCTTGTTATTTTTGATTTTGAAGTTGATTTTTATCGCCGGCATGGCATAGATGCGGAATTTGTAGGTCACCCGGTGATTGAGCAGCTTGCAGAACTCTCCCTTCCTTCCAGAGAGTTTTTTTTAAAGAAGCATACTATAGCTCCTGATACCAGGCTTATCGGACTTCTTCCAGGAAGTCGCCCGCAGGAGATAGCCCATATCCTGCCTGAAATGCTTAAAGCTGCCCGGCTACTGAGCAAGGAGTATCGTGTGGTATTTCTTTTCGGTCGTGCCCCGAATCTTGAGGACTCCAGTTATCATCTGCTCTCTCAGTACAGGGAGCTTTCCATTATACCATGTTCAGCCTATGAGGTCATGCAGTTCAGCGATCTTGCTTTAGTAACTTCCGGAACAGCAACCCTTGAATCGCTTTGTTTTGGCGTGCCGATGGTTGTTGTTTATAAAACGGGGATGCTGAACTACCTGATAGGGCGTCTCGTTGTAAAGCTGAAAAATATATCACTGGCCAATATCGTTGCTAAAGGACTTGGGAGCATTGAGAGGGCTGTTCCTGAACTTATCCAGCATGAGGCTAACGGAGCGGAGATATACCGGACTGCCAGAATGATTCTTGATTACCCTGAAGCGGCTGCAGCTATGCGCCGGGAGTTGCTTGCAGCACGGGAAAAGCTTGCCAGTGCTTCTCCTTCAATAAAAATTGCGGCTATCTTACAGGACTATCTTTAAATAAAGATCATGTGACTATGGAAAAAGCTGTTGACTACCTCGTCGGTCATCCTGTACTGTTTGTTATTGCTGTAATGATTGCGATCATGATTCTTTTCTCTTTTTTGAGAAGAGTCATGCGGTTATTTCTTGTGATAGCCGCTATTCTCGTGCTTTATGCGGCCTATCTCCAGCTCACAGGGGGCGCAACGCATGAAGCTTTTCAACATATCGGCCTCTGGTTCAAGAACACATTCCATTTTGTAACGACTCTGTTCGGTCATGTTTTTGACTTCCTGAAATCTCCAAAAAAGTAACTTTTTGTGGTTACTTCGCCGTTAAGAAGATCGCCCCGGTAGGACAGCTTTCTGACATGTGGGCACTGTCAAGGGCTGCATCGCCATCTAACTGCTCTAGCATACGGACACATATTCCGCAGTCGACGCACTTTTCCCTTTCCATGCTAATGTCGGCTTTTGCCGCTTTATAAAAACCGGTATGATGATGGATTTCTGATTGTTTAAAGGGTGCCAAGCGATTGGCGAGCTCTCTCAGACGGCAATCTGTGATGGCGCCGCAACGGCAATGGAGGCATCTACGAGCTTCCTGGCGGGCAAAATCTCCGGTATAGCCTAAAGCAACTTCCATGAAATTCCCGGAGCGGGTTTTCAGGGATAATTCAGGCATGGGGACTCTTTCCGCGGGTGGTTTGCCCTCATAGAATGCATCTGGAGCTTCGTCCCGGGTGCCGAAGGATGAGTTGAAAGAGTGTTTTTTCGCAACAGGTACTTCACCGTTTAAAAAGAGGCTGATGGTATGAGCAGCCCGCTTTCCCTGCTCAACAGCGCGGATAGCAATATTGGTGCCGGTTACGCAGTCTCCTCCGGCAAATATCCATGGTACTCGGGACTGCAGGTTCTCTGGATTTACCTGAAGTTCTCCACCCTGCTCAACACCTATTCCTGCGGCATATCCAGCAGCAGGGTCAATCTGCTGTCCGATGGCAGATATAATCGTGTCGGCGGTTACAGTGAACTCTGAACCTTCGACAGGTATAGGTTTTCTGCGTCCGGTATGGTCCTGTTCGCCTGGCTGCATGCGTATTGCGGTGATTTCAAGTGAGCCGTCGACGGTTCTGATTGCCTTAGGGGCTGCGTGATCAATGAGAGTGATGCCTTCGGCAAGTGCTTCCTCAATTTCGGCGGGGTTTGCCGGCATATCATGTTTTGAGCGACGATAAAGAATGGTTACTGTCGATGCTCCCATACGGATCGCAGTTCTTGCCGCATCAATGGCGGTATCTCCTCCACCTGTTACTATGACACGCTGTCCGACCTGCTGAGGCTCACCGCAAGATGCTTTACGAAGAAACTCAATGCCGCTAGTCACGGCGGGTTCCTGTTCACCGGGAATGTTCATGCGTGATGCTACTTGAGCGCCTATAGCAAGAAAAAGAGCATCGTATTCCTTTTTTAGAGTATCTGCAGAGATCTCTTTACCGAATTTGGTATTGAAGTGGAACTCAACACCCATATCATGCAGGGTAGCAATATCACTCTCAATAACATTTTCCGGAAGTCTGAAGCGGGGAATTCCATAGCGCATCATGCCTCCTGCATGAGCACTGGATTCGAAAACTGTGACGGCATGTCCATTGCGGAGAAGGAAGTAAGCAGCGCTAAGACCGGCTGGTCCAGCCCCTATAACCGCTACTTTTTTTCCTGTTTTCAGAGCAATTTCAGGGACAAACCGATCGGTTTCTGCACTGTCTCTATCAGCGGCATACCGTTTCAGTGAACAGATAGAAACTGGAGTATCTATGCCATGCCTTCTGCATTCGTCTTCACAGGGTGCCGGGCAGATTCTGCCGAGGATTCCTGGAAGAGGAATTGTATCCTTGATTATTTTGAGTGCTTCTTTGTCATTTTGTTGAGAAATTGCGGCGATAAAGTCTGGAATATCGCAACCTGCAGGGCATGACAGCTCACAGGGGCCCATGCAGTCTCCACTATGTTCTTCGATGATGTTTTCAAGGCTCTGCCGCCGCATTGCATTCAGCGTTGCATTGTCTGTTTCAATCACCATGCCTTCCGACACGAGCGTGTGGCACGCGGGAACAAAACGGTTCTTTCCCTTGATTTCTACAATGCACATCCAGCATGAACCCGTTTCGTGAAGGGAATCATGGAAACAAAGAGTAGGAATCTCAATGCCTGCGGTTGTGGCAGCTTCAAGAATCGATAGATCGGGAGAGGCCGTAATCTGCTGGCCGTTGATTGTTAGAGCGAGTGAATTCATGGAGTTGTTCCAAAGTTCTGTTCAATAGAGCTGGTCACTTTTTCAAGAAGCCACATGGGCGTTGAGGTTGCACCGCATACACCGACATTGTCAACCCTCTTGCCTTCACTGTTCCCGAACCATGAATCCTGGAGTTCGTCGATATCTTCAATAAAGTAACTGTGAGGGTTTGCTGCTTTACAGATATTGAAAAGTACCTGGCCGTTTGAACTTTTTTTCCCTGCAACAAAGATGACTGTGTCATTTGCAAGAGAGAAGTCATGGAGTTTCTGGTTTCTGCTCGATACCTGCCGACAAATGGTATCCTTGAACACATGCTGAGGCATGGGCATCACCCGGGTCATATCCGCAGTAATGTCAATGTCACGGATTGGCATCCATGGAGCCGGTTTTCCGGAGCCGGCTGGAGCGAAATAGCGTTCAAGATTTTCCTTAAGCTCATAAAACCCGGGAATATCCATGGTTGTCTGGGAAATAAGCGCTGTTTTTTTTGCCGGGTCAAGCGCACGTATCTCTTCGGGGTCGCTGAGGTCGGGGTGTTTGATAATGACAGCGGAATTATCGCATTGTCCATTGATGCCGATAACCTCCGGGTGGGTATGTTTACCGTAGATAATGATCTGGTAGCCCAGCTTATAGAGCATTCTGGTAGTTCGCTGAAGTCTGGAAACTACTGGACAGGTTGTGTCGGTAATGGTCAAATTGTTTTCTTTGGCGATCCTGTAGGTCGAAGGAGGCTCTCCATGTGCCCTGATCAGTACCCCGGCATTTTTTAGTTCCCTGAAGGCTGCTTCGTCGACGGTTACAAGACCGAGGGCTTCCAGTCGTTTCACTTCAGCCTCATTATGAACAACATCGCCGAAAGAGTACAATCCTCCCTCTGTCTGAAGTTTTTCTTCTGCAACAAATATGGTTCCCTGCACTCCTATGCAGAATCCTGACGAAGTTCTGTCGAGGTTTACTTTCACTCTGTACCGTTTTAAGTCAAAAATCAAAAATCACCAATCAAAAATGAAAGTAACAAGTATGAATACAAAAGGCAAAAGCGAAAAGAAGAGAATGGTTTGTTACACTTCCACCAGTTCAACATCCGGAAGCTCTGAACCCATGAAGAGCTGATAGAGGAGGCTGAACTTTTGAGGCAGATCGCTGACCAGAAGGTGCGGAGAAGAAGGTTGCATGACGTGGTTAAGCAGTTTCGATGCAGTCATGAGTTGTTTTGTTCTCAGGGCAACCGCTTCAGCAGAGTCGATGATACGGATTCCCTCGCCGATTGTCTCTTCAATGACCTTGCGAAGAATCGGGTAGTGTGTACAGCCAAGCACAAGCGTATCAATTCCCTTTTTCCTGATCTCTGAGAGATATTCCTTCGCGATAAGTTTTGTTGCGGGGTGATTGATAAAGCCCTCTTCAGCGAGCGGGACAAAAAGAGGACAGGCTTGCGAGACGACCTCTATTTCCGGATTGAGCAGATTAATGGCGCAGGCATAGGCATTTGAGGAGACAGTCGCCTGTGTACCGATAACACCGATACGGTTATTTTTTGTGGCATTCACCGCCAGCTCGGCACCTGCTTTCAAAACTCCGATAACGGGAATCGCGCCACATGCTTTTTCAACCACATCGAGCGCAAGCGCCGAAACGGTATTGCAGGCGACAATGATCATTTTTGGCTTATAGCGCATGAGAATTGCGATGTCGTCAGAAGCATACTTTCTGATGGTAACCTGGGACTTCGGTCCGTAAGGCACCCTTGCTGTATCGCCAAAATAGATAATCCGTTCGGAGGGAAGGGCGGCCTGAACAGCCTTTACAACAGTCAATCCGCCAATTCCTGAATCAAAAATACCGATAGGACTAAGAGAGGTAACGTTATGAATCATTGCCGGTCGGAATAATGGTCAACTGTCAACGGTTAAAAAGCTATACGCTATACATTAAAACGGAAAACAATGACATCGCCGTCTTTGACAATATACTCCTTGCCTTCTGAACGGAGCTTTCCTGCAATCTTGACTTTCTGCTCCGAACCTAACTCGATAAGATCGAGGTAAGACATCACTTCGGCACGGATAAAGCCTTTTTCAAAATCAGAGTGGATTGCTCCTGCTGCTTCCGGTGCAGCAGCGCCTTTGCGTATGGTCCAGGCATGAACCTCTTTTTCTCCGGCTGTAAAATAGGTCTGCAGTCCGAGTAAGTCATACGCTGTTTTAATCAGTCGATCAAGGCCCGACATGCTGAGCCCTATGCTTTCAAGAAATTCCGGACGCTCTTCTTCAGGCAGTTCCGCTATGTCGGCTTCTGTCTGAGCGCTGATAATGAGCATTTTTGCGCCTGTCGCCGCCGCTATTTCCGCAACCTTTTTTGTGTAGTCGTTTCCATCCGGGAGGTCTGCTTCTGCTACGTTAGCGGCAAAAAGGATGGGTTTGGACGATAAGAGGAAAAACTGCCGGGCCATTGCCTGTTCCTCAGCGGTTTCAATAATGTTTCGTGCAGGAATACCTTCAGCAAGGCCTGTGATTATTTTTTCTGCAAGATCAAGCTGCAGGAGCAGCTCTTTTTCTTTTTTTGCATTTTTTCTCAAGCGATCCATCCGGCGCTCCATACTGTCAAGATCAGCCAGCATCAGCTCTGTTTCAATAGTGACAATATCGTCAGCAGGGTCAATACGGCCTTCGACATGGATGATGTTATCATCATCAAAGCATCGAACGACATGCACAATCGCATCAACCTCCCTGATGTGTGACAGGAACTGGTTGCCAAGGCCTTCTCCCTTGCTTGCCCCTTTAACAAGGCCTGCAATATCAACGATTTCAAGTGTTGCCGGAACAAGGGTCGGTGTATGAACGACATCAGCAATCTGCTGCATACGCTCGTCAGGAACCAGGACAGTCCCGACATTGGGTTCTATGGTACAGAATGGATAATTGGCCGCTTCAGCCTGTTTAGCAGTGATGGCATTGAAAAGTGTAGACTTTCCAACATTAGGCAATCCGACGATGCCGCAGCGAAGTGACATAAAGAGAAATATTGAAATATGAATAACTATAAAAACAAGGGTTTTAACATGTAACCAATATGTTTGGAAAAAGCAAATATTTTTTATAAAATGAGGGTCTAATTAAAATGCGTGTGAAACAGCAAATCGGGAAAAAGCGTATCATCATTGCCATTGACGGGCCG
>CAIVSG010000206.1 GCA_903908555.1 uncultured Chlorobiaceae bacterium | reverse complement strand
TCGATAGAAGTTTGAGATTCCAAACGCAACTGCTTCATGTTATACTGCTCATAATTCCAGCTAACAGCTGCCATATAAGTCCGCTCAAAACTTGTCAACTCAATGTGGTAGGTTCTCAAATTGGAATTGAGACTTAATGTTGTTTTGAGTCCCGGCCGTGTTGGCTTTATGTAAATATGCTCCTGATCCAGTCCGTCCAGCTTTCCTTTGGTTCTGGCAAGAATCCATCTGACTGCATCACCTCCGACAGGTTCAGAGGTTAAAACCTCTCCTGGTTCGAGCTGAATATCAGTGATACGAAGAGGGGCACAATACACCTGGTATAACTGGCCAGCTTCGTAATCATATTTCATGATCGCGTTCGAATACCCGTATGAATCAGGATTTCTTTGTGAACTCTTGTTCGCACGTTCGATTACGTTCCACGGTTTGGCATATGCGGCGGGCCCGACAGTCGTTACTGCTGACAGCATTACAGCAAACAAGGCTTTATTTCTAATTTTCATGATCAACGGTTGATTAAAAAAGTGGACATTACCTGACTAACTGTGCAATGTTGAATTCATCGATAAAAAGCCCAATTGGATTGGCTGCAAGCTGTTTCTCGTTTACAGGCTGCTGAATAACGATCTTATAGATGCCTCTCCAGTAAGACTCGCCAAGCGGATCACCCATGATCCCCCACTGGCTTTCTTTCCAGTCAACTTGCCAGCTATACTCTGAAACTCTCACCATCGAGAGGATATCGACACTTATGCGTTCCTTAGCAGCACGAATAAACGGGTCTTGTTTCAGGACATAAGCTGAAAGGGTATTTGCCCCTTTCGGGGTTACTAGCTTGTACGCATCAAACCAGTTTTCTTTGATAACCCCCGCATCACTGCTGATCATCCGGGTATCCTGTATAAATCGCTGCAGATGGTACTTGATTGAGGGATCTGATGGCTTAAACTTTTCCCATGTTTTGCCGATCTCCCCCCTGTATGTCGCTCCGCCATCAACAGCAATTTCTACGATATGCGGGACTAACTTTGGCTGTGCTCCCAAATAAATCATTCCCCCAACTGAAGGCAGTGCTACAAATACTATTGTTGCAAAAGTTGCCAACCGCCAGTTTTTTGCTTGAACCACAGAGCTTCCAATTCTGTCGTCCCATTCCTGTCTCGCTCGTTTGTAAGGTGTATCAAGCTCCCCTTTCGGCGACCATTTCTTTGAAGTTCCCTTCATGGTGTTTGTTGAAGTAATCGGTTAATAAACATTCTCATAATTTTGGTGTTGCACTTCCGCCAGAAGGCCTGGCTTCTTCAGGAGGATGCAGGGCGTGGATGGCCTGTTTCGCCCAATCAGGTGCCTTGCTCTTGCCGGATTCTACGTTACCTTTCCTCGCCCCTTCCTCTTCTCCATTCCCTACACTCCCCTTTCCTTTAGTCGCCGCATCATTCATCGAAGAGGCACTCGATGCCGATCCTGAATCTCCTCCAGTCTTTGGACCTGCGCCGCCTTTAGTCCCCGCTGGACTACTCCCACCGCCTCCCATTTTACCCATCAAGGCTGAAGCTCCGCCACCAATTCCTTTAACTGCAGACCGAGTGGCTGCGACAACTCCACCTGCAGCTAAAGCTGCAGCTGTTCCCCCAACAAGAGCATTTTGAACAGCAGTACCAGCACTAAGACTTGGGCTTCCAGCCATAAGACCAGCAGCGACACCAGGCGCATTCCAGGTAAGAAACGCAATGGCCCCGACGGTCAATAATGCGCTCCAAATTTCAGTTAGGGTCATATTCCCAGAGAATGTGAGGGTACGAAGGACCGGCTCTATCACGGCCATAATAAAAGCCAGCACCATGAGTTTGATGCCGGAAGCGATAACCGCTCCAACAGCTTTCTCAGCCAAAAATTTTGTTGGTTCAAGAAATCCAAAGGGAAGGAAAATCCCTACCAATGCCGAGATCAGATAAAACTCCAAGACCGCATAGAAAATCTGCCAGGCTATGAGTATGTAGGCGAGCATGATCATCACATAACAGATCGCCAACACCAGACCATTAACAATTTCTGTTATGCCCATCGACGATATTTCCTTTATCAATGGTGCTGTCGTATTTAGCCCATATCGTATGATATTTGAAGGATCGTATAAACTGCTGCCACCTCCGCCGCCGGCTATTTTACCTGCTTGAATCAGCGAATCAACAAAGGCATTTGAAATCATCGGGAACTGTCTTACAACCCAAAGCCAAAACCCGAGGTATAGCACCTTTTTCATAACCCCAACTAACTGCTCCCCTCCCCCAAGCGCCCACCATAACCCAAGCATCACAATCTCAATACTGAGCAAGGCTCCAATGAGATAGTTGATTGCCGGTTGAAGGTTTCCCCATCCGGCACTCAACACCGTCTGAAAATTGTTAAGCGTCGTTGTCAGTATTCCTGGATCCATGTAGAATTCCTTTTAATGGATTTTTTTAAACTGTATGGGTTTAGGGGTTGTATCTTCTTGCCCATAACCTTTTAAAAGTCTTTTAGTCCGTTTCTGTTCTTCGGGGACTCTCTTGCTTTCTGCACTACATCCTGCCGAAATAATTATGGCAACTAAAAAAAACGCAAAGATGACTTTTCGCCGCAGTATGAACATGTTGCTCTCCAATAGTTTTTAGTGGATTTTTTTTAACTCAATCGGCTGCGGAGTCGTATTCAACCCACCGTATCCATTCATCAGCTTGTTTCGATAGGCCCGCTCTGCTTCCTTTCGCTGCGCTGCGTCAACAGCTACTGTCGCCGTAAGTCTGGTGCTTGTAGAAAGGTTTTCGGTCAACCCGCTCAACTGAGCTGAAACAAGGGAGAGCATCTGATTCGTCGCTTGAATCTGGCGAACCTCTCCATCTGAGCTATTACTCTGTTCGAGAATATTCATAGCCTGTGAGTTATACCCTTGCGAGCGTTCAATCACTCCTTGGGCTTTCATGGCTGTCCTTGCCGATTCCGTTAGTTCGGTATTCCATTTCTGGTAATACTGATCATATTGCCCTCGATTGATGGTGTCCCATTGCCCTGTTGGGTAAAGCTGGTTGAACTGACCATCGATCTGGTTGAGGTCAAACCCGATCCCCTTGACATCAGCAATCAATCCATTCAACTCTCTCAAATTGCTATCATAGACGCCTCTGATTGGAGCTGAAATACCACTCGGCAGCATTGAGAGTGATTTGACCTGGTTTCGAATCTGCACAAGCTGGTTCTCAATCTGCGCCGCTGTTCTGAGAGCTGTAAGCGTGTTTTGCTGGAGGTTTGTGATATCAATCACCGGAAGCGAGGCATGAGCAATCTTGCTGGTTACAGTCAGCGTTAGCGGCGTAACAGCAAAAAGGGTGGCTGCGATCATTATTTTTGTGATCGTTTTTTTCATAAAGATATCCTTAGGGGGTTAGGGAATTGTTATGACTGAATTATGACTGAAGCGGGACAGGTGGGCCATTATCAAGCAAGACTGCTCCCCACTCTATATTTCGGTAGCGAAGCATTTTTGCAGATCGTTTATCGGGCTGAACGTTTTTTATAAGCTCGTCCATAAACTTCTGATCATCGGGAGTGGACATGCCAGCAAAAGTCAAGGCAATGGGACCCATGTTCAAATTGAATACCCTGTGACCGTTAACTGAACGGTAGTAGTAGTCTCGTTTCGCCTGCATATAGGACAAAAGCTGTATTTCAGCATCGGACAGACCAAAACGATGATACGTTTCAGACATTACCGGTGTCAATGCCTCTTCATCAGGTAAATAAATCTTGGTATGACAAGCAGAAAGAATTGTCGCCATAATGGGTGATCCGGCCGCATCGGCAACTTCCTGAGTGGCAAAAACAACATAGACGTTTTTCTTTCTCAGTGTTTTAAGCCAACTCTGCAACTGGTTCATAAACACTGAATGCTTGAGAAATAGCCATGCTTCATCAAGAATCAGCAGGGTTGGGCGACCATTAAACCTTTTCTCGACTGCGTGGAAAAGATAAAACAGAGCCGGTATTACCGCTTCCTGGTTCATGCTCATAAGAGCATTCATTTCAAGATTGAGCCAGAACCCTTCGTTAATTATTTCTTCTGCTGCATCAAATATTTGTCCGTAGTTCCCCTGAATTGTATAAGGACGTAATGCCTCCCGGACGTCTTTTGACTGTACCAGCTCCGCAAAAAGCGTAAGGGTTCGGGATGGTTTGGCATAAGTCGCAAGGGTGACCAGAGCTGAATCAATCTCTTTCTTTACTGTCGGGGTCTCGTCAACCTTTTGCTCTTTGAGAAGAAGTAAAACAAACTCGGCGGCCCATATCCTTTCAGCTTGCTCATCAATACAGGCAAGCGGCTGAAAAGCAAGACAGGCGTCATCCCCACCTGGTTCATAGAAGTCACCCTGGACAGCAAGAGTGGCTGCACGAGCAGACCGATCTTTATCAAAAATCACGACCTGTGCGTTCGGGTAACGCAGCCATTGCAATGCAAGCATTGAGAGTAATGTTGATTTGCCTGCACCAGTTGGCCCAATAATGAGGGTGTGACCAACATCGCCAACATTCAGATTAACCCGAAATGGAGTGCTCCCGGTTGTTGAGCACATGATGTGGTACATTCCGATCCCGGTTACCTCTTTCAGATGCTTGTTTTCCTGCTCACCTGCCCAGATTGCAGATATGGGCATAATATGAGCAAGGTTGAGCGTGCTAATAATAGGCCTGCGAACATTGGCGTAAACATGTCCTGGCAGACTACCAAGCCAAGCCTCCTTGCTGTTTAATGTCTCTTCCTTTACAGTAAACCCCCTGCTCTGAATAACCTGTTTTATTTTCCTGATCCTTCGCATTGACTCCTGTAAATCGGAATGTGTAACCGTTACCGTACAGGTCATTATTCCAAAAGCCACAAGGTCTTCTCCCAGCTCTTGCAAGGCAGCATCAGCGTCTGCGGCTTTATTGGATGCGTCGCTATCAAGCAATGCCGAAGGCTCTTTGGTCGCTTCTTCTTTCAACATGGCGAGCAGGTTCTTTCTCTTGGACCACCACTGCCGGCGGAAGCGCTCAATTTCTTTGCGTGCGTCTTCCTTGTCCATGCAGATAAATCGGGTAACCCATCGGTACTCTATTTCGAGATGATTGAGATCATCCAAAATGCCAGGCAAAGAGGTAGACGGAAAGCCTGTGAATGTTACCGTGGGTATAAAGTGGTTGCCCAGCATCGGAATATCTGCAACTGTCAACGCCTGATCCGGTAACAAAGCATCGAGATACATTGGTGTTTCCGGGGCGTTCACTGGGTGGCGGTTCGTGGAAATGGTACTATGAAGGTAGGTTAATGTCTGGTCGTCATTAAGGTCTTCGATCTCAACAAAAACCCCTTTCATTAAATCTGCAATTTCTGAACAGGTCTTTATGAAATACTCCAAGTCTCGCTTGTTGTCTATCCCCGTATCACGCAATATTTCTGGGTCATCGTAAAAAACGCCTGTCAGTTTTTTGCTTTTGGTGGAAGGCATACCCCAAACAAACGTGATGTAATAGGCACTTTCAAAGTGAACACCTTTCTCTTCAAACTGTCCTCGCCTTTCTTTATCAAGAAGCCAAGCTGCCGGCTGCATCCATGTTGCACCTTGATATTCGGCAGAGAGAAACCTCTGTGCCTCAATGAAAAGACTCCACCCTGATCCAAGTCGCTTCAGTGAATTATTCAGCCTGGCGACAGCTGAAACAAGCTCTGACTGTGAAGAACTGGCAAGGTCAGGCCCTCTAAATGCATAGGTTTTCTGGAGAATTGCATCTTTTTGTAAAACGACACCAGGCGCTACAAGTGCCGCCCATGGCAAATAATCTGGCAACCGGTTTGTTGACGGTCTGTATTGTCTAAGATTGATCATGGAGGCTATGGCTCTAACCGTTTAGGGGATTTCAGCGCACGAATAAACACATCAAAAAAGAACGGGTCCCGGCGGGTAAGAGTCATGAGAACAACATGAAGGAGTACGGCCACAGGCAAGACCCATATCTGCTGCATACCAAACCCCAAGGCAGCAGCAATTGTCCAAAGAAGCACTGCCGGAGTTCGAGGCACACCGCCGAGTAAAATGACTTCTGTCAGAGACCTATGCACCGGGATTTCATAGCCATCTGTCATACAAGAAGACCTCCACCAAATCCCATAAACGACAGTCCCCAAGAGACAGCATTAAAGGCAATAGCAAGACCCATAACCACCCACAATGCCTTGCGCATCATGCCTCCACCTTCGCTGAAAGCCACGCCAAGACCAAGACCGATAATTGCAACAGCACCCAGTACCCGACTCACCGGCCCAGTCAAGGAACCTAACAGCGAGTTAAGCGGGGTTTCCCAAGGCATCCCGGTTGAAGTAGCGAAAGCAGTACCCGCAGTGCAAAGCACAAGCAA
The DNA here is from genome assembly GCA_903908555.1 of uncultured Chlorobiaceae bacterium. Lineage (GTDB taxonomy): Bacteria > Bacteroidota > Chlorobiia > Chlorobiales > Chlorobiaceae > Chlorobium. The sequence continues at coordinate 55,688 of CAIVSG010000206.1, read as the reverse complement.
CGCGGTAATCAGACCGGACTGAAAGAGGACATTTTTTTTCATGAAAACATTTATTTGTAATTAACAGGGCAAGACGAGAGATTATAAAAGTGAATAAATAGTGTTTTAAATGTAGTGTTAATAAATAGTTAACACCTTTTGACAAAAAAAAGGGGGTGTCAGAACACGTTTTGTGCTTTTACAGGCTCACATGTAAAGCCATTGTGTTGTACGGATCGTGTTTTCCAATGTCCATTCTCCTCACCAATAACCTCGACGATCCCGCTGATTAACCTACCCGCTGGACTTTCAGGGGCACGCCTGATGTGCACACAGATGTCAATAGCTTCGGCAATAAGGTATCGAGGTGCATGAGGCATTACTTCTTCACAAAGTTGTGAAAGACGATCAAGCATCGACGTGGTCGTGTTGGCATGGATAGTTGCAATACCGCCCGGATGCCCAGTATTCCAGGCTTTGAGCATATCAAGAGCAGCTCCGTCTCTGACCTCGCCGACAATTATTCTGTCAGGCCGAAATCTCAACGCATCCATTATAGCCCGCTGGTGAGTATAAATTGGAGGGTGAACAAGAATTTCAACTTTGTTTTGAGCGTCACACTGAAGCTCTGCATTGTCTTCAACGATATATATCCGATCATTCGTCAAGGCAACTTCTTGCAAAAGTGCGTTCACAAAGGTCGTTTTACCACTCCCTGTCCCACCACCAACAAGAATATTTTTTTTGTCGAGCACAGCTTGTCGCAGGAACTGAGCGTCACTTTCACTCAAAATTCCTTTATCGACATAATCAGTCAGGGAAAAAACAACTTTTGCGGGCTTCCGAAAGGAAAAAACAGGGGCGGAAACAATTGGAGGGATAGATGCTTGAACCCTGGCTCCCCATCCCGGAAGTTTTGCTGAAAGAGAAGGAGATTTATCGTTGACTTCGGTATTAATGGAAGCGGCGAGCAATCGAATAATTCGCTCGACATCGTCCGGCATCATGACCTTTTCAGTAAAGTACATTCCAGACTGGATCTCATCCACCCAAACCTTACCATCAGCATTGACCATAATTTCAATGATGGCAGGGTTATTCAAATACTCAATAATAGGATCAAGAGCGATATCAAACGCCTCAATTTTTCGATTTCGGGCAACGTCTTTTGCTGGGGGCATAACTACTTTTATTAGGGGTACTGGGGCAAAAAGATGGCACTAAATAACTCCATTTACTAACTAAATATTTAAAAAACACCGAGAAATCTCTTAACTGTAGGCAAAGGGCAGAGTTGAGGAATCTTGAATAACTGGAATGGAAAAGAGGCTGGGTAGAAAAGAAAAAACGGACTTTCTCCGCCACGACCTATCGAAAATTACACATATAGGAACGCTTAATAATTGCAAGGGAATTGCCCGGAATCCCCTTCTGCTGCGGCTCTCAGCTCTTCTTCATTTCCTACAGTGAAGTCTTTGACGATTTCATCGGTAAACCGCGAGCCAGAACCGAGTTTTGCTGTCAGATATTCAATAAATGCATTATATCTTCTTTTAGCGTCAGTATTTGCAAGCGATTTTTCTTCTTCAGCTATTTCTGGCGTATGAGCAAACCAGTACTGGAGAAACAGGGCAAAAGCTTCTGCAGACACACTGGCCTGGTTATCAACTCTTCCCACACTCCTGCTGATTCTGTCAAGTTTTTTCAGGATCAAACTCATATCACATTTCTCATCGAGGTATTGCGTCAAGGCCGCCTCAACAACACTGGTTTCCGTTTGTCCTTTCTGCTTACAGAATTGTTTGAATCTGCGAAACAATTCTGGCGACAAGTACGGATGGATGTTTTGGCGCTTTGTTGTCATAATGGTAAATCTCCTCCTCCTAAATGGTTACTACCAAATTCAATAGTTCTTCCCCGATCCACTATTTGTTTTTGCAGTGCCGACTGCTGCTGCGCTGATTTTCGGGAAGAATCCTCTGTGAGCGTCTCCGATTCCATGAGCATTTTTTCCCTTTCCTGCAGCTCATTGTTCTTCAATGCGTTCATCCTCAAGACATCCCCCTGAAGCTCCATCTCTATCGCCTCATTATCAGATCCTCGGTTTGGGCTACTTTCTGAATGCAGTTCATTTTTTAACGGGTTCTCCACTGCAGCTTCAGATACTAACTCTTTTTTCTGTAAAGAGAACCATTCATTTTCAGGTTGTGGGAGGAGTTCTTTTTTTTGCTGATCTGCCTTGTCTGGAGCTTCAAGCCAAGCCCTCTGTTTAAATCTTGCATCCTGATAATACATAATCTTTTTTGCTCTGTAGGGCGGCAGGTTTCCTGCCATCAATAGTGCATCAGACCCAGGCAACTGCAAAATTTCTCCTGGGGTCAAAAGCGGCCGGGGACTCTCTTGCTCAGATTCCATAATATGCCCCAGCCATGGTGACAACCGGCCACCAGCAAGGTTTTGCTGGACCCGCTTTTCAGTAGCCTGGCCAAGCAAATCAGAAATCCTTTTTGCCGTGCGGTCATCAAGGGCGCCATACGTAACCCGGATATGAGAGTTGTCAAGGATGGAATTATTCTGCCCATACGCTTTCTCAATCTGGTTGAGACTCTGCGCTATCATGAAACACTTGATCCCGTATCCGGCCATGAACGCCAGCTCAGTTTCAAAAAAACCAAGACGTCCAAGACTGGGAAACTCATCGAGCATCATGAGCAGTCTGTGTTTATAGTGCTGTCCTCGAAATTCCAGCTTTTCGGTGAGTCTCCGACCAAGCTGGTTCAAGATAAGGCGCATGAGCGGCTTGGTACGGTCAATATCACTTGGAGGAACAACCAGGTACAGGGAAACAGGGTTCTTGCTGTTCATCAGGTCATGAATACAAAAATCTGACACAGCAGTGTTTCTTGCAATGATCGGGTCCCGATAAAGACCTAGAAAACTCATTGCAGTGGAAACGACACCTGAAAGCTCATTTTCGGATTTATTCATCATTTCTCTGGCACATGCCGCAACAACAGGATGTGGCTGATTATCCAGATGCGGGTAGCTCATCATGTAGTTCAGGGTATCCTGAATACCACGTTGAGGATCAGAGAGAAAATTTGCCACACCCGAAAGACTTTTATCCTCCTCAGCATATAGCACATGAAGAATAACGCCAACAAGTAACGCGTGACCGGTTTTTTCCCAGTGATCATGACGTTCTTTCGAACCATCAGGATCAACTAAAATATCTGCTACGTTCTGAACGTCACGAACTTCATACTCCCCTTTCCGAATTTCCAGAAGTGGATTAAATCGTATAGAATCTGGAGCGGTTGGCTCAAACCGCCAGCAATGGGAAAACTGCTTTCGCCATCCCGCCGTAGCCGACCATAGCTCTTTCTTTATATCGTAGGCAATAACTGATCCCGGCCAGGTTAACATGGTTGGAATAACCAACCCAACGCCTTTTCCGCTTCTGGTAGGAGCAAAACAAAAAATATGTTCCGGGCCATTATGACGGAGAATATGTGTTCCCTGTCGGTCCATTATCAGTTTTACTTCGCCGGATTTATCTGTTTGGGGATGAAATATTGCATCGCTGGATTGAGCCAGCACAACCCCCTGCTCTCCACAAAAACCAAAGTCAACAAGCTCCTTTTCTGTTGCCCATCGAGCAGTACCATACGCTCCCGTTTGCCTGGTTTTTCGAGACCGGCGGATCGCAAGCAATACCATCACTCCGAACATCAAAAAAAAACTTCCATAGGTAATCCAGCTGGCCTTGTCAAAAACGCCGGGTGCATAAGGTTCAAAATGGTATGCCCACATGAACCATGCCCAAGGTTCATAAACAGGCACCCCGTGAAAGATAAACGCAAATGCACCCAACTGAGCCTGATATCCAAGCGCATAGGCAACATATTGTGTAGCAACCCATGTCCCAAGAAACATAAAGGAAATGCCCGTAGCCACATGACCATAAAAGACATTGACTGATCGATTGTTGTTCATATTACCGTCCCAATATTTTTGTCAATCCTTTAGCCATATATCTGCCTGCATGGTTGATCAGCTCAACCTGTTTACCTGCAAGTTTTTCAAAGTCTTTCTGCCAGGGAACTAGGGCAAATTCCTTTGCTTTGGGATCATAAACTTGCGCATATTTTCTGCCGCTGGGCAACTCTCCAGACGCCGTGATCACCCCAGTTATTTTGTCGCCCGGCAAAAGATTTTTTAAGGCTCCACCTTGTAGCGTTTGCATTCGTGAGCCAAGATCGGTTCGTTCGATCCGGTCGAGTGCTTTTCCTCTGGCTGGATCCATTGGGTCTACGCCCATCTCCCTCAAAAACATGACACGTTTTCGTACCGCAAGTCTAACTTCCTGCCCTAACCCATGCTTTGAAAAATCAGGCGTATCCGGTTTTTCTGTGAATCTGTCTATCCAGGTCCGCCCTCGATACTCAACCTGGTGCTGAATTTTCATTGTGGAAACGTGACTGGCTTTCAGTTGTTCAATTGGGCCTGACTTATCCCGATCTTTTAAACGTTCAACAAGTGCAGGATCGACCCGCCAAGAACCATTCGGCATCTGTTCCACCATGCGGTATCTTTGCAACCGTTGTATACGTCGTTCATGAGCATCAACAAAATCCCGCTTGTTGACTTTTCTACCATCTTCAAGAGTAATGATGTCGCCAGTAAGGCGCTGAAAGTGCTCTTCCTTATCATAAAATCCGCCGGATTTTTTTGCTTGTTCAGCGATGCTGAGATCAGCTTTTTTCAACCAGCTTTCCTGTTCTTTTTTTATAGTGATGATATCCCCTTCCCGGAAACTTTCCTGATTGGTGTTTTTGTCGAGAGAGATATAATTGACTTGTCCGGAAGGCTCTTCGACAATGAAATAAAACTTGTCGTGCAGTTCATTTTCCAGCCCTTTTTTCACAAGCCTCCCTTGTATTTCAGAACCAGTTGCATTGATTCTGTATCTTTGTGAATCCCCACCAACAGCGTCATGCATCGAACGAAAAATCTCTTGTCGTTCACCGAGTTTTAACAACTTGTCTTTCCAGTTATCCTGCAAATTCCAGCTCCGAGACCCGCTTTTTTCGGCTAGGCCAAACTGCTCAAGTTTTTCAAGGCGCCCCATGATTCTTGATTGTGAAAGCCTCCCGATTTTTTCATAAGGATAGCTGCCGACATCAACCGTTCCGTTTAATTCAAGAGCTGCAATTTTCCGGTCGAGGCTCGTAAACTTCCCTTTTCCGATCTCTGCAATTTCCTGGTTCTGAATATCTATTTCTGTTTTAGAACCGAGGTCTCGGGTAGCTATATCCTGTGCCCTGAACCGCATGCCCTCACCAATGTATTTTGGATCAATAGTGAGCAAAACACCATCCATGTCAACACCGCGGACGACAATATGAACATGCGGATTATCGGTGTTGTAGTGATTGACTGCACCCCACTTGACGTGTCTACCAAGATCTTTTTCAACCTCCTGCATAAGCTCTTTGGTATACTGGGTGAGGTTCAAGTCATGAGCATCTTCAGGCGACACAATAAAGCGGAACTGGTTTTTTTCTTCTGGGATGTTCTGCTCTAAAGCATGCCGGTCAAGTTCTTCCTCTTTACCATAAAGCCGACCGGGTGAGCCGTCTTTTTCTACACCGTTTCTTTCGATATAAGTGATGTGCAGGGCTGCCGCTTTTCTGCCATAAGTATTCATTTTCACAACGCGAGCTTTCACGATCACACGGCGGGAAAACTGGGCAGATGGTTTTACATAAGCAGCACTCCGCCAGTTTTTTGTATTCATTGTTTTGGGGACTTTTAACGCCCTCAAACTTGGGGTCTTTTCACGCTTTGCTTGACCACTTATTTTTGGACGAAACTCAAATCGGTTTTCATCATAGTTCATGCATATCCTTGAGTGTTAACAACTTATTCTCTATTTATAAAGCAACTTAGCAATTCTAATACCATCTATTATGAACACCATAACACACCGTGTTAACACCTTAAACGAGCCGGTAACAACGCCTTACGAGGCGAGTGTTAACTGCTCTTTATCTTGCACTTCCTTCTTCCTATCCCTTACTGTATTATTATGGTATTCTATCTTTTTTAATTCTTCGCAGGCATAGCGAGGAAAGAAAGGAATCTTACTGACAGATTTTCGAGTCTTCTTCAATCCACAATGGCTTTGCTATTCCGATAATTGTTGATGTCTGTATGGGCCCAAAGTATCGTGAATCGAAGCTGTTGTTTTTTCCTTTTATGGCGACAAGGTACCCCTCTTTAAGTCGGCCTGAGAAAGAGTATCGAGGAAGCGGTTTACCTGTCGTATCAGTTAGGAGTGTCTTGCCAAAAATGGTGCCGGCCACTGAAAAAGTATCGTTATCGGTACAAACTGAATCACCTGGCTCTCCTACCATGTATTTCATTAAATAGCCGTCGTCTCGGAGATATTTTCTCTCATGAACAATTTTTCTAACCGCCAAGGGTGGCTCAAATACTATCAGATCACCTTTTTTTATCGCTCCCGAATGCAACAGATAAATGCCGTGAGGCAAGCTATCTGTGTAGTTATAAATCAGGAATTTTTTGGATACAAGAATTGATGTGCTGATAAACAAAAAGAGAACCCCTATACTTCCCATAAGCGGGTAGAACCGTTTCATTTCGCCCACCGCCGTAGAAGATGGTAAAAATCAGATGTATGGCTGCTGCGTTCCTCAAGGAGAGCGTTCAATCGGCAATAAAATGCGTCTGGAAGTTTGTCTAGTGAGATTTTCTGATGAAGGGCATAACGGAGATATTTCTGAAGCCGTTGGGTCTTCCCTCTTGAACGAGTTTCCACCAACAATCGAACAGCCGGAAAAACACCTGGGATTTTGTGGGTTCCCTGAGTTGAATCAGTTTCAAAAATAAATGCCCGTTTGTTGTAAGCTTTTCCAATGATGTATGCAACAATTTCTCCATCCTCATAAAGGACTATGTCGCCTTTCATTCCTTTGGTGGTTTTTTCCGAATGGCCATGCATGGTATACGAAAAAAATTGCTGATCATTTCTGAGTTGCACAGCTGTTCTCATAACTATTTATCCGTAAGTGTTACGAGAGTGATGGAATTTCATCATGAACATCATGATGATGACCTTGTTCAAGTTTTCATGTGTAAAAAGGATGTATCTCAATAGTCTGTGACACTGTTCAAACATGGGGAAGTCATCACCATTTTGTCGTGTCCATGGAGACTATTGAGCAGTCTTCTGCAGAATCTTGAATGGAAAAATGATCGGGAGAAATCCGCGTTTAAAAAGTATTCGAGAGAGAAATTCAGTAGAGACTGCAACCAAAAAAAACACCATATAATAAACCCACCCTGTTAAAAAAAAACTGGAGCCGTATAGGATCCCTATCATGAGAACACCAGCCATGATCGGGCCGGTATCCAAAAATTCTCTCTCTTCACTTCTCATACTTTCTTTACGTTTGTCGTTGTGATTTGTACCTCAAATTAAAGAGCTCACCCTACCCTTTTACCATTAGCTACCTTTCTGCTAAAAGAAAGAGCTTAGGTTTATTCGCTATCTCATTACTGTATAAGGATATATAATTTGTAATATTACATTACGACATTACTTATATCTTTCAATACATCAATATTGAATGTAATATTCACCTACCCAAGGTATATAAGTGAGAAGCGAAGTGCAAATAAATTGAAAAAACAAAAGGACGGTTTTTTGTTCAATTCAGTGTAAGCCAAGCAAGCTGATAGGGATAGGGCAACAAAGAAAAATGTCAAAGGCTGTCACACTTTTTTGATAATACCAGAAAAGAAATGGAAACATGTCAGTGCAAAACCCAAGTTTTGCATACGTCTTTTGCTCCAGCCCCATAAAGATAAAATCCGTATTGGATGGATGGGGCATGTAATACTTTTCAATAAAATACTTTAACGGATAAGCTCATCTTTTTCTTGCTTCTAATTCATCCAACGAGGAGTAACTCCATAACGATTGTTGCCGGTTCCGTTTATGCGTAAAGACTTTGCGAAAACAGGAGCCTTTTTAAAAGGTTTTGCGTGTAATTATAGCATCTGTAACTATGGCTGCCCGAATGTTACTTCTGTCTCAATCAAAACCTACAACATGCAATATGTTACCGCAACCAGAATGGATTTTTGATGCAAATGAAGAAACGAAGTCGCAGCATTGAGGTTTTTTTCCAGACAGGATTATTCCTGGAGCAGAATGGTTTTCTTACACTTTTTAACAACGATAACAGGCTGATATGTGCCAAAAGAAGCTGGTAATGGCCTTTCTAAGCAAAAAAGATCATCGAAAGGTGTCGGAGGGTGAGAAAATCAATTAGAATTGATTCTATGCCTGTTTATGAAGATTTATCATTTACTGATCTTTATGAATGGCCAGGAAATCTTCACCCTTAAACTACAAACGGCGAAGCCGTTTTCTTTTCTTGTATTTCAAACCTTTGGAATGAGGTGAAATCAATCTTTAAAATGACATGGTCCATCTGAAAGAAAGTTTTGTGTGCTCCTTTTCATGCAAAAATATTAAAACAGCATCTCGATCCTATTCCACTGAGTAAGAGTTATCAACATTTTTCAGACTCTTACTACAGGTCTTATAAATATAGGTACATACAGGAGAATACAGGTAGAGGCTGAAGAGGGTTGCTATCAAAGGCTGTAAAAGGCTTTGCCGGTTCCGTTTATGCGTAATACCGGTTCCCGTTATGCGCTGTTCTGGTTCCGTTAATGCGTAAATCAGTTCAAAATCCGGTTCCCTTTATGCGTGGACAAGTCTAGTTATCAACATAGTTATCAACATTTTTGTTACACTAGGATTCTTTTGTAGTCATAAATTCTTGATTTTTTCTCCGGTTCCGTTTATGCGTGATGGACAGTGTGTTTCCTGGTGATTCTCATCGTATCAAAAAGGCTTTAGATTGATAGATTATTTCTTACTGTCATTCTTATCATAAAGTACTAAAAAATAGATAGATAAACTATAATTAGCTGTCCGTTTTATGCGGTTCCGTTTATGCGTAGCTTTGTCCTTAAGACAGTGGCGTCCCGAATTGCCCTATTTCTTCCAGAAAACAAGGTTTTGACAAGCTTCGGCAGCAGATATTTACTCTCAGTTCTGACTTTAAAACACAATCAATTGCTACCCAAAAAAGCGGTTCCATTTATGCGCAATCACAAGTCCACGGATCAACTTTTTAACTATCAGAAATCTTGTCGAACGACCCTTTTTTGCAGGTAAGTTGATTTTTGCGGTACCGGTTATGCGTGAAAACGTTTCTTGATTTGACAAGTGTAAACTAATCTGGAAGTTGTTTTTTTTCTATCACTTCTGTTGTTTATCCTTGCGTATTTATGTCAACCAACTTTCAATCAAATATCCATTCAAAACAGATACTTCCAAGTGGCGTAGCGGTTCCGCTTATGCGTGCCGGTTATCTTTCAGTAAAGATTTTGTTCGGTACGGAATTGCTAATATTCTTGCCTCGAAAGCAATGCCTTTTGTCAATCATCGGTTCCGTTTATGCGTACAAATTCTTTATAAATGGTGGTAGTAAGAGCGTCCCTGCCAGGCGGTATATTTTCATAGCCTGTACCGTCATTCTACACTGACATTTCCTCTGATATGGTGCATTGATAGTGATTTTGAGAGTCTGCTAAGGTTCTTTTTATGTGTCAATGCTCTTAAACACAAAGCATTTTGCATCATGTCCGGAGTGTTCCCTTTATGTTTATTCGGATTTTGCAGTTTGAAGGGTAAAAAGAAATATTTTTCATTCATCCTGATTTGAAACAGCGGTTCCGTTTATGCGTGAGATCGCCCTCTCATCCGGCAGCTCTCCGGGTTGTTTGTGTTTTTCAGAGAGTCCTAAGGATGCTGGTTGTATCGCTGTGTCTGTTTAGCGGTCTCATCCATTATTCCGGTTCCATTTATGCGTAAGAAAGCAGCTCAAACACCAGTAAAGCTGGCCTTTTCACCGGGGTTTTTTCTGTTATTGCCGGTTCCGTTTATGCGTAGAAAAATTGAGTACCTGAAAGGGTATGGTTTGCAGTCAGCCGATATAGTGCAGAGAGAATATCGAGGAAAGATGTGATGCAAAAGCGATATGTATACAGGCAAAAAAAGCAGGGTATGTCGTACTCTACGTGGTACCGATTATGCGTTCCTCTATGGCAGCATTTTGACATGAGTTTTGCTTGGCTTTAACAACAAGCCGTTATCACTTGGGCTTATATTGACGTCTGGATAGACAACACGAACCATTGCTAATTGCCGGAGGAATTTTTTCTTGAAGTTTCGCAATCCTTCAGGTGTTTTTGCGTAATCCGATCCAAGCTGGTTTTGTAAGGATTCCCATGGAATAACAGTTGATTTTCGTAGGTAGCTCATACGATAAGTGAGGAACGTGTAGATATCTAGTGCCATCGGAGACTGCTTAAGGATTTTCAGCGCACGCATATCAACAGCAACCGGGCTTTCCATGATTTCATTAAAAAAGTGCTCACCAAGCACGATCACTGATTGCCAGAGTGTCGATTGCTCTGGTGTTTTAGGATCCCACCAAAGGGCGGCTTTATCAACCACTTTTACAGATTGTAAAGCAAATCTGCGACCATCAGCGTAACTGCAGGTAACTGATGACGAAAAAAGTCTTGCCATCTGGTCCTTCAGCCTTGTGATTGTTCCCCATCGTCCGCCTGTAGGAACCAGATCAAGGGCACGCATGAATTCGCTTAATGTCTCTCCGAGCACCAGCTCGCGTTCTTTTGTTCGTACGGTTTCAGTTGTTACCCAAGCCACAAGAAGGCGTGGTATGGATCCGTATGGCAGACCTATATGCGATGGGGCCATCAATGAAAGGGTGAAATCACCATTTTTTCTGACAAATTCATTGCCATCAACTTTTCGGTGCGGCAGAGTAGCCATAACCATTGAGCGGGCCATATAGCTAAGGGCACCAGCATCTATAGCGGATTCTGCCTCTATTGAGACAGCTTCAGCAAATAGTCTTTCAAGTTTGTCGTTGTTTCCCATCGTTTTCAATTTGCCGGGTCAATTGTTCCGGATTAAAAGAAATCTGACTCGTTCAGGTAACCATTTTTGTAAATCATGAGGGATCTGATGGTTATTGAACTGCTATTTCATAATCCTTTCATTGGGGTGCTATGACTCTTCTGGAGCATCTCAAGAGCGATGTTTTTCCGATGCTTGCACCCAACTTGCTGAACCAAATGCAGAGCAAAATGTATCCTGCTGCTCATCTTGAAATTTGTTTTTACAATATCCCTAAAATTTCATTCTAAGCAAAAGAACGGCACTTTTTAGCTGATCAAGAAAAGAGTATTAGAGTAACAACCTCTTTTATAATAGAAGGATAAAGAATATTTATCAATCAGCAATTTTAGCAGTGACTCCCCCACTCCCCTGTTCTTGGTCCTGTAATTATTTTTCAATGTATTCTACTGATTACTCCAGTTTCAATCTGTATTATTGCCTGTTCATTCTATGAATGGCGGTCTATTCAAGCTGAAATATTCATTTTTTAATCATTCCGGTAGACGTTCAGGTTTATCGGGCGATTTGTGATTTTCCGTGTTTTGCAAAAAAATCATTAAGAGCCTCCCCTACCATTTGTTGAATCGATTTATCGGTTTCCAGACCGATCATTTTTAGCTGTTTCAAAACATCAGCATCAAACCAACCGGTAATAGATTTCTTTCCAATACGGTTTGATGGTGTACCTGATGCAGCTTTTGTTTCTTCATTAGTATTCGCGGACTTTTTCCTGGTTGAACCAGTTTCCGTTTGAGGTTCTGATGACTGTCGCAAAGCTGCTGCAAGACTTGGTTTTTTTACCATGACGGTCTCCTTTTAGGATTTTAATTTCATGCCGATAAACCGGCAGATCCACTTGTAAATACTTTCTATTTCCTGAGCAGCTTTCCCTGAAGGTTCATATTCAAGCACCGCCTGCCCGACGGTTAAAGAGTGAACGAATGCTGCCCTCTGGCCCAAATGTTCAGGAATAATTTCAAGCCCGTAACTTCTTATGGCTTCAAGGGCTTCCTCGGTCAGAGACCCTCTTGGTGGCACAGAATTAAGGATAGCTACCGCTGGTTTCTTTGCCATTGATGCGATGTCAACAGAGGTTGCAATAGCTCGCAGATCAAGGATAGACGGCTTGCATGGGATAATCACCAAATCCGCTGCTCTCGCTGCCTGTAGAGCTGCTGAATCCGAGTGTGGAGCGGTATCAATAATGACTATGTCAGCGCCATGCTCTTTGGCGGTTTGCAGGATTTCACTGATTCGGACTGCTTGCGCAGAGATCACAACGGGAGTCTCTTTTTCTCGCGTATCCTGCCAACCCATTGCGCTTGCTTGAGGGTCAAGATCAATAACAACACAAGAATGCCCATGAAGCTCAGCAGCTACGGCCAGGTTGAGTGCCAGTGTAGTCTTCCCTGCACCACCTTTCTGGGATATCAAGGCTATGGTTTTCATCGTAGCATGAAAGATTGATTGTATGAATGAAAGCAGATATGTAATAAGTACAACATAATGACAATAAATCTATGTTACAAGACATTAATTAGGTTATAAAGATATCGTACAATATGTTTGTACAGAACGGCATTATTACGGAATGTCTTGTATATAGCAATATTACAATCTTACAATACAGATTGCCTTCTTGTGTCCAGTCCTGCAGGAGAAGATGGGCGCTTTACCGCTGAGACAAGAGCTTGGGTTGCTGTGCCCTCACTCCCCTTCTCAGCTGGTTAGTCAGGGCGAATGGCCTGCTGGGGATATTCGGGAATGAAGACAATATAGATGTATGTTATGTAAGAATGATGGAGTGTAGTATTGTGGTAATGATTGAAGAAATAATATATAGCAATAATTCATAGCTAAGGCGGTATTGCCTTATGCTTGGCGTCATGTTCGACAACTGGTTCAGTAGTACCGCAAATACGGCAATATATATTGCTAACAATATTTTTGATATTATTTCCGGATAGCCAGGAAGAAGGGGAGTGGCGATTCAGCTCGCAGGTCTACTTTTCAGTACCTTCAATTCTCGTAAAGAGGGTAATTAAATTCTATCAATATATATTGTGGTATATGCTGATATACGTAGATATAGATTGTATGCATGTAAACAATCTTTTATAACCATTTGATATCATTGAGGATAGCTTTAATAAACTCATGAAAAAGTCTGTCCGGTATTCGACCATCGTCTATTGACTCCTAGGGAGTAACGCAATTGGAATCCCTTGTTTTCTTGTTATCAAAACAAGGTCATGGGAAATGTCTACCAAAGTTATAGGATGTGCTCTTCTGCAAAATATATTGCATCGTACGGGTTAGCAGGGGAGTGGGGGAGTCCTGAAATTACCATATGGGGATATCTTCCTGTTCAAAAAAAAGGAATAAGAAAGACTATAACGCTATGCTTTTCGAGATTGATGCCCTGAAACAGTGCATCGATAAGTGACGACCACTTGAAAGCCCCATGATTCTTAGTGCAATTGATATCGAGTATACCGATGCCAGCATCCGGATCGAAGCGAAGGTAGTACCCTGGCACTTCAGGAAACGGGGTTTGTTATTGACAAAAGACTTCATGTTATCATTTTACGTGGAGTTGACTGGGAAAATGCCAGTCGATACCGTGATATCCAGGTTTTGATTGCCGGAGGTTGGCATGTTCATCCAACGACCTCGCGGCTTCTTTTATTGATGGAAGAGTGCTTTCTACGGGATGAAGAACAGAATGCATTGCTGCATATGGTAACGCTTGCGCTGTTCAGAAAAACGCTTTTCAATGGCTTGGGATTTATGGAAGTACTCCTTAGCTATAATTGATAACGTCTTTTATTAAAACGTATTATTATTGATGCTCTCCTGATCTATATTGTAAGATATCTATATCGTATGTTATACAATATGTGGTATTGTAGTAATGAATGAATGAAACTTTGTGTTTTTTATCAACCAGTTTCCACGAACTCTTACCTTTCGAAAGTTGATCTACCTGATTAACACTATCACCGTAGTTATTCTGGTCTTGCCTCCATTCACTCGCAAAAAAGGAAAAGGCCCGGCCAAGCCGGGCCCGATTTTTTATCAATTGATCATCGAGGATTCATTAAAACTGAAAAACCCTCCCTTGCTGCCGATAATAACGTGATCCAATATTTTCACGTCCAGAAGTTTGCCTGCCTCTACAAGCATTGCTGTTACTTTTTTGTCAGCTTCGCTTGGTTCAACATCTCCTGAGGGATGGTTATGTGCCAAAATCAGAGCGTTTGCGTTTGCCAGAAGTGCCCCTTTGAAAACTTCTCTGGGATGGACTAATGAAGCATTCAGTGTACCTTTACTGATCATCTCCATGCCGATAATCTGATTTTTTGTGTTTAGGTAAAAGGAATGAAACTCTTCTCCTGCTTTTTCGTGCAGTCCAATTGCCAGAAGAAAGTCATACACCATTTTTGCGCCATTGATTTTTTTCTGCTCATAATAAATCTCGGATTCCTTAACTAGTTTAATGTGATAGCGTGGAATAGCAACTGTTGTTACTTCTGTAGTAAAGAGCGGGAGAGTAAGAGTCTGTGACATGGCGGTAAACATATTTGGTTGCAAGAAGTTTGTCTTTCAAGTCATTCCCCGGGGGGACAGAGGCTGAACCGCGGGCAGGCAAACTTTTTGCGCAGGGGAGAACAGAGAGCTGCACAAACGAAGAGCGGAAGCGAACGGCCCTTGCACAAAACAGGCAAACTGACCTATCCTTGCCGTCCCCTCCGGGGTGGATCGATTTCTTTTGTCCCGGCCTTGGCCGGCTATGACAGCAACTCTTGTAAGCCACCTTACAGGAAGGCGTGACAGGGGAGGGGAGTGGTGAACTGATCCGGTATTTTCCGGCAGTTTAGCACCATGCTTCTGAGGCTGTACTGCAGCCGTTTTTCTTAAGCACTGTACTGAATGAAGTGGAATGAATCAGGTGGTTGGCGTGACTTTTTTTGCTCCCATCTTGACCCGGCAAAAAACATGACAACCGACCAGTAAAGGGAAACAAGGGCAGTCGCTGGTGAAGCTCTTTTTACGGTCTTCCGGCCCTCTGGCTGGCGTCAATGGACTGATGGCCGGCTTTGCTGTCCGGTACACAGGGTATGATATACGATAGACCCGCAGGCAGGCTGGAATAAATGGCCTGACTGGCGGATTCAATACCGGTACACCGGCTATGACTGACTTGGCTTCTTACTCGTTGTTTACAGTACGAATTACAGATATGAGTATACTTACCGACATGCTGATCTCGAAAAAAACCATGTGTATCCAGTGCAGGTTTCTGAATTGTTTTCCTGCACCGATACACAAATAAATCAAAACCCCCGCCCTAACCGGGGGATTCGTTATGGTAGCCAAGAATGTAATCGGCTGCCTTCTGGGCTCTTGATCCGATTTGTACGATCAATTTTGGATCGGCTTTTATTCTGGTAAGCCAGGCGTTGAGATATGACGCCGAATTCTCCAGTATGTTTTGCTCGATGCCTGCAATTCCGGAGAGGAACGAAGCGGTCATTTCGGCAACAAGCTCTTCATCGGAGTACTCGTGAGAGCCGAATTCCCAGTTATTGGTTACTCCTGGCCTGTTCAGGCGAGATTCGTGTCCAGTGGAGTGTGATAATTCATGAAACGATGTGTGAAAAAAATGAGAGCTATCCATAAAACTCTGTAACTCCGGCATCTTTACTTCATCTTTTGAAGGAGAATAGCTAGCCTTATTCCCTCCATAGTTGATCACCGGCCGATTCGGCATCTCCCTGATTATTGTCTCGGCTGTTTCGATTGAGGTGTTGATCTCCTTACCGGATGACGGCTCGACCAATCCTTCAACTCCAGTTACCGGATAGACTCGGTAATACCGAAGAAATGGGATCTGTTCTTTCTCGCCGGTTTTCAGGTTTTCCCACTCCCGCATCTTCCAGAACACGACAGGCAATCCTTTGCACCGAATTTTGCCACCGAGTGATTCAGCCTGTTTTCTTGTTACAAAATATTCACTCCCTGCCATGGAGAGTAGAAAGAGGTTGATCCCCCGGTAGACCTTACCGGAAACGAGATTCTTTGGTAAACCAACTGTCCAGGGCTTACGCCAGGGTGCAACACCCTTTTCAAGCTGTGCTATAATCTGATCTGTGATGATTTCATAGACTGTAACTGACATATCATTCTCCTTAAGTTTGTAATTGATGCAATGCGAACGTGCACTACAGCAACAGGGGACAAGCGAGGACGGTATGACTGCATGACCTGAACGCCGGGCTGCCCTGAACCGGTTATCCGCCCTAGCGAAAGCGGGTGGGAGAAACCGGAAGCAGCCTGGTATGCCAGTTAGAACTACCAAGCCATTTTTTCCACACCACATGAGATCACAAGAGCAGGAACAGAAATTGAGAAGGGCAACGACTTGCAGTACCAAAAGGAAAAAAAGGACGAACCATTGACAATATCCCTTCAACATGACCCGGAGCGGTCATGCACCCGCAGCTTACCTTACGACTTGCTGTACGAGAAGCGGTATGACTTACGATAGACCCGCCGTCAAACTGGCCTATATGGTTTGACTGTCGGATTCCATCCGGTACACCGGGTATGATTGACTGGGCTGTTTACGTACTGGGAAAGCTATGGGAAAGAAGCAGAGGAGTTGTGGGGCACAAGTAGCGCGTAATGGAGCCAGCATGCCCGAAGGTAAAAGGAGTAAAACAGACGTTTTCCACAAGCAGCCGTTTTCCTGTATATGGCAGTGCTTGTCATGGCAAAGGCACCGCCCTTGCTTGTAAAAAGCTTTAGCGTGATACGCTGAAGAAGATATAATAGGGGTCGCTTCAGACAACGGATTTAAAAACCGTTAAGGAAATGGTCACGGCCTGTTATGGTTATTGATAAAGCTGAAGGCCGATTATTTGCTATGCCTTGATGTGGTCTCACTCCCTTGTCATTTCATCTCGAATTCCTTGCAAGAGCTTTTTTAGTAGCTGCAGAGCATGCTCAAACTTGGTGCTCTGAAATGAAACACCTTTGACCATATTGGCGAGCATTCTTAACTCTTGGTCTTCGTCGGTTTCACGGTTCAGAATTTTCTCTATCGTTTTAACCGTCTCCATGTTGCTCAACTGCGCTATTTCCCGTCCGAGTAGTCGAACGGAAGCAAGCTGGGTGTCAAATTCTTCCTCGGTGAGCAAAGGTACATGGGATTTGTACAGTTTATTCAGAATATCAGTTGCTTCGTATTTTTCAAGAATGAAGAGCAGATCAAGAGCGTCACGCTCGCGTCTTGGATATGCGTCGTCCCAAGAGATAATCTTCAGAAGTGCCAGTGCCGGTACCGAAGGAACCAGAATCTCCACAGGCGGCTCGTTGCTTAAACGTACGTTCAATGCTGATTGATACGCTTCTTCAAACCCGAGGATACTCATAATCATGTCATGGTTTGGAGGCCAACTGATTCGCTTTGTCTCGTCGCTAATCCCTCCGTATGGCACGATATCTATAAGGGTGGGATATGAACTGGCACTGAATCGGTGCGGTAAATTTGTCGGGGAGAAATGCCCGCGCTCAATCAGGTTGTCAGTCAAGCGTTTGAATTCTTCCCAGCTTGCCACCTCAATGCCAATATCGATGTCTTCCGTCATTCGAGGAGCGGATATCTGATGGATATGTTCAAAGACCACGTCGCGAGCAAACGCCCCAACTACGAAAAAATTTATGTTGAGTTCTTTGGCAACATCATTGATGTTCCTGAGAACAGATACTTGCTCAGGGTCAATCCTGCCTGAAATATTGATCGATATGTTGCTCATATATTATCCGTGCGGTTTCCATGGTTCGTTGGTCGCCTATGGCGACAAGGTCAGCGTAGATCAGGATCGGATGCACCGTATCGCCTTCATCAACGACATTCTCCAGTGGCCAGAACCGCTCAAGAATCTCTATATTACCCTTCGGATCCTTTTTTAGTTTATTGGCGATCACCAGTTCTCCGAAACGATGCTTATCCGCATACAACGTTACCGTGTCCGGTTTTAAGTATCCTGTTAGTTTTGCTGCGGCAATTTCTCCTCCCCACTGTGCGAGGGTGGGATCCAGTGGGATATCCTTCCACCAGTCCCCATCACCCCTGAATCGTCCTATTAACAGTTTAGGTTTTAAGTAGTCGGGATATGCTGCAATCCAGCGCTCAAAGAGCTTCTTGTTGTCCTGAAGCTTTTTTCCTTTTTTGCCCATATCGAAGACAAAGCCTTTCTGGATCAGTTCGGTCATGGTGCTTTTCACTGTCCCCAAGGCGACATTCGTCATCTCGGCCAAATCGCGATACGTCCTCTCGACGAGTTCTGGTTGGCACAAAAAGAGATAAACGATCTTCAATCCGACTCCTCTGAAGATACGAGCTGTTGTAAGGGCGGTTTCTCCCTTTTCTGGTTTATTTCCTTGAACAACAATCAACAGTGGCGGTTGATTGACAAAGGCGTTTCCGACCGTGTCGATGAACTGGATGCCAGCGTTGCGTAATCTTGTCGCTGCCTCCGGGGGAATGTATCTTGTAGCCAAGAAAAATGGATGCTGCATCTTGTCCATGTTGAGGAGAACCTGGATCTCGCCTGTTTTGGTGAGATTTTTTTTAACTTCGACGCACCAAACAAATTCTTTTCCGAAAACTTTTCCCTTCACAAGGTAGTATTGTCCCTCGTTATGAAGGACGTGAGCCGGTTCAATCGCGCATTCCAGTGGAGCGATTGTATTCAGGGCCTCCATAGCCTGCCGAAGGATTTCTGTGTTGTCTCCGGCATATTTATGTTCAATATATTTCATGTTCATTTAATTTGAACTTACAAAAATACTGAACATAAATCAACTTCATGCGATAATTTGCGACGCAATGCCAATGATGAGACTTCTTTCTGTTCCCTTGATTTCATGAAACAGGTTCAGCAACGCTGCCTCTAAGCCGGTGCGTGCTTTGACGGTCGGATTCAATCCGGTAAACCGGGTATGATTGACTGGGCTGTTTACGTAACGGAGTTATAACCAGATGTGGCGCATGGTGATAAGGAATGTATCTCCCCCGAATCCCCCACAGATAGCTCTGTGTGTTATGGATTGTGGTATTGTATTCATTAACACATAAATACAATACCACAATATTGTTTGAACTTCTGACGGAAATGATATCGCTCCATCGTGTAGGGTAAGGAGGTGAGAGCTTTGCCTGATTTAGTTTCCATGAGTCCCGGTTTTCTAACGCAGTCCGAATATACCCGCTCCCATAGCGTTGGTTGATGGAATCCATGGAAGCAACCGGCTGCGAATGCAGGCTCTTGCGGGAAAAGCGAAGAACTGCAGCGCTGCACAGAGCGAAGAGGAGGGGTGGGCTGGTTTTATGTATTTATTTTGTCTAATTCTTTTGCGGGTGAACGAGTGCAGGTAATGCTGGCCAGTTCGTGGGAAAGGCTACGGTCTTCCCTGCCCCGCTTTTTTATTACAAGCCCTTACCGACGCAAAGCAAACAAGAGGTTACTTTTGAGGCTCCGAGCTACCGGGTTTTTTCTTCTGCAAGTCTTGTTCGGGCGGTATAGTTGCCGGTGGTTTCGGCACGCCATATTCCGGGCTTTCCTCGTCCTGCCCCCCGTTCAAGATTAGCCCTTCTTCTATTATCGGATACTCAAAAGATTTCCTACTGGTATCTTTTCTCTTGGTCATATCCCTGCGCTCCTTTTTTTGCAATCTAATGATCTCATTTTTGATTCTGAAATCAGCTTGCTTTGACTTTGCTGACACACCGCCAAGCCCGATACAAAAAATGCACAAACAGCTCTTAGGCACAGAGTGCCGTGCTGGCGGAAAGCATCAGCTTGGAGCAAGCAGGACGCTATGGGCCGCTCGCCACGACTACAAAATACTCACTTGATTTGAGCTCAGATTATACCCGCTGTTCCAAATTATTTGGTAGGCTAACTGGCTTATTTTTCGCATATTACGTCAAACCCACTTGCCGCAATTGAGCATTTTTTTGCCTCCATGAAAAAGCAGTTCTTCGCCGTTCTTTCATTTCAGATCTTGCAGAGGCCTCCTGCTGCAGCACATTGGCTGAAAAGGAGCTAATCCAATAACAAAACAAAACCTTACATGAAAAAATGCACGCATAAGAGGAGCTCATGGATAGTTATCCTCCTCATGTTTTTGATTGCATCTACCGCTCAGACCGTATCTGCTGCAACAACAGCGTGCCCTGCGCAGTATTTGAACGGAGTTGCTCCGGATATTCAAAAAGCCTCTCTTAAAGCAAAGGCCCGTGAATTATGCTACGAAAACTTTGCGGTCATGCACTCCGGTATCTCCCGAACTCCCATCTGGTCTGCTGAACATCTTACCAGAGAAAGCATTGAGAATGCACGGGAATTGAAAGGGCGTGCAGCCTTTCATCATGAAGATAACCTGCCAGCCGATGAACGGGCTGAATTGACGGATTATGTACGATCTGGATTTGACCGCGGGCACATGGCGCCAAGTGCAGATATGCCAAACAGAAGCGCACGGCAGCAATGCTTCACTCTGGCCAACATGATACCCCAGAATCACAAGCTGAACACGATTCTATGGGAAGGTATTGAATCTTCATTAAGAACTCTTGTACTCAATACCGGAGAACTCTATGTCATCACGGGACCGCTCTACCAGGGAGCTAATATTACTCGACTGAATGGCAGGGTTTTAGTACCAACACATGTTTACAAATTGGTCTTTGACCCCAAAAAGAACAGGGGTGCGGCATACTACGTTAAAAATGAAGACAGTGATGAATTGCAGATACTGAGCATCAGCGAATTGGAGAAACTGGCTGGCATCAACTTTTTCCCGAAACTATCCGCTTCAGCCAAACAGCTGCAACTCGAGCTACCCAAGCCAAAACCTTATCGTTCCAGATCGAATTATTGATACAATAATGAGCAAGTCACATCTATTTGACGGAAAAACAATTCAGTATCAATAATCATTGAGTAGATGTGATAGTTTCGGCGAGCTGATCGAACAGACCATATGAACGCTAAACAAAAAAATGCACCATGAAAAAGAATGCAATGAAGATCGCCCCATTTGCCAATGAAACAGACTCGTTAAGCATAGGAGATCTGACCGTCGAAAACCGTGAGGATCGCATTACCATATACGGAAGTATTGACATCACTCGAGACAAGGAAGGAATTGCTAATGCTGCAATCCTGCAGACACTGTTCAATGATATTATGGCCAGTATGAAAGAAGGTGACTTGCCAGACAAAATCAGTATCAAACCTGCAGACAATGTCACCAATCCATTTGCTGACTAAAGAGAAGAGATGGGTGGTAGCTCATGAGCCGGGAAATAATAGCATACAGAGCATAAGGTACCCACTCTTTATCCCGTTTTTCTGATAAGTGGCCGACGAAATATACTTGGTATATCGCCATACAATTCTGTATTATTACTTTAAACAGAGTGTTCAATTGTTACGGTTATCCCTCATCGATAAACGAGAAATAATCATGCCAGCAGTAGCCACACGGAAAAAAACATCAACGCTTGAGCAGACACCGATTGAGCTTGAAAAAAAGATTGTTGATCTTAAAGAAACCATAGAGAACAATGAGAATGATCTTGCAAGAGTCGCTGCTGTAAACCAAAGCAATAATGGGACTAGCTTGCGCAACTTGCTTGACCAGATTCACGCGCTTGACATTGATCCTATGGTGAAGAGGCAAATGACTGATGCCTGCCTGCGCCTGATAGCAATTGAAACTGCTTCCAAACGCATTGGTATTGAACTGACTGAAAACGATGCTGCATTTTTATTAAAGCTGGAGAAAAAACACCACGGACTGAACTCGCGTGAGCTGAGGGTTTGCATCTTTATCAAGTTGAACTATGATACAGTGGAAATTGCCCGTTTTTCCAATATCACCCCAAGAGGGATGGAAAGCATACGATACAGGATGCACAAAAAACTGGGAATTGGCCTGCAGGATTCTATCAAGACCTATCTGAACAAACTGGCTGTTGCCTGATATTGAGTACGGGAAAATCAACATAACCATGAAGGACATAACACTATGGGAACCACAACGACAAAAGCCGATCTGATTAGTACAGTTGCCGAGAAAACCGGCCGGACTATTATGGAAACTGAGTCTACTGTTAATTGCCTCTTTGAAAGCATCATCGATTCGCTGAAAACAAGGAATCGCATTGAGATCAGAGGCTTTGGTTCCTTCAATATCCGCCACAAGAACCTGCGCAAGGCCCGCAACCCGAGAACCGGTGAACAGGTGATGGTGGCTGAAAAAGATGTGCCGACATTCAAGATATCAAGAGATTTCAAGAGTGCGGTGACTGACAGCCTGAAAACTGAAACTGGACATAGGAAAATCTGAGGACACTGACAGCGAGTATGAGTCGGTAGCGTTTTATCCTACCCATTGCTAGCTGAACAGCTCATCGCTTTCATTGGTTTTTCCAAAGGGGTCAATGCAGTCGTGCTGGCTGTTCTTTGGGTTGTTGACTTTCTGTGAGACCGGATAAATAGCAAGTGCGCCGTCTTTGGCTGGTTGCAGCAATTCTCCTGCCCCTGGCTTGCTGGCATCGAGCCACTTTTTCCAGTGTTCTGGTTCGAGGATAACCGGCATTCGATCATGAACGAATTTCATTTCGCGGTTGGCATCGGTGGTAATAATGGTGCACGACACAACGGGTGCTGTACTAGCCTCCTCCTTCCAGATGTCCCACAATCCTGCGAAAGCCATGGGTTTACCATCAGCCCGGTGAATGTAGTATGGCTGCTTTTTGCTCTGGCCGGTTTGCTTCCATTCATAGAAGCCACTTGCAGGGATAATGCAGTGCGTCCTGTGCACCATGTGGCGAAAGTATGGCTTTATGGCAAGGGTTTCAGCACGTGCATTGATTGGCCTGACTTTCGGCATTGCCTTTACCCAGTGCGGGATAACACCCCAGTGGGCCAACGTGAGAGTATACTTGCTCTTGTCTCCCAAGAGAGCTACAATATCGGTATCGGGCGCAATGTTGTAGTTTGCTGAAAAGTCTATCTCCTCTGCCTCGACAAAAGGGAGCTCGTACTGGTGGAGCTG
This sequence comes from uncultured Chlorobiaceae bacterium, assembly GCA_903908555.1. GTDB lineage: Bacteria > Bacteroidota > Chlorobiia > Chlorobiales > Chlorobiaceae > Chlorobium. The sequence goes on along the minus strand of CAIVSG010000206.1, from coordinate 32,476 downwards.
ATTGATGAAATCTTTGAGTTCAAAGAAGACGAATCGACCGCACATAGAGTGAAATGGTTTGCCGTTACTGGGTAAACTTTCGTAAATAAATATTACAAAAAATATAACAGCAACCCACCTGAGACATTATGGGAACCATTGCGGATTATACCGGATGCGTCATACTCGAAAACATAAGGAAAGCACTACACTATTTTGATTCCACTGAGGGACCGCTAACTCAGGATGAAAAAGGTCAACGCCTGCACAAAAACATCAACGAATTTGAACCTCTTATTCTGTCATTCAATCAGGCAGGAGAATACATCCGAACCGCCAAATCTATAGCAATAGGCGAAAGAGTTTGCAGAGTTCTTCGCCCGGGAACTGTTTTTTCAGAGTCAGTTTTTCTCGATGAACTCGCTGTTGAAATGGTTGCCTACGGACATGCAAGAGTAGCCACAATCGAAGAGGCTGAGGAATGCATGCAAAAGAGTGCAGGACATCCTCTCATCATTTCAAAAGTATCAGGTGAGTATCTGGAAATATGCCCATCATACCCACCTGATTGTGTTTACTGGCGAGCTGAAAGAAAAGGACTTCATTGTTTGCAGCGAAAAGACCAAGCGCTATAAAGCTGGGCAAACAGAGACGCAGTGATAGAATGCCCGAAAGATTGTGCAGGTGTATGAGGTTGACTATCTTAAGCAACTATCTGGTTTCCTGACTTGTAAAACCCATTGTATGCACATTATCCATCCGATAAACGACTTCTTGTTCGAACTTTTTCCAAAGGCAAAAGAAGCCGGTAACAATATTGATGTGCTGAGAGAGGAGATCGAGAAGTTTTACACGGTAGGGCCATTCAAGCCAGGGATTACGATTATTCATGGCATTGTCGATATCAACATTGAAGGCGAGCTGATTGAGCAGCACAACAGCCGGTACCGTAAAGTGCTTGACCTTTGTGATGACCGCCGTTTTGACGAGGCCAAAAAGCAGATTTCGCAACTCATCAAGGAAGCTCCTCAGATTTCAGAGTATCACCGGGTGCTTGGGCAAATCCATTCAGAAGAGGGCGAGCAGGATGATGCCATCAACAGCCTCATTGATGCCTTACGCTGGGATCCCAAAAATGAGTGGGCGCTTATCATGACAGGCAACATTCTTGCCCGCTATCAGCATGATATCGATGCTGCCATGAACTACTATGCATGCGCAGTGCAGCACAAGCCTGATAATTATGTTACACTGACTCTTGTCGCCATCAACCTGATCCAGAACGGGAAACCGGAAGTAGCACGGCAATACCTTGACAGGGCCTTTGAGATCAATCCCGCGTATCCGAACATGTATTACGCTTATGCGAAGCTTGCAGAAGCAGAGCATAATGATAAAGAAGCTTTTCAGTTAGCAGTTGTTGCGCTGTTCAAGAACCCAAGGAAGGATTTGCTCTATCAGCAATCGCTTCAGACTGCCACGAAGGCGGCGAATGAGATAATTGATGTTGAGGTTGGTGGAGATATTGTCAATGCATTTGCTGCCAGGCTTGAGGAGGAGTGCGGCAAGAAAATAGTTATCGAAGGGGATACTACATTAAAGACAGCCGCCAAGATCGAGTTTGCTGAAACCCACAACCGGTCTTATCACCTCGTCAAATACAATCCGGAGTACCCGGCGGTTCATCATCTTATTATGCATGAGCTTACGCACCTGTTCTTGGCTGCACAGGCACGTCAGGCAGGCAAGAACAAGCTCTTTGTCAGCTACGATGAAAACAAGCAGAAATTCCTGCTCGCTCTTGATAAGGACGCGAAGAAGATGAGCAAAAAGGGGTACGATGATGAAGTCATCAGGGAGTATTACACCAAATTATTTGTAGGGCTGAACAACCAGATTTTCAACACGCCGATTGATCTCTTTATAGAGGATTATCTTTTTCAGAACCACCCGGATCTCATGCCGTACCAGTTCGTTTCGCTGCTGGGCCTCATACAGGAAGGAATACATGCGACGACTGACGAAAACATCCTGACCATTGCGCCACCCGGAATCCTTTCGAAATCAAAGACCTTCAATCTTGTCAATGCCCTTCAATTCATGAAGCGTTACGGGGTGAACCTTATAGACGAACACAATCCAACCAAGACAGAAAAAGAGCAGGCAGAAAAGTTCTATCACGAATATGAGGAGTGCCGCACCATGCACACGCCTGGTGATGAATACAAGCTACTGCAGAGTTTTGCAAAGCAGCTTTATCTGCAGAACTATTTCTCGCTTGTTGAAGAGTCAGGTTTCCGGCAGCATCGCGACTTGATAGAGCGCCTGTGCGCAGATGCTAAGGTTGACTTGTCCGGCAGTGATGCTGAACATCCGGCAGAAATTCTTGCAGACAAGAAGATGCAGGTTTTCACTGAGGCGCACGAGGGCAAAGATATCAATATGGCAGTGACTCGGTTCATGGTTGAAGCGCTGCATTACTTCGAGAAGCTAAGCGGCTCTGAGATTAACGCCATTGCAATGCAGATAGGCCTGCTTTGCGGGGACGGCATCAGCCCGGATGCTGAAGGCTATACGGTGCCGTTGATTGCAGGCAAAAGCTTCACCGGTTACCAGGTGCTGGCTTACTACTATGTGAGCTGGGCAAAAGCATTCCCTGAGTACCTGGAACAACTGCAGCTACCGTTTGATAAAGAGTATGAATTTGCTTTAGAAATGGTGGGAATGGGCGGGGGGGCGAGTTAGAATTTCTCATACCTCTTTAATACCATACAAAATTCACACCTTCACCTCAATAATATCGTTCCACAGCGTGGTGTAACACGACGAAAGCCGCTCCTGATTCGGCTTCCATGCGTCAGAGTTTTCAGCAGCAAGATGCACAGTGCCTCTGCCATATCGCTTGTTGATGGCATCCATGGCCTGCATAAGACGGGCATCACGCTCATTCTGCACAGGCTCTTCTTCCGGAAAAAGTGAAAGCGTTTTGCTGCCTGAGCCTTTAGGCACAAGTCCGCTGACAATAACTCCCGCTTTTTTGTAGGCCTTTCCATCACGAAATATCCCGTCAAGAATCTTATCTGCAGCTCTGAGAATGGTTCTTGAATCATTTGTAGAATGCGGCAGTGCAGCTGTGCGGGTTCCCCAATATCGATTGCCTGAATCATCGAACGGGCTGGTGGCAATGAAAACTGTCAGCATTGAGGCAATCGAATTCTCCTTGCGAAGCTTGACTGCGCATTTGCCGGCAAATGTTGCAACAGCCTGCTGTAGCTCTACCAGCGTGCTTACGCTGCGGCCAAATGAGCGCGAGGTGCAGATGCTTTGCTTTGCGGGCCTTACAAGCTCCATTTCAAGGCATGACTTGCCCTGCAGTTCGGCCTGAATTCTGGCGCCGACAATATGCAGGTTCTTGCGTATCCAAGGCGCTGAAGCTTCGGCCATGTCAGCGGCGGTCTCAATCCTTTTTGCCTGCAGTAGCTTGCTCCACTGCCGCCCGATACCCCAAATATCCTCAACCTTGGTGCGATTGAGTGCAGCCTGAATCTCTTCAGCTGTGGAGAGTACACAGACTCCCTGATACTCCGGATTCTTTTTCGCTATACGGTTGGCAATCTTGGCAAGTGTTTTTGTCGGTGCAATACCGACGCAGACCGGAATGCCGGTATGCAGACGGACGGTTTTTCGGATATGCTGGGCGTAGTCTGCCAGGTTGAAGCGCGTGAAGCTCGTCATATCAAGAAAAGCCTCATCAATAGAATAGACTTCAATCTCAGGCGCAAGTTTTCCAAGAAGCCGCATCACCCTTGAGGACATATCGCCGTACAGGGCATAATTGGATGAGAACACGGCAACATCATGCTTCTTGAGCAAATCGCGGCACTTGAATTCAGGTGTACCCATCTGGATGCCGAGCGCTTTGGCTTCTTCCGAGCGGGCAATGATGCAACCATCGTTGTTGGAGAGAACAACGACCGGGCAGAGGCGCAGCTCTGGCCTGAAGGTGCGCTCGCATGAAGCGTAAAAATTATTGCAGTCGACAAGGGCAAACATGGTGGGTGGTCTCCAGCCGTGGTTATCTCGGCTTATGGATAACATAGGCTAACATACCCCAAATCACAAAATCATTATCCTCGGTAATTTTGATTGGCTTGTATTCGGTATTGGCGGGTATGAGGTAGATGCAATCTTCCTTCAAAGCCAGGCGCTTCAGTGTAAACTCGCCGTCAATAAAGCAGACAGCAATATCACCGTCTTTCTGATCAAGCGCCTTGTCGATAACCAGCAGATCACCATCTTCAATGCCAGCATCAATCATGGAGTGCCCTTTCACTCGGGCATAAAAAGTGGCTTCAGGGTGCTTGATAAGCTCTTTGTTCAGGTCAAGAGCCATCTCGATATAGTCTTCAGCAGGCGAAGGAAAGCCGGCGGAGACGGGTGAACCAGCAAGCGGCAGCTCAAGTGCGGTTGTGAAATCCGGTGTGTAGAAGTCCAGCACGGGCCCAGAATGTATTCTGGAGAGTCTCATTTAGTTAGCGGCTAATGTTTAATCTTGTCTTTCGCGGACAAGACTGGTGAAATCGGCAATGCCCATAAGCCATGCTTGTTGGCTGGTAGTATAGGTTTCGTGAAGCCCTCGTGGTAAAACAAGTTGCAGGCCATGAGCAGCCATTTCAGTAGTTTGATTCGTACTGATTGCTGCCTCAAGTGTTAGCAGATGTTTTTCGTTAATACGGTTGGCCTCAGGAAGCACTTGCCTCCATCTGTCTTTACAAGTTGACTTTACGCCAAGCATTGTCAACTTTAATGGATCATATGCAGCGTTCCGGTAAGCCGTGATACTCGGGAAAATAAAATCCGGTTTGGTTTTATTTTCGGTTACCGCTCCCCGGGTGTATTGAATATCGCATTCGCGAAATAACTGTTCGAGGTGGTTTTCAAGTGCAAGACCAACGCGACTTTTTCTCCGGTTATGGACCGACAGGGAAAAAGATATAAAACCTTCTACATCCATTTCTGCCGATGAATTACCAGTAAACCCCTGAGAAATACGGTCAGAAATAAGATATCGTTCAAGGGTTCGGAACAAAATCTCTTCCCGTTCCATCCATGCCATTAACACACCATCTTGGTCATCCTGTGCATTAATATCTTGGAGTGTTGACCGAGCATAGTTCGAAAATTCCCTTGTTGTTGGAAACTTCCCGTTAAATTTGGTGAGCATTGCCTCCAGGTAAGTCTCGGACGAAGCTTCTACAGCAATACCAATATTTTCCAATATGAAACGCGAAGCAAAAGCAACGCGGTCCTGCTCTGTTTCCAGTTCGCTCTTGACAGAAAACCCAGGATGAGCAAGGTCTGAAAAACCGAAAAGCCATTCAATCTGTCTTGATATGCTCGAACCGTTTTCAGCAATAACCACAAGCAATCCACCATCGCGCTTTTTGGCTAATACCAGCAAATCACCCTCCGCGGCATTAAGTGAAACCGTTGTTGTAGGGAAATAAAACCGAAACTCGGCAGACCGGTGAGTCTGGCCTTTTCTACTATCGTAGAGTGTGAGAAAAGCGTCTTCAACAATAGGGTCAGGATCTTCATCAGAAAGATATAGAAACCGAGTTGCTAGCCGGCTGCTTTCTGTAGGTCTGCCGATGAATTCAAGCATGCTTCTCGTGGCATTGTACTCGTGCTGATTGGAACGAGTCTCATCAGCCTCTACAGCAGTCAATCGCTTTGCTGCAACACCTTCGAAATACTCGGACAAGTAGCCCTTTTTCATTCCCAGTTTTCCTTAAATGGTTCATTGCTCCGCAGCCATTGTGTGAGGCTCTGTGCAATAATTACGGGATTTCTTTTTCCTGTACGCAAGGTGCATTCCCAAACGATGCCCACCCGCCATCCGTTGGTAAGCAATGCCTCTTGAGACTTATGATCAAGGTAACGGTTACGCATGATTTTTTCACGCCAGAATTCAGGTCGGGTTTCTGGCCATTTAAATAATCGGCATTCATGTCCATGCCAAAAACATCCATGAACAAAGATAACTGCATGATAACGAGGGAAAACAATGTCAGGTTTTCCTGGTAATGTTCTGTCGTGCAGACGAAACCTGAAGCCTTGGCGGTGGAGCATACTCCGGACAAGAATTTCAGGTTTTGTGTTTTTTCCGCGTATCCCTGACATCATCCGGCTACGGGTAGCAATGTCGACCACGTCAACCATCAGATAGTGGCCAAGGTCGCAACTTGTTGTTCCTGCTTGATAAGTGACCTGATGTGTGGCTCCATTATTCGGGCGACTTCTTTCATGACAGGCATGATTACACTATTGCCGAATTGGCGATAAGCTTGTGTATCACTCACTGGTATTTGAAATGTGTCCGGGAATCCCATAAGGCGTGCGCACTCACGGGGGGTTAGTCGTCGTGGCCGTTTGTTTTCGCCTTGAAATACAAGAATTTCTGAACCATCCTTGTGATATCGGGCAGACAAAGTACGTGTCACACTATCAGGGTAGGCCATTCCAAAGCCAAAACCATTCCCGGCCATTCTGTGTTTCTCAGCATAGGCTTGCAGGTAGGCCCAAAGGTTTGGTGTTAAGGTATATTTAGGTTGAACAACACGATTTGCGTGATTAAAAAATCGTTCTCCATCCCACTCCAGCATTGGTTCGCTACCGTCGGTTTTATGCAGGATTGATTTTAAGAGTGGCCCTTTGGCTGGCATTTGCAGATCTTCCCAGGAAAAACTGGTTTCTTTCTGAAATCCCACGATAATAATCCGTTCCCGATGCTGAGGTGTGAAATGCTGCCCGTCGATGACCTTGTAGTGTACATCATAATGCAGTTCGTTACGTAGTATTTGCAGGATAATATTGAACGTATTGCCTTTATCGTGCGAAAAAAGATTTTTAACGTTTTCCAGCAGAAAAGCTTTTGGGCGTTTGCAGGCAATAATACGGGCAACATCAAAAAAAAGCGTTCCCTGGGTAGTGCATTCAAAGCCATGCGGCCGGCCAAGTGAGTTTTTTTTGCTAACTCCGGCGATACTGAATGGTTGACATGGAAACCCGCCGAGCAACACGTCATGGTCGGGGATGTCTTCGCCAGAATAGTTCACTATGTCACCGACAAACGGGTGGTTATCACCAAAATTTTCAAGGTAGGTTTTTTTGGAAAATTCGTTCCATTCACTTGTGAAAACGCATTCTCCACCGTTAGCTTCGAAGCCCATACGAATACCCCCTATACCCGCGAACAGGTCAATAAAACGGAATCTTTTGGGAACTGTACTCATGGTATTCATTGAGGAGGAATGCAACATATCGCGTAATGCAGAAGTGAGCATTACAGGACATGGCACCTCACCTTTTTCCCATCGACGCACAGTTTTTGCATCTTTGCCAATTTGTATAGCAATTTCGCGTTGTGTAAATCGGTTCCTTGCATGCTTTAGCAGTTCCAGTGCCTGTAGTTGTGTCATTTATCTCTGGGTATTTTTACGGACATTTTGCCCCCTATTTGTCCCTTAAGTCAAATATATAAAAGGGTTCTCTCAAGTGCAATTTGGAGGACTTCAGAAAAGGGTTTTTATATCCCCGTTAAGAAAGGTAATGCCCGGAATTGCAGCCTGATAGCTGATGGCAGGGGAGGAGAAACTAGCAGAGACTTCTGTCCCTCCAAGTGGCAGTTCAAGAATCGTGGTTAAGTCTTCAGTTTAGAAGTCTGGTGCGAGAAGGGTATGTATTCTGGAAAGTTTCATGGATATCATCCTTAATCGGATTATGTCATCCACAAATATTGTGGAAGGCACTGATTTCCTTTATATGGGCCCTTATGATTCCAGAATAGCGTTAGCTGGAGAAAAGGGGAGTGGCCAATATTTTTTTGACTGGTAATTATTTGCTGGAGTACACTGGAGCAGGGAGGGAGACCTGGCAAACGGCTGCTGCCCGATGGGGCAAGCAGCCGCCGCACGGCTAAGAATGTTGTTTAAAGACTGTTTTGGCAATAGCATGCCGGACCATATCCTTTGTTGTAAACGCTGAATGAATGAGGAGAACACGCTGTTCAATGCCCTTTTGGCCTTTTTGTTTGGCGCAGATTGCACGCAACTCGGGAGCAAACCCTACGCCAATGAGGCGCATGCCTTCGATTATACCTGTTGTCGCTTCCACAAGAAAAATTGCAATCGCATTTGCTTCTGACGACATCCAGACTCTACGGGTTTCATCATCAAATTTTGATGCATCAAAGGAGATATCAATACTGAAATTTTCTCCGAAATCCAGGATCAGAAAAGGAATATCACGCTGTTCAAATAGAGAGGCGGTGATTGTTCCGGTTGTAAACAGTTTCTTTTCCTTGCGTGCAATCTTTTTGAGTGACATCAGGATATGGAAAAACCCGTCTGTTGGTATCGCCACATTCATTTCTTGGCCAGTACAGTATTGTTCAAGAGGAAAAAGTTGTCCTACTTTGTACGCATCCATAATTCAGAGGGTAGTGTCCGGTTAGTAACGGACTGATTAGCTATAAGGTAAAAAGGATTTGAAAATATTCGATACTCATCCCCACTTCATCTACCCACTCCTCGCCAGCAAAATGCTGTGTGGTTGAATGGATACACCTTTTATCAGATCGGTTAAATGTGAATGTGTCTGAGACTGTTTCATGTCGGTAAATGTTAAAGGTTGCCGGAATCTTCTCTATTCAAGTCATTCCCCGGTGGGACAGAGGCTGAACCGCGGACAGGCAAACTTTTTGCGCAGGGGAGAACAGAGAGCTGCACAAACGAAGAGCGGAAGTGAACGGCCCTTGCACAAAACAGGCAAACTGGCCTATCCTTGCCGTACCCTTCCGGGGTTGAATGAAATCTTGAAACCGCGAAGCGGGTATGATTATAAGTGTTGTAAGGTCAGGCAAAGAAAAACCTGACAGGGGAGGGGAGTGACGAACGGATTCGGAACTTCCCGGCAGTGGAGGGCTAAGCTCTTTTGAGATTTTTCGGCCATCAGGCTGGCATCAATGGCCTGATGGCCGGGGGATTCATGTTCCGGTAACCCGAGTCTTACGGCTGATCATTGATTCTGTTTTGCAGTCTCATTAAACGAAGGTTTTTTGAGACTGCAGAATCGTGCTACTGGCTAGGAAGGAGGAAAGAATTATTCCTGCCTTGGACAGTTTTTTCCCCACTACTCCTTATAACATACTAAAATGATTCCCTGAGTAATTTTTGCTGTAACCTACTGTTATTGTTTGATTTGGTGTGATTATTTGCTAAATAGTTTGTGTTGGTAGCGTTATAGTCCAGCAATTTTATTCCCTTATTGGATTTATTTTATGGCCCAGCAGCCTGAGAGCCATATTGGTATTCCGTACTTAGAACTAACCAAGGACTTAATCTCCCTGTTATTTTCGAGTGTTTTTCTTAGTAATCTTTTTTTACTAAACAGTTGACAGAAGTCAAAGATATACAGTTCTCGGAATCAAATGACTCTTGGAGTGATATTCCCCAATGGGCCTTGTTTTTGATTATGTTCGGTTATTACTGGGCCAAAGATAGGGAGGGAAGAAGAAGGGTCGCTTTGATTTCAATGCCCTGCGATTCCCCTGGCGCAGGATTGGTGGCCCTTGGATCAGTGCGTAAATATCTTGAAGATTTACACGCCAATGATATTGAGTTTCATTTAGAGAGAATAAGGAATGAGCAAAATAAAACAATAAAATCCCGCAACATATTGTTGCACAAGAATAAGCGTTATAACAGCTATAAATTTTATTATGATGGGAAAGACAGTGATGACCGTGATGTAATTGTTCAAATACCGCGCGTAAGAAACCAAAATCCCACATTACCCTTCTCACTCTCCGTTGATGCAAAGGATGTATACTTTGATGGGGAGCCTTGTTTAGAGGTTGATACAGGTAATAAGTTGCCGTATGGTAGTATTTATCGTGAGTTAATAAGCGAGGGAGGTGAAGTTAAAGATATAAATTTGAGAAAAACATATTCTGGCATCTGTTTGGCTGGGCGAATAATGGGGGCAAATACTACACGTGATATTTTGTCCAGTATCCGTTTCCAATCTGCTAACAATACAGTTACCCTAGATCATTTGCTTGCAGTACATGACTGGTCTTCCGAATCAATTTCACGCTTATTATTCTATAACTCGAGAACTAAAAAGCTTGACAGACAATCATTACCACCTCGTCTTGTTATCGTTGATGGCGATGCCGCTTTTTTTAAGGTTTATTCAGATAATTTATTCGAACACAGTGATATTATTGTAATAACTGACAGGACATTGGACCGTGATAGATTGACAGCTCTGGCTGAGAAGATGGAATCCCTTTCCCAGTGGTATGACATAGAACCTTCACTCCCGGTAATTTTACCTAAAGTACCCAAAGGTGTTTCTTTAATTATCAGGAAACAAAGGTGAAAATGGCAGTAACAACCACTGAAATCTTCTCTTTTATTGACCAGCATAAGGCATGGGAAATAGAGCGACGAGAGGTTTCATCATATTATTTCAGTGTCTTGCGGCAGAATTTGCTTTTCATCATCAAGAGACTTTATGCACTTGATGCTTATGATGCAAAAGAAAAATCTAATACGTTGCGATGGCGATTATCCGAATGGCTAACTTCACCTATAATTTTTGATGGTAGCTTATTGGATACAGTAAGAAGTATTGGCGATCCTGATCAAATCGCTAAACGGTGGCCTGATATCAAGTCAGCGTATGACTCCTCGCTTATTGCGGCGACTCAACTTGTTAATACCGAAAACCCAGTTCGCCAAGAAATTCATAGAGTTATTCGTGATCTTATCGATCATTCTAAAAGCTTCATGATTTATTGCCACAAAGAAACAAAATCTGATTTTGAGTCGATACTTCAAACCTTTTCAACCCAACTCCTAGAATCGGACCACTTTATTTGTACGCCTAAAAGTTATCGAAATGTTGAGCTATTTGACGTTTTGCTTAAGGTCGGCCCTCTTTGTTCTAGTGGGTGGGGAAAATGCCCAGATGCACTTCTTACGGCGCCTAGGTTTGATCAACTGGTATATTTTGTCTGGTCTGGCAGCAGGGATGAAGAAGGATTTGGACTTGATCCAGTTACGGGGGAGGCGATTATTGGAGAAAATTCTCAGAATTTACTGATCAATCCCAAAAATGGAATTATGCAGGGAGTCTCTTGGAAATGGAATACCCAGAAAACAGGTGATGAGAATTGTCCCAGCGATAATCTGCCAATAGTCGATGAAGATGAATTTCAGGTTTTCCGCAACATCGATAAAGCTGACAAAAAACCTGCCTCACTCATTAAACTAGACGAGAAATATGGAATTCTTTACCCAATTAAGGATCACATATTAAGTTTTGATCCTTTTGCGAATTCCTTGGAAGAACAAATTGGACTACGTTTGCTAGATGAAATGCAGTCGGATGGGATTTTTATCATTTTACCAGTACTTTCTCCTGTTGATTTTGGGGAATTACATGCAAAGGAGGGAGAATTTAGCCCAATATGGAAAAAGCAACTAACCGAAGCGATTCAGGCGGATCAGGCTGGATTATGTATGCAGCTCTCAGAAAGAGGTTTAGATCTTATTCATCTTTACTCCCGCCTAGAGGATTGGTGTAAACCACCGGATACTGTGATTCCTGCTCCTAGAAGGGCTGAACATTTCAAAATACTTATCAATCTCTTGGCTATTGACTTTAAAGATCGGATTGCAGATCGGAGGCTCCAATGGTGGCAATATGCCTGGATGGAAATAAGACACTCACGAGGGGAAGCCATTTCTGAAGGTAGATATACTCAGGACTTATTGCATGAGAATATTCTGATATTATTGAATTTACTCCGGGAAGAAATCAAAGGCAAGTGGCATTTCAATAATGACTTTATAGTTACTATTCCGGCAGGAAAAGAATTGCAAGGATATTTTAGGTTTTGCAGAGTGATTGATATTGAAAAAGGTTTTTTAGCACCGGATTTAGCGCTCGGTGGAATTAACGAACTGAAGGAATTTGTGCAATGGCAAGGCTGATACCTTCTTTCATTGATGAACAAACACCTCCTGGAGAACGGGAAGTTTTCAATATGCTTACCCACGGCCCTGATAATTGGGTGATTATGCATTCGTTGGATCTTGCTCCTTGGAACCGGCGTAAACGTACAGAAATTGATTTTGTCGCAATTGTACCCGATTGCGGTATTCTTTGTATAGAGGTCAAATCTCATCTGAGCATAACCTTTGACGGTAGTAATTGGAGCCCTCCTGAAATTAAACGATCACCATTCAAGCAGGCATCTGATGGACGGCATATCTTTTATCGTAACCTCCGTGAACTGGCGCCACAATTTCGATCTGTACCTGTAGTTCATCTTTGCATTTTTCCCAGCGCCTCGTTCTATTTAACGCCTAATCTCTCCTTGCAACCATGGGAGTTGATGGATAGCCGAGTTTTTCGATCTTTCAGGAACCAAAGTGATTTTTGTCAAGATCTTGAACAGCGTATTCTGAAGAGTATTGATGAAGATTGTAATCTGAAACGTCTTACAACTCCACTTTCAGATAAAGCAATAAAGACAATTGTGGATTACTGTGTGCCAGTACAGAAGCGTCGTCCTGATGCACGCGAGGAAATTGCACAGAGAGAGCAAGAAATTGAACGCATACTGAGAGACCAACAAAAACCGGTCTTTCAGCTTGCTGAAAACAATGATAGGATAATAGTATTTGGTGCTGCAGGAACAGGAAAGTCACTGATAGCAATGGAACTGGCAAGGCGCAAGGCTGAGTCTGGATTACGAGTTGCATTGCTTTGTTTTAATCGTCTCTTTGGCGAATGGGTTAAGGAGAAAATGTCACAAATCGAACCTGAATTGCCAAACCTAGTTGTTGGTACGGTTATTCAGGTCATGGCAGAAATGACGGGAACCGTCATCCCTGAAACACCTGATAAGATTTTCTGGAATGATATTTTGCCTGCCCAATTGGAGGAAAAAATCACTGATCCTGAATTACATGCTATTGTTTCTTTTGATTACCTCGTACTGGATGAGGCTCAGGATATATTGTCACGCCCGGCAGTCTGGGAATGTCTGCTACAGTTTCTAGAAGGTGGACTTAGAGTAGGCCGTTATGCTTTATTTGGTGATTTTGAACACCAAGTATTTGGTGAACGTGATCTTTTAATACAGTCACTTAACACTCTTAACTTAGAAGCTCAACCAGCAAGGTGGATGCTCACAGAAAACTGTCGAAACTACTCTATTGTTGGCGGTACAGCTGTTTTGCTTAGTGGTTTCGAAAAAAAAGTTTATTCGGGATATATGAGGTCTGGTGGTGGAGTTGCCAATTACAGCATCAGCTATTATACCTCTGAAGTCGAACAAAGCCATCAGCTTGCTGCTGCATTGAAAGCTTTCAAAGAGCAGGGATATCGGCCGGAGGAAATAACAATCCTATCGTTTTCATCCATTGAAAACTGCATTGCAAAAAGTCCAATATTCAAAGGCCAACATCTTCAGCCTGCGCGGCATTCTGGTCGTTTTACCCACTACAGCACTGTGCACTCTTTCAAGGGACTGGAAAACAAAGTGATTATACTCACCGATGTATCTCTTGGAGAAGCCGATTTTCATCGTGATTTATTTTATACAGGAATGACAAGGGCTACCGAATCAGTCAGGGTTTTATGCGATAACCAATGCCAGAAAACATTATTTAGCTGGTTGACAAAAAAAGGAGCTATTCATGAAAGAGAGATCTGAACTGATAACCTGCATTCGGGGAGAAATTGTCGGACCTTCGATACCCTTGGTGACTCCGACAATTGCAATTTTTGAAGGTCAAGTTTTTTTGGATGCAGTCCCATTCAGGAGAGGCCCCTTAGGTTGGAAACCCGATTCGACGAGTGAAATTGAAGAAGTTCTATACTATGAAAGGGAGAAGCCATCCAACAAGTATGGGGCTGGCCTATTACATCCAGCTGGCCTACCGATTACAGAGCAAGATTCTCCTAGTTTGATAGCCGTCAAAGAAACTGATAGAATAGGTTTTGACAGGGATGAATCCGAAGCCGACTCAAAATCCGGTGAAGACAATGAAGTGACAGAAAATTTTGTGCAAGACTTGGATCGTTACGAGACAGATGATGAATTTGAGGTGACAAGTACGGATGTACGGCACCCATCAACTATAGGGGTAACATTTTGTGTCTCACTTGAACGAGACGGCAGGATAATTATCCGCTTGCCGCAAAAAATGCTGTTCGCATGGCAAGCAGCTGATGCTTTGCCGTTTCAAGTGAATGGCCGTTACGAAAGCTCCCTACGTTATACAATAGATGACCATGGACAGCAGAGAGAAGCACCGGTATGGAGGCGACGACCTGCATTATTGCCCGATACCGAGATTAGTATAGATTTTGGAGACCTTGATAACGGAAGATCACTTGTAAGAGAGGTATTGTTGCCTGAAGATTCACCAATGAATCTCCAGATAAGGGCATATGCTCGTTCTCGAGAAATAAACGGGTTATGGATAATAACAGTTGTTCTGTGCAATATTACTCAAGCAGCTACTAATCTTGCATCCCAGGAATCCACTCTTTTTCAAACTTATTTTGAAATCACTATAGAGGGTGGCCGATTGGAAAAGTATCCAGAAAGCCCGCAGCCATTTTCCAATCTCGATTCAGAGGAACAGTCGCTTGCTCTGCTCTATCGTGAGTCCGCAACTTGGGGAATAGGGCATGGCTGTGCAGCGGGATGGGATGCCGCACCTGGTCAAACACCGGAAAAAATTTATGCTGATGTGATGCCCGCCGTTGAATTACCAAGCATGACCCCTGATATCAGAGATAAACAAGGCAACCCGATCAAGCTATCCATGCGGATGCTCGCTGAACTTTCGGACAATAAGATTGGTGCTGGCTGGACCTCCCTTGCAGAACTTTCTGAGGAATACCGAAAATGGATAGTACTTAAGCGAAAAGAAGTAAATGAACTACCACTACACTTGCAATCTGTTGCGGAGAGTCACATCGTTGCATGTGAAAAATGTCTCAAAAGAATCAATTCAGGTATAACGGCGCTCCATAACGACCCACAAGTCTTAAAAGCATTCAGGCTGGCAAACCTTTCAATGTTACTTCAGCAGATAACTACAAAGCAATTGATTCGACGCAACTTACACTGGGATAATAAAAAAGAACGGGTGTTGCCCAGTGGTGATTACAAAGCCCCATGGGACATTTATAGCCAAAGTCATGAAAGAGAAGATATTGGACAATGGCGTGCATTTCAAGTAGCCTTTCTTTTACTCTCAATCGATGGTGTTGGAAATATTTCTTCACCTGACCGAGAGATAGTGGATCTTATCTGGTTTCCGACAGGTGGTGGAAAGACTGAAGCTTACCTCGCAGTGATGGCATTTTATATGGTTCATCAGCGCCTGTTAATGCAGAATGATGTAATCGATTTGCATCGGGATGGGACAAATGTCCTTATGCGATATACCCTGAGAATGCTGACGACCCAGCAATTCCAGCGTGCGGCAAGTCTTGTATGTGCCCTTGAGTTTTTACGAAGGAATCCGGATAACGATATTCCTGGCAGACGTTTCTCTCTTGGCTTATGGATTGGTGGGGATTCTACACCAAACAAAATCGAAAATGCAAAGCTTGAATTTGCAAGGTTCCAGCGAGGAGATATTTCTGGAAATCCTTTGGTTTTGACGGAATGCCCATGGTGCAGAGCAGAGATCGGACGGTTCGAAGGAACATTACCCGCCCATAGTTCACGAAAAAGGTTTAAGCCAGTTAAAGGAATCAGTGACCAAGGCCAAGACGGCCCTTTATTGCATTGTTCAGACAGTAACTGTGAATTCGGCAAAGAAAACCAAACCACATGGATCCCTGTTGAAGTTGTTGATGAGCGTATCTATAGATTTCCTCCTTCTGTTATTATAGCTACTGCTGACAAGTTTGCCATGATGGCATACCGACCCATTTCAGGAGCTATTTTTGGGCGAAATAAAGTCGGGACTGAAATTCAACAGACACATGTTCCACCTGGCCTGATTATACAGGATGAATTACACCTTATCTCCGGTCCTTTAGGGACAATGTATGCTCTCTATGAGGGTATCTTTGAGAGGTTGTGTTCTTTGAAAGTTAATGCCCTATGGCTCAAACCAAAGCTTATTGCATCGACCGCAACTATTCGCGGGGCTGCAGATCAAGTAAAGGCATTATATGGACGTGAACAGCTACATCTTTTCCCTAGCCCCGGGTTGGTGATGGGGGACTCTTTTTTTGGGAAATATGCCCGAGACGAGGATGGTAGATTGCTGCCAGGACGCCTTTATCTAGGAATTCATGCAAATGACTATAGCTCTATCCTAACTACTCAGGTGAGAGCGTTTTCTGCCGCACTTTTTCGGCCGTACACTTTTAACCCCGAAGTTCGTGATCCATGGTGGACTTTACTGGCTTTCTTCAATAGTATCCGTGAATTAAGCGGAGCAAAAACCCTATTTGACTCGGATATAACAGAACGGTTAAAGTTTTTATTTAATAGGGAAAATTTTCCACTTGACAAGCGTCGTTTTCTCAAACCAGCAGAAGAACTTACAAGCCGACTCTCTCAAGCTGAAATTGTTGCTATGATGGATCGATTATCTGCTGAATATAAAACTGATTCTGGCAATACCATTGATGCATGTTTGGCATCAAGCATTATTGAAGTTGGAGTAGATATTGAACGTTTATCTCTCATGGGAGTCATAGGTCAACCCAAAACAACTGCACAATATATCCAGGTCACAGGACGCGTAGGTCGTCGTTGGTGGGATAGGGCGGGTTTAATTATGATGATATACAATCCATCCAAAAGCAGGGATCGATCACACTTTGAACAATTTCACAGTTATCATCGCCGACTGTACGAACGTGTGGAACCAACTTCAGCGACTCCTTTTGCCTTATCCGCAATTCAACGCGCATTACCTGGAGCACTGATTTTATGGTCCAGACTTCATTGCAGTGCAGAAGTGCAGAATTTTAATGCATATGAAAAGGGCTTGGATTACGCAGTGGAACTGCTACAGGAACGTTGCAAAATCGTTCAGACCAATGCCATGGATCAGAACAGATCTTCGCAAGAACTGAAAAGAATATGCCAAGACCTGAAAGTAAAATGGAAACAAAATCCGCAGCAATGGGAAGAATTTCCTCCGAATGATCAAGGAGAATACCTCATGCTGTGGCCAGGGCAATATGCAACACTAACACAGAAACAGCATGGAGCTGTGGTTGCAAATAATATGCGCCAAGTAGATGGAAGTGCTGAATTAAACATCACACAGGGTTATGTTTCTTTTGGACAAGTAGATCAACCAATACAGTGGAGGCAAGATTGAACAGACAGGTTCGAATAGGACAGCTCATAGCTCCATTTGGTCCAGGGGCTATTTATATAGACCGACTGGGCACACCTCTTGTGGTATGTGGACTGGATAATTGGTTTAAAAACGACAAGGGTAACGGATTGTTATCATGTGAAAATCCCGATGAATTTTATATTTTTGAACCTAGATTGGCAGCACTCTTAAACGTGAATCGTTTTTGCTCCCCGGCTGATTTCCGACTTGCACACCAAGGCCAACAGGCACCACCAAATGCATTCCTTCATACCCCTGCTCAAAGATTTCCACGGTGGTATAGGAATTCTCGTACTCGTCAATTGAGAAAATTTAATTTAAACTCAGAGCGACTTGATAATCCACCCGAAGGTCGGTGGCTTCCCGTAAGATTTATTGCAGTATGTGGAGCTGGTCATCTCAGTGAATTTCCCTGGAAGCAGTGGATTGGTTGTGACTGCCAAGGGGATGGTGATCTATATCTCACCGATCGTGGTGGCTCTGAACTCAGCAGTATCCGCGTAGAATGCCATAGTTGCCCAGAAGGGTCAACCGGGCGGAGAGGTCGAAACCTATCAAATACCACAGGGAAACCAAATGAAAATGAAGGGGAGCAAAGTGCATTTCAAAAGGCAGGTATCAGCTGTTCAGGTGATCGCCCATGGCTTGGTGAAGGCGCTAATGAACAAGGGTGCAATCATCCTTTGGTCGGTGCGCTAATAAATCAGACTAACATCTATTTTCCCAAGACCGTGTCGGCCATTTTTCTTCCAGATATTAACTTGCAGGATGATTCTATTATGCAGTTAAGGAATAAAATAGAGGAAGATGGTGGCACCTGCGGTGTAGCGTTAACTCTTTGGGGGATGAAAAAACGCAAAGAAGCTATCGCCTTAGTTAAAATATCATTAGATAGTCGAGAGATTCTTCACGAAACTGCACAGGTGGAACAGGCTGTCGGAAGTCTATTTGAACCACCAAAGGCTGTTATTTCAAGTACTCTCCAGCCAGCTACCCAAGAATCTGATCTGCTTGCTTTTCGGCGTGCGGAATTCAACATCATTCGCAACGAGGTTAATGATCCCGTGAATATTCCCAATCTCAGGGTAATTCCCGCTGATGTACCCTATCAGTTAGTTGATTGGTTTACAAAAGTGAATCTTGTCGAACGGTTACGCGAGACTCGTGTATTTTACGGATTTGACCGGCTAGAGCCAAATGCAAGACCATTGGATGGCATGCCCGATATAGCGATGCGACAGTTGTTCCGTAATCCAATGACGCAACGGCAGGATCAATGGTTACCAGCGATTAAGGTTTTTGGGGAAGGTATTTATCTAGAACTTAACGAACAAAAAATAACTCAATGGCAAGAGGAAAATATAGATTGGTTGGCCGAACGCCTGAATGATGGTTTTATCACAAGATTATCAGTCGTATATCAGACACTCCCACCAGCTATTAACGCTGACAGGAAATGGGCTTCAAAATATCTTCTTGTACACAGTCTTGCTCACATTCTTATTAATCAATTAGTTTTTGAGTGTGGTTACAGTACGGCTTCTTTGCGAGAGCGTCTTTACATTTCTAACGATCCACTAGCTCCCATGGCGGGAATCCTTATTTACACTGCCGCGGGAGATTCTGAAGGAACATTGGGAGGGCTCGTGCGCTTGGGTCAGAAGGATCGACTTGAACCAATTATAAGGGGGGCTGTCAGTAGGGCATCATGGTGTTCAGCTGACCCTGTTTGCTCTGAAAATCTCGGAGGACAGGGTTCGCGACTTGTCAATCTTGCTGCATGTCACGCCTGCACTTTGTTGCCAGAAACAGCCTGTGAAACTATCAATCAAGGGCTTGATCGAGCCATGATTGTTGGAACACCAGATAATCGTCATCCGGGATTTATGGCTCAATTGGTAGATGAGATATACAGTTTGGAGGGTTAGCCGGGTCACTTCAGAAAACGGATTACAGAGTACGTTAAGAGATTAGTAATCTCTTGCAAGAGATATTAAGATAATACCTTAAGCGTTGCTGTGTTTCTGCAAAAACATCCGTCTTTCTTACCAGTTTTTAAGTTTCCTCTGCCTTAGATCAGGGGTGACTTTTTCCTGCTATAACTGATTATTTTGCTGTATATAGAAATACTATAGACTTTTTTCTATAACTGAATCAACATCTGCAAAAAAGGCTAAACGTTCTTAAATTCCCTTTTCTGAGGTGACCCCTTTTTGAGCAACAGGAACTTACTGGTTACCTCCAGAACCTTATCCCGGTTCAGAAATCAGTCTATGAGCAGGTGGTCTATGACTCCGATCCCGAAGCAGCTTTTGCTGATCAGTTGGAGAAAAATCTGGCCATCAAAGTCTATGCAAAGCTTCCGGGATGGTTCAGGATTCCTACTCCTCTCGACACCTATAATCCAGACTGGGCGATACTTGTTGAAAAGGATGGCGAAGAGCGAATCTATTTTGTTGTCGAGACCAAGAGCAGCCTGTTTACCGATGACCTGCGTGACAAGGAGAGTGCAAAGATCGAATGTGGCAAGGCCCATTTCAAGGCGCTCAGTATTGGCGAAACACCTGCAAGGTATGTTGTGGCCCGCTCTTTGGATGATGTGCTGAACAGGGTTTAATGCATCCAGAACTGGAGCTGTTTTTACAGCGTTTTAAAGTTGTCCCACAGGTTGTGGGACAATTCTTCGTTGAGTGATAAATACTTAAGCATTCAGTATGCCCTCAATACATTTTTCAAAATTAGTAATCCTCGAGTCTTTAGAACAATGCAAAACTGGGCGTAGGCTGGTTGAAGACCTTCGACCAATCAGCATTCTGCGTGGTCGAGATATTGAAGTCATCTATTCCGAAGTGGGTACAAAAGACGCATTTCTTTCTCAGCTTATTTCTCTTGAACAAGAAGCTGAAAAAGGGCATTGGCCAATCCTTCACATTGAATGTCATGGCTTAGAAAATACCACAGGTATTTCTCTTGCAAATGGCGAATGCGTGAGCTGGGCAGAGTTAAAGCCATACCTAACAGCAATTAACATAGCAACCCAATGCAACTTACTTGTAGTACTGGCTGCCTGTTACGGAGGACATATGGTACAAATAATTCAACCAATAGAAAGGGCTCCGTGTTTAGCGATGCTGAGTCCCACAAAGGAAATCTATCCTGATGAAATATTAAAACCTCTTACAGCATTCTACAGCGAGCTTTTTAATTCTCTCAACTTGAATACAGCTTTAAAGAACTTACGTGCTTTTCAAACCACTGAAGGTGGATACTACTTCAAAACAGCTCCGGAAATTTTTCAGTCAGTATACGTGGGATATATTAAAGGGAGCTCCGACCAAAACGCGTTTAGAATAAAGCATCGTGCAAAAAACATATACAGTGAGTTAAAAAAATCAGGTATTACTCCGCCAGAAGGTATCGGTGGGATCAAAAAAATGCTCAAGCAAACGCAGCCTGAATTTTTTAAATCGTTTTATGAAATTTTTTTCATGATTGACATATATCCAAAGAACAAATTACGGTTCGAAATAACGTATGCTGAAGTACTCGAAGAGGCAAAGAACTGAAATTGCTATTCCGGAAATCCAGCAAATATTTGTCTGGGATAGCACTAAACTATGCTATCTCTACATCCAGATTGACAAGGCCATTCTCGAAGGCTACGGCTTGCAAGTCCTCAACCTTCACCACAACTTCTACGAAGTAGAATACCTACGCGAATACTACTGTGTTCGCTACACCATTAACCCAGACGCCCGCCGTGAAGTCCTAAAACGCCTCCTCGATCTGAACCAAAAGATTCACGCACAAGAGGACGCGGATTAATTATGGGAGAAGAAGGGGAATGAAAGTAAAACAGAAAAATAAAGGGATGCGCAAATGGACTTTGGCATATAATTATTGTGTTAATCTATCATAAGATAAAAAAATAATATGTGGACAAGATATCATCTTAAATGTGATAATTGTAATAATGTCACTAATCTTCGGGTTCAAATACCAGAAAAAGAGGTTTTACCTATTAGGTTTAGTTGCGGGTATTGTTCTTCAGAGATAAGGGCGAATATAATTGTTGATTTAGAACATATCAAATATAGTATTGAGGTGGAAAAGGGATGTCTTATAAAAGATATGGAATTTAATGATGGTGATTATTATTTGGAATATAGTGATACTTTGTCTGTAGGTAAACCATCAAAAACACCGCATGATCAAATTATGCCAACTTTAAGGATGGATAGTAAAGATTTCATGATAGCGAAGATAAAAAAAGATTTAAGAATAGATATGGAGGATTATGATTGGGATTTGTTTAAGGATCTGACGCGTTCGTATTCAAAGAATGAACAGGATGCATATGAAATGATATTGAATAAGATTATTGATGATAAAACGACACCCAATCTCAATACTGAGATTGGGTATCATAAGAGCTTTATTGATGTTCGCAATATGTTTCTTAATTCATGGATTGATTATGAGGAAATTGAAGATTATAAAAAGTGGCTTCATAAGAAAATTTTTACAAAGAAATTTTTTTTAAAAACAGATATTAACCAATATTTGTTTATTTATACTAACGATTATATAGAAGAAATGCAGTATTATATTTGCGATCTGATTATTAGGTTTATTGATATGCGAAAATATCTGATATATTCTTATGGAACAAATTCTGTTGGTGATAATTATGTCTCTGAGCAGGATTTTATATCAATAAAAAATTTTTATTCTGATTGTTTTGAGTTTGTTGGAAGGTATAGTCATCTTGTGTTTAGATTACAAAATATTTATGAAAGAGGTAGTCAGAATATTATGCCGAATGGGGTTCCAAAAGATGTTGTATCGGCAGATATATTTATGAGTATAGATAATGGTAGAAAATTGGATATAATCAATTTATGTTCGGAAGTGATTCCAAAGAGAGTATTTTGTTCGTTTTTTGATAATAAGTTGAGGAATGGAATAAATCATTATAAAACAATTTATGAGGAGGCGACACAAATAATCAAGTATTACCCTATTACAAGAAATCCCGGTCAAGAATTTACATTAAGCTATATGGAATTGCTCGGGCTATCTTTGAAGGCATTTACCGCAGTATTAAAAATACATGAATTGATAAAGTTTGTTAAGATTTATGAATTTAAGATGGCGATCAAATAGGATAAAATCGCCCAAAAAGTCAATAGGTCATCATGGAGCATGAAGCTCAATAAGCACTGATGAAAACCGGTAGAAAGAAGAGAATGAAAGTTTCTCACATAAATGAGCCAGCCATCTATTATGGCATCAAGTCATGCCTCAACAATCCCGAAAGGTTGGGATTGGAGAAAGTAAAAGCGCATTATTCAACATAGAAATCTCCAAAATTCACGGACTACCCAGGTATAAGTGATTATCTCATAAGGTAAAAGGATCATAGTTAACCTGAAGAAACAAGTTACATGCAGAAATATTCAGTCAACCAGTATACTATTGAAAACATTGTTAACTAGGTTAAGTCCCCTATAGTGCTTTTGGCGGGTTAAAACCGGCAGAATTTGCCGCTCAATTTAAGGAGAATATCAAAGAACAAGTATTACAGTAAACGGGGCAAGCTCCCGACAACCCATTGCGGAACACCGTTCGCCAGCAATTTTTTGCTGAAAGAATTTTACTGTCCGTCATTAGGCGCTTGCTTGCCGCCACCCTTCCTGCCATGCTGACGGGCCATTTCCAATCCTATAAGAGTACGCTCAACAGTCAGTTCCCGCTCCATTTCAGCGAGGCTTGCCATGACATGAAAGAAAAAACGGCATGATGTCGTACCGGTATTAATCGCATCGGTAAGACTTGGTGTCGCCTCAGAAAAGGGATTTCAAAGTATGTTTAGCGACCTCCTACAGTTTGCTTTCTAGGCCATAAATTGGCTCAAAAAAGCGATACCTTTTGCTGCAACTTTTGCAATTGGTTCAATTTTATCTATTACTGATATAAATGAGTTACTTAAAGATCGCATAACACTTTTATTTGGATTTTGTTTCTTAGCCTGCTCAGTAATTTCAGTAAGTAATTCTGCGCATTCTAATTTTTTTTCTTTTGGGATTATTTCATCGTCTGCTGAGCCAATGATTTTATCAAGTTCAGCAACCACATCCGCCAGTTCATTATTTCCTTGGTCCCTAAGCGTAATTATACCGTTAGTAACTGCTTGACGTGTTGATATTATTGATTGATGAATATCACTGATTTTGTCTCCCATTGTTATTTCTCCGTAGTTTATTATTATTTTGTCAACATAATCATTAATTTTATCTAGTATATTTTTTCGAGGATCGATCTTATTAAGAGCACTAAAAAGCATTTCTTTTTGACCGGGACTTATAACACTTATCGATTCTCGAGCTATTTCACATAATTTGCCATCAAATTCATTTGATTTAGTATTAAGCGTACCAATTCTATGAGTTGCTTGGTTAATATAAAACTGTAATCTGTCAGATTGTTCCGTCCTTGGCAGCACGTCAATATTTTTGTTCAAAATATTCCTTAATACTAAACGAAGGCACTCATGTTCAGCATTTAATCGAAGGAGATATATTCTTAATCGCCTCGCATCATCTTTAGAAAAAGAAGAATTATCAAAGTTATGGAGAATCCATAAGCGTATATTCTTCCCTTGAAAAGGAACCATACAATGATATAAAGTAAATGGATAGCCTATTATATCAACTTTTCGAGACCAATAAGGCACTGAAATATCGGACATGCTTTTACAATCTAAAAATAATAATGGTATTCCAGGACTAACAATCCAATCCTCTTCTTTTACAGACTCATCTATTATGGCAGTTGTAGCCTTATTATAAAGTCTCGTTACATATTTCGCACAATGCCCTAATATACATTTATTATAGACTCCACTTGATGTTCGTAAACTCACTGGTATATTAAGGCAATCATCAACCAAATCTTTTATAATATATTTTGAAATATTTATTTCAGAACGACTTTTTGTCGCGATTCCTAACTCAAACTTCCCAAGAGCATTACCATCACAAAATAATCGTTTAAAAGCAATTCGTGTTTGAAAATAGCCATTACCGTCAATATTTTTAATTTTTGGACAATAACTAAGTCGCATAAATCGATCAGCTTCACACACTTCATTTTCGCCAACCCATCCTTTAATCCCCCCACATTTTCTAACTCTAACCGTACCAGAATAACGTATAAAATCATTATCTGGGGTTGGTATTGGCCAAGAGGGCTTTGAAAGACGAGATGTTATTTTCAAGAAACCTCTTAAATCTGCAAATGGAAATTGTATTGTTAATAGCATCACAGAATATTTTTACTATCCATCTAAAAAAAAGCTCTCCACCGACAAACGGTGAAGAGCAGCAATTCACCGCTCACGCGGTTCCCCATATTAGCTCTAGGGGCTAACCCTTTTGCATAATGGAGAGACTCTGTTGCCAGAGTTTGCATCAACACCAAGAGATCCATAGCCCTCGGTGGAAAAAAAAATTACTAAATACTAATTAAATATCAAAATAATAGCGGGTAAATTTAAAAAGAAATGTTTGATATAAATTATAATCCTGTAAAAATTTAATCTTCTTAAATTGCATCGTTTTTTTGCTTGTTGATGATGGGCTTTGCTCAGGAAAACTCTGATAACGAATGAATGGTGGATTGACAAAACGATCCTTCAGAAATGGCTCAAGCCAAGATTTGGGTATAAAAAAAGCTCTTCCCTACAGAAGCTGGAACACCGCAAAATGTTATTTTCAGTCCGGTTCTGGCGGTTTCCTAACGAACCGAGAAAAATAGCGCTCTAAGGGATTCTCTTTGGTACTAAAGAGAGCGCTTCATCGACCAACCTTTGACTCGTTCTATGTCTCAATAAACGGTCGTTTGATGAGACGCCGAAAAGGGGAGCGAAACACCCCTCTTTTCGGGCTCTTTTTGTCTTATAAAACCATATCGCATTTCTATATTTCAGTAATCCGTTAAAATAGGTGCTTTTTAAGATTAGCAAGGGAATTTATGGAAGGACGACTGATCGGTTATGCCCGGATCTCAACTTCAGCCCAGGAACTGAACCTGCAGCTTGATGCACTTAAACAGGCTGGCTGTAAAAAACAGTATATCTTTACCGACCAGATAAGCGGGGCGAAAGCTGAACGGCCGGGTCTTGCCGAGTGCATGAAAGAACTGAAAAAAGGCGACACCCTTATCATCTGGCGTCTTGACCGGCTTGGCCGCTCACTTCGGAACCTGATCGATATTGTCGAACAGTTGCAGAAAAGGGGAGTGGGATTCCGCTCTATCAATGACGGCGGCATCGATACAACCACGGCATCCGGCGAGATGATTTTCAATATCTTCGGCACTCTGGCTCAATTTGAACGTCGATTAATTCAGGAACGTACCCAGGCTGGACTGACAGCAGCACGGGCGAGAGGAAGAAAAGGTGGTAGACCGAAGATTTCGAAGGATGATCCAAAAGTGCAGATGGCAAAAAAAATGAGCAAGAATATGAGCATCATTATCGGCGAGATCTGCAGCACGCTGAAGATTTCACGGGCGAGCTATTATCGGTATTTGAAGATAGGTGAGTGATTGAGAGTTATGCGGTTGTTGTATAACAGGGATAAATGGGAATATAACCTACCCGTGATTTATAGGATGTTCTTTGCTTAATGCTTATTTAAGGTATATCTGCGGTATATTGTTGATGAGGAGTAAGGTATTCTATAGTATGATAATAATTGATGTTATTTCTGCTTTCCAGTTGAGATCTCAATCACTATTACGTCAGCTTCGGTCGCGAAAGCGACCATGGATAGTCTGAAACGGATTGGACAAGCTAGAGAAGGTCGCTAACCAGCCAGTAGCGGAAGATTGAATTGAGAAACCTGACATTCTAACGCAGAACTACAATAGACTGTAAACGACAATTTTCGGACATTGCCGCGAGTTGCTTTGACTCTCTAAATTCCTCAAAAGTGGACATTGGAAGGAACAGTATTTCCCAGCTCATAACATCTAACTTAGGGATGTAGTTCAGTAGTTGACAACCAATCATTCAAATTGATGATTTTATGAACCGCTATGGAATGGTCGCTGAAAGGGAGGTCGGTCTCAAATTTTATCCTCGTAATACATCCCTATCATTGACTTCTCCAAACGACGTCACAGTCACTCCTATTGAATTTGAATGTAATACAGCTGATGCAGGACCAGTTGGTGTGCAGTTTTTACTCAGGTTTACTATCACTGAGTCGAGAAAAGCGACTGCGAAAAGCTCGTGTATAGATACTGATGCGGTTCCACGAAAGATGATTATGAGGCAACCTTGAAATGAAGTTTTTTAATTGGAATTGGTTCTCTGACCATGCGTTCTGCTGAAAAAGACTCCAGTCCTCGATCTACTGGACCCGCAGGTGGCCAGTTCGAGACGAAAGTCGGAACACATTATGTGCTTGCCTTGCTGGCGAACACTGAATCACTCGGACTGCCGGGTGCGGTCGTCGATCGGCTTGAGTTCCAGCGAGGCGGCCAGGGCCATCCGCTTGATGATGTCATCGAGCGTGTCTGGACGCGCGGCTTGATGGTCTATGCGGCTGCGTATGCCCGTTACTGGTCGGCTGAAATGTTACAGGAACTGGTAATCGAAGTGCTTAAAGCCTTTTCAGATGAGGCTTTCATTGACGCTACAGCGGCGTTCATTGTGCAGAGTGATCTGCATTATATTGAAGGAGATGCGGAGGATCGAACCTATCTATTATCGGTGCGAGAGGCTTTCTGGCCACGCCTCAAGGCGACATGGCATTGGCGTAGCCATTTGTGGTCGTCTAAGGACGGCATGGAGATTCACCTAAAAGGACTTCTCAGCGCATTTTACATGCGTTTGAGCTATGGGTTTGACGATGGACAGTCTTATACAAAGGGTTTGTTCGACCCCGAATTGACGCTGTTTTTGCCGCTGCTGTCCGAGATCGCCATCGAGGCCCCATCATGCCCGACCATTGCTCAACTTTATCTAAATGTTCTCGAATGCCTGGATCCATCGACGGCAGAGGGGCTACTCGCCGTTACGGTGAAAGAATGGGCAAACGAAGCGAACAATCGTTTCTGGAACGAGTTAGGCGTTGGGCGCCGGGTCCTCAAAATTGGACAAAAGGCGGCGTTTTTTTCCGATATATCAGCATGGAATGCTGTTTGTGAAGCGCTCATGTTGGCGGGCGTGATGGTTGAGACCGAGTTTTTAGAGCGCCTTCACGGGGAGGCGAGCCAATGAGTTTGGGAGCTTCAAAGACTTCGCCGGAGGCGGCAAACAGCGACGCCAACTTATACGACAATATAGCCGGGACTTTTTTGCCCGCCCTGACCCGAGAAAAGCTGTCGAACATCACAGATGAAGGTTTGTTTGAACGTCTTGCAGCCGGTGTTCTTAGAATTGCGGAGCCTGTTTTTCACGGGATTGTGGAAACAGGCACAAATGTTCGTGGACAAACAATAGCTGACCCCGCGGATGGGATCCTGTATACGATGGCGCATGATGGTAAAAGACTGGCGATTATCGCACATCACACCATCACGCGAAAAGCCAGTCTACGATCGAAGTGGCTGGATCCAAATGACGGCGACGTGGCGAAAGCGACCCGTTTATTTGAATCTGCATCGACGCGGGTTGACGATCACAATCGAATCTTAATTCTGACCTGTTCTGTCGAACCAGACAGCGCTCTTGTCACGGACATCGAAGCTGTGGCGGTTGATCATGAGCTTACGATCCAACTCTGGCCGGGAAGCAGGCTCGCCCATGTCCTCGATGTTATTCCGGATGGTCAGTGGCTGCGCCATCAATATCTCGGCATGCCGCAGCAGCGATTGTCGTCCGACCTGTTGAGGATGATCGCTACGCAGACAATCGAAAACGCGCGGCCTCTTGGTGATCCCGCTGAATATATCCCTCGGAAATTATCCAAACAACTGTATGACCTCTTCGCCAGCAATGACGATTTGGTTTTCGTTCAGGGACGATCTGGAACGGGAAAGTCGGTGCTTTGTTATGATTGGGCGAAGCGTGTCGAGACCATAGACGGTGTCTGTTTGATCCTCAATGAGGAGATATTGGCTGCGTCAATTTCGCTGGAGGAGGCGCTTGCGCGCCTGCTGAAGGCTTATGCGCCGGGGCTGAGCGAGACGAGTTTCCAAAATACTGTGACGGATGTGTCGGGGGTGCCAGGCCTTTTTCTTTGGGTTGAAGACATCAACCGAGCGAGTGCGCCAATAGATCTGATCCGAAAGCTGTTTCGATGGACAGCCTCAGCTTCTGACAGGGACTCTGGAAAAAGCCAGCACCTCAATCCGCGCCTTAAGATTTTGTGCCCAGTGTGGCCGGAGTATATTCAGGCCATGACGCGAGATGAACGGGAGAAAATTGACAGGGCATCGCTATACGTCGGGGACTACAGCTGGGTCGAGGCGACGGAAGCTGTCCTGAGGCGTGCCAAAACCCAAACGATCACACTCACGCGATTGCAGGCTTCTGAAGCGGCGAGAGCGCTCAATTATGACCCCTTGCTCATTGGGCTTACCCATGACTGGGAAAGGCTTGATCCAGCGAGCACCATTGGCATTTATGTTGACGACGCATTGGCGCGATTAACATCAGATGGCCGGTATAGAAAGTCCGAATACAGACAATGCTTGTTGCTGCTGTGCGAACAAATGCTTACCAGCCATGTCTTAACACCTGCTTTCGATGAAGCTATGGAGGTGATGCGGCGGAATGGACAGGAGGAACGATTTCGGCGATTGATTCACGACGGAGCCGTCATAAGAATTGACGGCAGCGATAGGTTACGATTTCGTCATGACCGTGTCCGCGACTTTATCCTGGTTGAATATGTGGTCGCGCTTACCCAAGACAGCGTCGAAATTCCTGAAATCCTGAAAGACCCATTTTTGGCGGAAGTCATCGGTGCAGCAGTATATTCTCAAGCCGCAAATGCCGACATAGAAATACTTTGCGATGCCATTTCTCCGTTGGCTGTCTTCCACGTTTTCGCAAAGACCGTGCGGGCGAAAAGCGATCTGAGGCCGCAGATTTTCAGGCTTTGCGAGAAGCGTTTTACCTCTTCCGAATTTCTAACGGGGCCGAAGAACCAGATGTACGCTATTCAGTCCGTACTCGCACAGTTGGACGGCACCGATGTTCGGTGTTTGTTGGAGGCGGCGGGAGAGCATAGTTTATACCGTCAAGAGGGGCTGGCGCGAAACGGATGCATCAAATCAGCGGCGGCGTTCTGCTATCACCATGATCCATATAAAAACTCGCCGCGGCGAGACGCTCTTCTTTCTCATTTACGCAGTGCGGCAGGAAAAGGCTGGATACGCGAAGTTGGAAGTTATCTGACTGAATTTGATGGGTCCGAAAAGCTGGAGCAAGGTGCGCTCTACCTTGCGGGAGAAATAGGAGAAGCCGAACTGATCGCTTCCCTTAAAGGGCGATGGAGCGCACATGTCGCCGCCGGACGCTCTCTAACAGCTGGCATGCTTCACGCGACCATTCGGTGTGCCGTTGGGCGGGATGATGCGTTCGTGGAGGAAATTGTTCGGGCCTGGGCAAGCTTACCAGAGAAGGATGACGAGAGTGAGCACTCGAACCCGCGATATGATGTTTCTCATTATGCTCTTGGCGGCGCCATACGGCGGGATTCTCCCGATCGGATCATTGGCTATCTGCTGAAGTTGCCGCAACGATTTCCTGAACTCAAAAGCCATGTTGCATCGATTCTGCAGAATGCAGATCATCCGGAAGCAGTTAAATATATCGCAAGGGCAGTAGCTGAGGTGGATCGTCTCTGCGAAGGTACGGACAAGTTCAATCCATGGGGGATGAGCTTTGCTGATCAATGGGGTCAAATGCGCGATCAGGGCGTCAGACGGATGAGCGAGCGCTCTCGTACTGCGTTGAAGACCGAATGGGAAAACCACGACAATGACATTTGGGTAAGACGCAGGTCGTTCGATCTCTGGAGCGCGAGGCTCAATCAAGAGGACCTGAGGGAACTCGCATCTTCTCCACCAATAGGTCTGGAGGATCGCGCATTGCGTGCGCGTTTAATAAACCGAGACGCAAGCGCAAAGACTGAATTGGGGCAGATGATTCTCAAAGAGGCGAACAACTGGTATTGGCTTCAATACGCCAGGTACATCGGCACCAATGGTTTGGAAAATATTATCCGCGAACTCTTTGTGCGGAGGCGGAAGTTCTTTGAGGAAGAGCCTGAAGGTTATTTTCATGCTGACGATATTTTGCCCGAACTACTTGGCGACCGTGATGACGAATTCGCCCTGCGCACAATTCTAGAGAACTGGGATCAGGTCAATTTTAAAGAGAACTATTTGATTGCGCTGATTTATCTCGCGACACCTGAAAGTCTTGCGGCTGCAAATGAGGCGATCGAACAGTCGAATGAGCCTGAGGAGCTTCTGAAATATTTTGACCATCACATGGGCGTCACAACGTACAACCGACCAGGTATCAAGAGGCTAGCTCAAATCGAAGCTATACTCCCATATTTCCAGCATCTGTCTGATCTTGCAAAGCGGGACCTTTGGGAAGTGTGTAATGATCGTGGATGGTTTAAATGGCGACGCGAGCACCTCGATCCGTTACTCTCCTTTCCGGAAGATCAAGCCTTTGCGAGAGTCGATGAGGTAGAAGATTTTCTATGGCTCGATAGAAGGCTAGCCCAAGATCGACAATCCAGAATCGAGGTGCACTATTGGGCAGAGAGCAGGATGCAAGCTGGGATGAAAGCGAACGAGCTTGTGCGCCGTGCAGCACGATATGCGCAAAATAAACGTACCAACGATGCTTATCGGTTTCTCTGCGATGTTATAGCTGAGCATGGCAAGCGTAGCGACTGTGAGTTTCTGCACAACGATTGGGCTCGGAGTGATGAGAGTTTGCGAGTAGAGATGGATAATGCTGAGTTTTCTGTTCGTTTGAGAACATTTGAATGAGATGAATTAGTTCAGACAAAATCTGTAGTTCTGTTCTGCAAGGAGCAGGGGCGCAATTCCGGTCTACTTACCCCATTATCTTGGGGCAAAATAATTACTCTTGTTCAGCAAAGGTGAGTTAACACCAGAAAAGACGCGCGAGGTACTGGATTATGATGCTATGCTGAAGAACTCCATCGTAGATGCGTATCGAGAGGGCAACAATCTCAAAAAACAGTGTCTAACATCCGCTGCAATGATTTCACTCCATATACCTGATGACTAAAATCCGAATGCCCCGGACTCAACAGCTGTATGCCGTCATACAGAAACCTGATGGAGGCACCCGATCATCTAGAGACTGGACCGGCTCGGCTGTTGAGTCCGGGGTGATTGATATTATCGAACAGTTACAAAAAAGGGGAGTGGGATTCTGCTCTATCAATGATGGCGTCATTGATACCACAACAGCATCCGATGAGATGATTTTCAATATCTTCGGCACTCTGGCTCAATTTGAGCGCCGTCTGATTCAGGAGCGCATCCAGGCAGGCCTGACGGCTGCAAGGGCGAGAGGAAGAAAAGGCGGAAGACCAAAATATCCAAGGAATATCCAAAATTGCAGATGGCAAAAACATGAGTATCAGTAACTTTGAAATTTGCAGTACGCTGAAGATATCGCGAGCGTCTTATTACCGGTATCTTGGGATTGATGTGTAACTTTTTAAATATGATAGAGAGGTCAGAAATATCATTTTTATGCTGATCCGTATAAAAAACAGAAACAAAATCGATAAAATAGGTATAAAATATTATTCTATAATAAATTAGCATAGCATTAAGCCTTGAGCATATAGTGTTATATAAGGGTTATAATTCAAAAATCTGCGGATTAAGCGGATCCATCTAATTAATTGTTAGGCGATCAACAAATACCGATTGGAAAAGGAGTTAGATTTTGAGCATTGAATTCTTGGAGAATGATTTCGATAGGGTAAGCTATCTGGTAAACCTATTGA
>CAIVSG010000205.1 GCA_903908555.1 uncultured Chlorobiaceae bacterium | reverse complement strand
TGTTTTTTTCCACTACATCAACCGCATGGTCACCATTCTGCTCGGTGACTCTCCGCTCCCCTTTCAGAGTGGTATTCCCAAAAAGGTTTCGCTGCACCTTGCGGCATGGTTCTTCGGGGGTGCTATCCGCCTTGAGAAGCTGCCGGGGACTTCGGTTGAGCTGCTGCCGGAAGCTACATTGCCGGATGATATGTCGTGGGCAAAAGCTTCTCTGCCGATAGCTGGCGCATTTGCCCGATTTGCGAACGCAATAGAAGATGCTGGTGTACGTTCTCTCTCAGAAAAAGTTCGTGAAGCAGTAACCAGGTCTATCCGAAACTGGGATGGCAGTAGCCCCTCAATAAGTGATACATGGGTTGAGGACAACATCGCGCAACTTCAGGGAGCAGACAAAGCTGGAGGAAGGCTTGCAGTGCTTACTGCATTTGCTCCGTACAAGGTTGAGAAAGCGGCTGTTCATGAGTTTTCGAAGCACTACCCAGGAGACGACATGCTTATCTCCGCTCTGGCGTGGAGCAGTTTTACTGTGGCAAGAAAAATAGGGTCATGGCTGTAAAAGACCGATTACTTTCGCCGCCCTTTGGTTGCGGGATGACGTTATAAGCAGAAAGCCTCATACAGGTGAGGCACCCCGGACGGCAGGGCTATCTGGAGGAACTGGCAACAACAAAAGACGGCACGAGGAAAATCGAAATCTCGCACGAGGTGTGCCAATGGTTTTGGAAAAATCATTGACAGAACAAAATATTACAACATATAAAGAGGAAGGGGCTCTGTTTCGGTAAAATCAAATCCTGCACCGCTAGCCGCAGAAAACCTGCCATTGAGACCGTTAACTACCATAATGCAATCCCTGAATACGTCATCCGACGTCATCGTATTGATAAACGCTCTTGCGTGATCTAATGACATAAAGATATCTCCTGAGCTGGGGGTTGAGAAAGATATATTATATATAACTGAGCCTCCCCCAGCTTATTAAGTATACGTTTTATATATATAATTCTATAATTTTATAAAAATACAATCAGAGTGCATGATCATATTGACCTGCAGTTATAATAACTCTCATCATAAACTATATGGCTGCTTACGCTTCTCACTGCATTCGCTCTGTACATAGTCGATGAAAATGGTATTCCTGAGTTTCCGAAGCGTTCCCCAGTAAACGACATGCCTATCTCCTCGCTTGCCTGGAGCAGCTTTACATCGGCAAAAAGAATCGCTTCCTGGAGTTAAAAGCCACCGCAATTTTTTTCCCGCATATAATACTTGCTGGTGATGCATTTTAATTGTAGAATGAAAGCAAGGTCTGTATGTTTATTGAACAAAAAAAGACATCACTAGAACCATCAGGGCATTACAATGAAACTGAAAGTTATTATACATCAAGCAGAAGAGGGTGGATTCTGGGCAGAAATTCCAGCCATTCAGGGATGCGCTACCCAAGGTGACACTATGGAAGAGCTTTTGACAAATCTGCACGATGCTGCAGAAGCCTGTCTATCTGTGGATTTAGACACAATTGAGATCTCTGAACATGACTTGGTTTCAGAGCTGCTACTGTGAAATCTATTTCAGGGAAACACTTCGCGAAGCTTCTCGAAAATAAAGGATGGAATTTGATACGGACAAGTGGCAGTCACCATATTTACATGAAACCTGGAAATCCTGTCAGAATATCAGTTCCAATCCATGGAAATCAGGATTTAAAAGTCGGCCTTCTTCGGCATTTTATGAACGTTGCTGGTATTACTGAAACCGAATTATAGCGCCACGGCGATTACCACTCTTTTGAATCCCATCCTTTCTACCGATTATAATCGGCACTCTCATACTACCACTTAATTTTCTTCTCAGCACTCAGCACTTTGAAAAGGCATACCATATTTATGGTATTTTTATGGTATATGCTTGGAGAGGTTGAAAAGATTGGGTTTTATTAACAATCGTGAATCAAACATAGAGACTATGAGCACTTATTTTGAAAGAAATGCCCTCTCCGCAAGCAGTTGCTGCTGTCAAATAATGGAGTATGCAGCGATAAGAAAATCCGGCTCGTGTTGATGGTGTAGTAGTGCACTTTTGCCACGGCCGGTTCCTGACACGACAGAGAACCGGCTTTTTTTTTGCCTTTATTTTTCCTCAATATTTTTTCAACAACAAACAAATTACAAGGAGAAGAGCATGAATCTTCAAGGGATAAAAAAACTTACTTTTGCGGCAACCCTCATCCTGGCCTCGGGCATACCGGGAACATTTGCTGAGGCAGCTGGAACCGCAACGCTTCTTAACGTTTCATACGACCCTACAAGGGAACTTTATCAGAGCGAAAACACTGCATTTGCCCAGTACTGGCAGAAGAAAAGCGGTCAGACCGTGGTGATCAACCAGTCACACGGTGGATCAGGCAAGCAGGCTCGTGCAGTCATTGACGGACTGGAAGCTGATGTTGTAACACTTGCTCTTGCTTATGATATTGATGCTATCGCTGACAGCAAACTTCTCGATATCAACTGGCAGAAGAAACTGGCCAACAACAGCACACCATACACCTCTACCATCGTCTTTGTTGTGAGAAAGGGAAATCCAAAGCAGATCAAAAACTGGGATGACCTTGTAAAACCTGGTGTATCAGTCATCACGCCAAACCCGAAAACATCAGGTGGCGCACGCTGGAACTACCTGGCGGCATGGGGCTACAAGCAAAAACAGACCGGTTCTGCTGAAAAGGCAAAGACGTTTGTCAAGGCATTGTACAAAAATGTTCCTGTGCTTGATACTGGTGCCCGTGGTTCAACCATCAGCTTTGCTCAGCGAGGACTTGGTGATGTGCTTATTGCGTGGGAAAATGAAGCTCACCTGATTCTTAAAGAGTTCGGTTCTGACAAGTATGAAATTGTCTCTCCATCGGTAAGCATTCTGGCTGAACCGCCTGTGGCCGTTGTTGACAAAAATGTCGAAAAACACGGTACACGTAAACTGGCAGAAGCTTACCTGAACTTCCTCTATACACCTCAGGCACAGAATATCATTGCAGAAAATTATTACCGTCCACGCAACGCTGCAACATTGAAAAAATATGCAGCCAACTTTCCAAAAATAAAGCTCTTTACTCTGGGCGAAGTATTTGGTAACTGGCGCACTGCACAGAAAACCCATTTTAACGATGGCGGCGTTTTCGATCAGATCTATACTCCCTGATGCTGGGTCTTTACCACTGAACTGCTGCATGAAAATTTTGGAAAACAGGATAATACCACCTATCCTGTTTTCCTTTGCAGTTTGCACTAACAACATAATAAATGGCATTGTTTCAGAGAAAAAGACGCAACATTCTGCCCGGTTTCGGACTGTCGATGGGATACACGGTATTCTACCTTTCAGCAATTGTCATTGTGCCCTTGAGCATGATATTCTTTAATACCATTCCAATGGGATGGGAGCCTTTTGTTCATGCTGTAACTGCCCCTCGTGTTCTTGCGTCCTACAAACTGAGTTTTTCAACTGCTTTTTTTGCCGCACTGTTCGATGCCTTTGCCGGCCTTCTGACTGCATGGGTTTTGGTACGATACCGCTTTCCCGGTAAACAATTTCTTGATGCCCTTGTCGATCTTCCTTTTGCACTGCCGACTGCAGTTGCCGGTATCTGCTTTGCAACCCTCTATTCTCCGATAGGTTGGCTTGGACAGCTGCTTGCACCATTGGACTTGCACATTATCAATACATCGACAGGAATTATTATAGCGCTTATATTTATCGGGTTCCCATTTGTTGTCCGGACCATTCAGCCTGTACTTGAAGAGATGGAACAGGAAATTGAGGAAGCCGCACACTGCCTTGGAGCAACACGCTGGCAGACCTTCACGAAAATTTTGCTGCCTCATCTTTTTCCTG
>CAIVSG010000204.1 GCA_903908555.1 uncultured Chlorobiaceae bacterium | reverse complement strand
CTACATCAGTGACAAAAAGCCGATCGTTCTGAAAGAGAAGCTTGACATCATAGACCACTTCAACCTCATGGCCATCCATATCAAGTATCTTCTTGTCAAGGATATAGTCTTTCAGAAAAATATGGTTGTCGAGGGGGTTCAGTTCATACCCATCAGCACTGATGATTTCTGCAACAATCTCCGTGTTTGAGATCAGGGTGATTTTATCCCATGGAATCAAAAGGCGAGGGTCACCGTATGGCTGGTGAACCAGCAGGTGGGTAACTTCGGGGACTTTACCAGCGTTCTCCTGTATAACGAGATCTTTAAGCTTGCCGATTGAACGTGTCTTCAAATAGATTCGGCGGCCGACAATCTCGCTCAGGTAAAAGTCACGATCAAGAACTGTAACCATTGGTGTTGGGGTTTTATAAAACCGTGATGAATTTGTAGATCATCAAAAGCACAAGCACAAAGAGGTAGACCCGAAGAACCGCCAGGGAAAAACTGACACCTTTTGACATTTCAATTTTAGGTTTGGCATAGCGCTGGTTGATCTCGCGGATCTTTCTGATAAACTGTTTGAGCATCCTCATAATCTGACAGCCTCAATTACTTGAAAAGATTAGGAAAAAGCGCACTTATGCCATATAACGTGGAAAGAATGATAATCATGACAACGATCAAGGAACTGACAATATTCTGCAACGGGGTGTTGGCATACTCCCCCATTGTCTTTTTATCGTTGAGCAGTAATATCAAAAAGACAAGTGCTGCGGGTAGCAAGGTAACGGCAACAACCTGAACAAAAAGCGTGATGAGCACAAGCGGAGCGCCTGGTATAAGAGGGACTACACCGGCAGTAGCCAGAGTTATAAAAAACGAAATATAGAACCAGGGAGCTTCCTTGACCTTGGTATTAAGCGAGTGCGCCCATCCGAAAATTTCTCCAAACGCCCATGAGCTTGCAAGTGAGATGCAGATTGCCCCCAAGAGACCGGCATCAAACAATCCAATAGCCATGAAGGCTCCAATATAGTGGTTAGTCTTCATCAGCATTCTGGCGGCGGTGGCGGCATCATCGATTGGTGCTCCGTTCAGAAGTGTCCCGGTTACAATCACGATGAAAATCGCAACAGCAACGGTGATGATGGAGCCGATAAAGGTATCAAGTTTGCCCATTTTAATGTCTTTTTCCTGCAGGCCTTTGTCAACAACAGAGCTCTGCTGAAAAAACAACATCCACGGGGCGATGGTTGTACCGATATTGGCCATGAGCAAAAAAAACAGCTCATTATTGAAGCCGCCGGGAAGGTTGGGAATCAACCCCTGACCAAGTATGCTTGCTATGGAAGGGTTGACCATAAATGCGGCAGGAATATAGATCAGGTTGAGCAGGCAAAAGCCCAAGGCAATCTTTTCCCATGTCCAGTATCGTCCGTTCAGAACAATAATACTCATAAGCAGTACGACCAGAATCACCGTCAGCCAGGCGGGAACACCAAAAATACTTAACGCAGCGGTCATGCCGACAAATTCAGTGACCAGCGTCAGCCAGTCCACAAACATGAGGTCAATGAGCGAGAACCATCCCCAGAATGCACCGAAACTCTCAAAAATTGCCTCTGCATGGCCTCGCTTGGTAACCGCGCCTAACCGGACCGTCATCTCCTGGACGTAATATGCTACGGGGATAAGAAGGAGGAGAAACCATATCAGGTGATAACCATATTTGGCTCCTGTAGCTGCATAGGTTGTAATACCGCCAGCGTCATTGTCGGCAATCATAACGACCAGACCCGGCCCTGCAATAACAAGGTAAAGACGAATCGATTTCCAAACTTTTTTAAACCGGTAGTAGAGAACGGAAAAAAAATCCATATCCGTTGAGTTGGACGTTGACGAAACCCGGCATTGCTAAGAAGGAAAGGAAAGACATCGAACTTACAGGTGTTCATACTGACCATTCGATCAGGCGCAAATTTACAACACTATGTTCACTTTACAAAGTGGTTTTGATAATACCAACAAGAGGTGTCAGTGTCGGAATACCATATATCAGGTATTTTTTGATATTCACTTGCAAGCTCTTAATATATTGATCTTTATAGATAATGAGGAGATAGGAGCTTTTGTAATGCACACCTCATTTGCGATAAAAAACACTTAATAAAAAAAGGACAATATATTCATGCCATTGCCGGTTACTTCGAATCGCGCTTTTCTCAAGCTGTTATCTTTTAGAATTTTAATTGTACTCGCCTATCAGATTATGGCCATTGTTGTGGGCTGGCACATCTATGAGCTGACTCATGACACCCTTGCACTTGGTTTGATTGGACTTGCTGAAGTCATACCGTACTTCTCGTGCGCACTATTCGCCGGCCATGCAATAGACCACTATTCCCGACGTTTGTTCGGGGTAGCGGCCTGCCTGTTATTAGTACTCAATGCCCTGACGCTTACTGCAGTATCTGCAGGCTGGATAAGCGGCAATCCTTCGTTATGGATTTACGGGTCTATTGCTGTTGGCGGAGTGGCACGCGCATTTATCGGGCCATCCTACAGCGCCATGTTTGCTCTGATCTTACAACGTGATCAATATGCCCGAGCTTCTGGAATTGGCAGTTCTGTATTTCAGTTGGGATTGGTGACAGGACCTGCGTTGGGGGGAATCCTTGTCGGATTTGCAGGAAAAACAGCTGCCTATAGTGTAGCGACTGCACTATGCCTTGCCGCTGCAATAGTGCTGCTCTCACTCCGTATAGAGGAACCACCATCAGCTGAGAGCACACCAATTTTTACCAGCATTGCCGGAGGATTGCGCTTTGTGTTCAGCAATCAGATCATTCTTGGGGCACAGTCTTTGGATATGTTCGCGGTGCTCTTCGGGGGTGCTGTTTCCATGTTGCCTGCCTTCATTCATGATGTCTTTCACTACGGTCCGGAAGGGCTTGGAGTGCTTCGTGCAGCTCCGGCAATAGGTGGTTTGATAACCGGATTATATCTCTCACGGCACCCGATCAATCTCCATGCAGGAAAATGGCTGCTGGCTGCTGTCGCTGGGTTTGGCATCTGTATCATCTCCTTTGCCGTATCAACAAACATCTGGATAGCAGGCCTGCTTTTGCTGTTTTCAGGGGTTTGCGATGGGGTATCGGTGGTCATGCGTACAACCATCATGCAATTAGTGACACCTGATGCCATGCGCGGCCGAGTTTCAGCCATAAACGGCATTTTTATTGGGTCATCTAACGAACTTGGGGCTTTTGAGTCAGGTTTTGCCGCACGGTTGATGGGACTTATACCGTCAGTAATTTTTGGTGGAATAATGACCTTGACTGTTGTAGGAGCAACTGCAAAACTGGCGCCGAAACTGCGACGGCTAGAGCTGCACCAGCTCTATTGATCCGAAGGAGTGGATTAAAAAAGTTCCGGAAATAATACGTGAGGACTGTTTTTTCCGTACTTTGCTGTAAGAGTTTATATACTTTTTTTCTGTCCCCCCTTTTTCATGATATGAAGATCAGCTCTTCTGAGACACCCTTGACACTGAATTTACTGTTGAAAAATCACCTGATAAAGATCGGGGAAATTGTTCAGTATAGTGCCAAAGATCACATGAATCCAGATACCATATGAATGTGATTCATTTCATAAAATCCTCTATTCGTCAAGGAACCCAGATTTCGCATTTCAATATAATTGCGGGATCTCTTATTGGAGCTATCGGACATTTCGGACTCTATTTTGTTTACAAATTTATTTTCCATACCAGGTGGGAAAATATGCCTGTACGCCTTGTTTGCGTAGCGCTCTGTATCGGTGTCCTTTTCAAAGTCAAAAACCCTAATTTTCTTGGGAAGTATTTTGTCTTCTACTGGCACACCATGCTTATTTATATGCTTCCGTTCATTATTACACTCTTTACGCTCAAAAATAATTTTGAAGAGCCCTGGCTGACCTGGGAAGTTTTCATGATTTTTGTTCTTATATCATTTGTTCCAAATTTTTTAATGTTTCTGTTTGATTTAGGTATCGGTGTAGCCGCAGCATTTATAGTATTTCAGTTTATACCTCCTTTTTTTGCCCTTGCACCAGCATTCAATATCGGTCATTATTCCATTGTCGCTGTGTTTTCTATTCTGGCCGGATTTATGATCAGCTTAAGCAATCTGAAAGGCATTATTGCCACGGAAAATAACACTGTATTGCAGATCCTTGCATCAAGCATTGCTCACGAGATGCGAAATCCGTTAGCACAGGTCAAATTCAGTTTTGAAAGGATATTATCTGAGATTCCAATCAAACATTCGAATACAATAACTGAACAAATATCGAGTGAAAGTCTGGGCCAAGTTTATCTCAGCGTAGCACAAGGAAAGATGGCTGTAGCTCGTGGAGCACAGATTGTCGACATGATTCTCAGTGAAACCAGAAATAAAACCATAGATCCCAACTCTTTTACGTATTGCTCATGCTTTGGCATTACTCGTAAGGCGCTTGATGAATATGGTTATGAATCAGATCAAGACCGGCAAAAAATGACCGTGGATTGTAATGAAGACTTTCTCATAAAAGTGGATGAGACCTTGTATGTGTTCGTTCTTTTCAATCTGATTATCAACGCATTCTATTTCATGAAGCCATATCCAGACGCAAGAATCTCTATTCGT
>CAIVSG010000203.1 GCA_903908555.1 uncultured Chlorobiaceae bacterium | reverse complement strand
GGGACGTTCATGACTGAGTGTATTTAATAGATGAGATTACTTGACGGCACTGAAGCACTATAATGACCATAAGCAATTTTTAGCTCAAAGTTATTTTACCAAAAATCAAAATTTAACGTTGTGTAGGGCGTCAATTTACCAGGGTATCATAGGTTAACATCCCCTGCTCACCGAGCCAACTCCCTACATACTCTGCGACATCCTGCCAGCCTGGCTCTCCAACAACCCAGTGGGCATGATTCTTGAACTCCTTGTATGTCGATACCGCCTTGTACTTTTTAGCAATTTTGCGGGCGACTGATGCCGGGGTAATACGGTCGAGCCTACCGGCTACGACGAGAACCGGGCAGGTAACCCTGGATTCATCGACGCTTGATGCCTGCTTAGGGTCAAAAGGCCAGTAACAGATTTCACTAGCAGCCCTGCCGGATTCATAAACGAGTTTATTGTATATCTCCCACTGTTCTTTTTCCGTCATCAGGTGCAGCATCGAATAAACAACTTCACTGAATTTCAGGCGGAACGGGTTTTGCCAGAAGCCCCACGTTGTCTGTGTACTCCAGAAACTCTTGACAACAGAGGGAGTCAGAGCCATGATCCCCGCAGGCGAAGCCGGAGTAAGCAGGACGAGTGCTTTTGCTCGTTGACGTGCAACAAGAATCTGGGCCAGTAGCGCTCCCATGGAGTGACCCATCACTATAGGTGGCTCATCCAGTTGGCAGATCTCATGTTCGAGTTGTTCAACGTAATCCAGGAGAGAGGTTCTCCCTAGTTCAGGATATGGAACACCACCGGGGTCCATATCGTGGTAGCGCAATGTAGTCGCGATGCAGCGATAGCCTTCAGCTTCAAACCTTTTCCGATAGCTCTCCCAGTACCACGGGCCTCCAAACATTCCGTGAATCATGAAAATCGTTTGAGCCATTTT
The DNA here is from genome assembly GCA_903908555.1 of uncultured Chlorobiaceae bacterium. GTDB lineage: Bacteria > Bacteroidota > Chlorobiia > Chlorobiales > Chlorobiaceae > Chlorobium. The sequence continues at coordinate 39,992 of CAIVSG010000203.1, read as the reverse complement.
ACGTCCTCCCGATTAGCATTTCCAGGGTGAAGAATCAGGTGCTCTTGATTATACCCGAAATGCTGAGTACTTCACCTGCGGAATTTATGCAAAATATGAAACCCCGGTGCTAAACCAGGGTTTCGGTGTTTCATGTAGATCATTTCGTTATCATAATGAGCGGACTGAATGAGCGCATCACAGCAGTTCTTAATAATCAGCAGACAGCATCAACCGTTATTTTTATTGATCTCTTTTTCTACAGAACTGTCACCGGATATACCCGCTCTTTTAAAGTCTGATTGAGCACCCTGAGTGTCTCCAAGAGCTGATTTTGCAAGTCCTCTGATTTTAAAAGCTTGAGCATCTACCGGGGTCGGATCTGCTTCAATAGACTTTCTGAAATCCGCTTTTGCTGATTCTGTTGAGCCGAAAGCAAGTTCTGAAACCCCACGATTGTAGTATGCCTTTGACAGGTCATCTGAAGCCAGTTTTGGAGTATTTTCAATTGCCTTGGTGAAGTTTTCTATGGCTTCCTGATACTGGCCGGCTTTCAATTGGGCTTCTGCAGTACTTAAAACAGGATTGTTATGTGCATAAACTACATTACTTGCAAGCATCACGTTCATTGCGGCAATAGAGAGAAAAAGAAAAGGTTTTTTCATGAGGCGCCTCGATTTTTAAATTAATGTATACTTGAATCGGCAATTGAGTTGGTCTCTTCAAAACAGACACAATCAATAACCACACCTCTATATTGTAATCAACACTCCCTTAAAGGGTCGTTAAAGCATCCTTAAATTTTCATAAAAATACACACAGGCGAAAATAATTCTTGAAAGTGACCAGTCATGCCTTATACAACTGTGCCAAAGAGCTTGCCAACTCCAGCCGTAATCCCCATTGCAAGTACACCCCAAAAGGCAACCCGAAGGGCACCTTTGACAATAGATGCTCCGCCTGCGTATGCCGCCGTGCCCCCAAGAATAAGTAAGGTGACAAGAGCTGTCACAGATAAAACTTCAACAAGCCGCCCTGAAGGTGCCAGCAGCACCGCTAAAATCGGAATAATTGCACCTGCAATAAAAGAGATAGCGGAAGCAAATGCAGCCTGGATTGGTCTGGCCCGAAGAGTTTCCGTAATGCCAAGTTCATCCCTGACATGTGCTGAAAGGGCATCTTTCCTCGTCAGGCTTTCTGCTACAAGCCGAGCCATCGGTTCATCAAGACCCCTGCCTGCATAAATTGAGGTCAGCTCCTCTAATTCGTGTTCGGGATCAGTTTCAAGTTCATGCTTTTCCCGTTTGATGTCCGCCTCTTCGGTATCGGCTTGAGACTGAACAGACACATACTCGCCTGCTGCCATAGACATGGCGCCAGCCACCAGACCGGCCACCCCGGTTAACAGAATACTTCCTTCCGGCACTCCGGCAGCAGCTACGCCGATTACAATGCTCGCTACCGATATGGTCCCGTCATTTGCACCAAGCACTGCAGCTCGAAGCCAGCCAATGCGCTCTGCTCTGTGTGTCTCTCTGTGAAGGTATGCAATCAATCAATTCTCCGGTTCAGAAACTTGTTCTATGAGTTAGAGTAATCCTCCTGATCTGAAGCATAAAGCAGTATAAACTTTAAAAGAGGCTAATAAAATTATACCATTGACATAGGCAGATTGCCCCAGGTTCATGCTTCAATAGTTTTAAAAAAAATCATATACTTCAAGACACTATTATCAATATAATTAGATAGAGAGTCACAGCACTCTTAAGAGCCGGTTCACTCTGATTATTTGCTCATATTCAATAAAAAGAAAAATGAAAGTCATAGCAATCAACGGAAGCCCCAAACATGATGGCAATACCTGGCATGCACTGACAGGAGTCGGCAGAAAACTCCAGGAGAATGGTATTGAGTTTGAGATTATTCATGTCGGAAACAAGGCTGTCAGAGGATGTATGGCCTGCGGAACTTGTGCTAAAAATAGAGATGAAAAATGCAGCATAACCACCGATCCGGTTAATGAGTGGATTCAGCAGATAAAAGAGGCTGACGGAATCATTCTTGGTTCGCCCGTGTATTATGCGGGCATTGCAGGTACAATGAAATGTTTTCTCGATAGAGCGTTTTATGTCGCAGGGGCTAATGGTGGATTGTTCCGCCAGAAAGTTGCCGCTGCTGTTGTTGCCGTTCGCCGTACCGGGGGTTCTGTCACCTTCGACAGCCTCAACCACTATCTGACCTATTCAGAAATGATTCTTGCCACCTCCAATTACTGGAACATCACTCATGGCAGAACGCCGGGTGAAGTGCTGCAGGATGGCGAAGGTGTGCAGATTATGGAAGTCCTTGGGGAGAATATGGCATGGCTTCTCAAGATGCGTGAAGCGACAAAAGCTTCGCTGCCGGGACCAGCAAAAGTTGAAAAAGTTTATACCCACTTCATCAGGTAGTTCAACCGAACAATACAAGGCTATTGCTCTTCACCTTTTATTCCATTGGTTTGCGCTCGTGCCTGAAATGAAATAAGTTCATTATATCGAACAGCAGCATGGGCAGAAAGCAGAATTTTTTTCAGACAAACACAGTACGCTCAATACACTTAAATAGTACGCTCGTACTTTTTAAAAAAGCTTATCTGCAGTCCGGAAGTGTACCTTTTTTTAATCTTTTTCCAGGTTCGAGTGTGTAATTTGTCTATTTTTTCAATCAATTTATCTCGACCTGTAAACCCGCGAGATTACTGCAAAAGATAAAAATCAGTATCGTTGGAGTTCACTCTTCGTCCATCTGGGGGGCTAATATCTCTTGTAATTTATAGGCCAAAGCTTCAGCTCATTAGATCAACGGGATATCTTATTTGTTAAAGAGAATTAATAATTAAGCTGTCGAATTTGACATTAATGTAATTTTCCTTAACATACTCTGTTTGCGTCATTTCGCTTCCTGCTCCACGTTAAGTAACCTATACCACGTGTCAAATATCAAGATGACAGTATCTGATGCCCTTAAGCATCAGCTTGAGGAATCCACCGGCAATGACTACAACTGCTGCTACCAGTGCGGTAAATGTACAGCTGGATGCCCGGCAGGAACATTCATGGATAATCCTCCAGCCCGGATCATGCGCCTTGTGCAGGCCGGCTATATGGAGGAAGCGCTGAAAAGTGATGCACTCTGGTACTGCCTTGGCTGCCAGACCTGCACGTCACGATGTCCCCAGAACATGGAGATTGCTGCTACTATGGACTCGCTTAGAGCCCTTGCACTTGAAAAGAACATTATTTCCGAAGACAAGGCGAAAAAACTTGTCAATGCCTTTCACCTCTCGTTTCTCAACAACATCCGTAAACACGGCCGTCTTGAGGAACTCTCACTGGTCAACAGTTACAAGCTTCGCACCAGATCCTTTCTTCAGGATGCCGCTTCAGGCCTCAAAATGATTAAGGAGGGGAAGATCAACCCTCTTCATACTCTGACCGGTAAAGGCGGAGTAAAAGCAAAGGATCAGATTGCCAGAATTTTTGCAGCTTCAGAAAAGCCATTTCATCCGTCCGTCGCTAAACGTAAGCCGATAAAAAAAGAGTTTAAACCTAACGCTCCCCTCTTTATCAAGCCAGGTATGACCATCGGGTACTATCCCGGATGTTCACTCAGCGGCACAGCTAAGGAATTTGATATTTCAGTTAAAAGAATGTGTTCCCTGCTTGATATAAAGCTCCAGGAAATCGAAGACTGGAACTGCTGTGGAGCAACATCCGCCCATGCCACCAATCACAAGCTTGCGCTGCTTCTTCCAGCAAGAAACCAGGCACTTGCTGATGCTCAGGGGCTGACCTGTGTCCTTGCGCCTTGCGCGGCTTGCCACAACCGTCAGGTTACAACCCGTCAAGCTCTGATAGATTCGCCTGAGCTTCGCGAAGAAATTCGTTCCATTACCGGAATAGAACCGACCTGTACCGCAGAATTTATCGGCGTCACCCAGTTGCTTGAAGCAATGGACCCGGAGGAGATTAAAAAAAGAGTAACAAAACCTCTCACGGGACTTAATCTTGCCTGCTATTACGGATGCTTGCTGGTTCGTCCGATGGAGGCAATGGGTTTTGACGATACTGAAAACCCTCTCAAGATGGAGGCAATCATGAGTGCTCTTGGAGCTTCACCTGTCGAGTGGGCATTCAAAATAGAGTGCTGCGGAGCAGGCCTCACCCTGGCCCAGCAGCCGCTTGTCGAAGAACTCACGCACAAAATCACTAAAAATGCCATAGCAAACGGTGCTGATGCATTTGTTGTCGCCTGCCCGCTATGCCATACCAATCTTGATATGCGTCAGGACGGCATGAGAAAACGGTTTGGGGATGTAAAACCAATGCCTGTTTACTATATTTCAGAACTTGTGGCCATTGCTTGCGGAGCCAATCCGACTGAAGTTGCTGTAGGTAAACATTTTGTTCCTGCTCTCGATCTGATTTCGAAACTTTAAACAATCAAAAATATTACTAGTTGGTCTTCGATGATTTTTTCAATCATCGTCAGCCAGAGAGCATTCGGTGCAATTTCTTGCATAATTGAATATGATGTAATCAGGTGCTGTTCTTTGATTGCACCATTTACCCGAGGTACCGTCATTATGGCGGGTTCATACTAAATGATTGAATTATGGCGAAAATAGGGGTATTCATTTGTCACTGTGGAGAAAACATAGGCGCAAAGGTTGACTGTACAAAACTTGCTGCAGCAATGGGAGAACATCCTGGTGTTGCTGTTTCGGTTGAGTACAAATATTTTTGTTCAGATCCTGGCCAGGAGAGCGTTAAAAGAGCTATCCGCGACAATAATCTTACCGGGGTTGTCGTTGCCGCCTGCTCTCCAAGGATGCACGAATCCACATTCCGCAAGGCTTGTGCAGAAGCCGGTCTGAACCCCTATTTATGTGAAATAGCAAACATTCGCGAACAGTGTTCCTGGGTGCATACAGATAAGGACCAGGCGACCGAAAAAGCCATGGACATTACTCGATCAATGGTCGAGAAAGTAAAACGTAACAATAAACTTCAGCCTATTACGGTACCGGTTACCCGTCGCGCACTTGTGATTGGAGGAGGAATTGCAGGAATTCAGGCGGCACTTGATATCGCCAATGCCGGTCAGGAGGTTGTGCTCGTCGAGCGCGAACCAACCCTTGGCGGACACATGGCTCAATTGTCTGAGACCTTCCCTACGCTCGATTGCTCCCAGTGCATCATGACCCCAAGAATGGTCGAAGCAGCTCAGCACCCGAAAATAAGGTTGCTCACCTATGCTGAAATTGAGAGTGTTGATGGGTATATCGGCAACTTCTCGGTCAGGGTTCGCATGAAGTCGCGTTATGTTGATATCAATAAGTGTACCGGCTGTGGCGACTGTATAACAAAGTGTCCAGCAAAAAAAATCTCCAGTGAGTTTGATTGCGGTCTCGGAAAGCGTACAGCCATTTATACCCCGTTTGCCCAATCCGTCCCCAATATCCCCGTTATTGACAAGGCAAATTGCATCTATTTCAAAAACGGAAAATGCAAAATCTGCTCTAAAACCTGCCAGTGCGATGCTATCGACTTTGATATGCAGGATACCTTTGAGGATCTTGAAATAGGCGCCATTGTTGTTGCTACAGGATTTCAGGTTCAAAATAATACGATGTACGGAGAGTACGGCTACGGAAAATATCCCGATGTCATTAACGGCCTTCAATTCGAGCGTTTCGCCTCAGCAAGTGGTCCTACGGCGGGCAAAATCCTCCGCCCTTCAGATGGAGCCGAACCGAAAACAGTAGTCTTTATCCAGTGTGCCGGTTCTCGCGACCCGTCAAAAGGGGTTCGCTATTGTTCCAAGATCTGCTGTATGTACACCGCAAAACACGCCATGCTTTATGCCCATAAGGTTCATGGCGGGAAAGCCCATATTTTCTATATGGATATCCGTGCTGCTGGCAAGGGATACGATGAATTCAGCCGGAGAGCTATTGAGGATGATGAAGCGTCATATCTGCGTGGCAGAGTCAGCAAGGTATGGCAGGAAAACGGGAAATTGATGGTCAGGGGCGTTGACACCCTTCTGGGCCGGCCTGTTGAAATTGCTGCTGATATGGTTGTACTGGCTACAGCAATTATTGCACAGCCTGATGCGAAAGAGTTTGCCAAAACAATCGGCATTGGGTATGATGAATACGGTTTTTACAACGAGGCCCACCTTAAACTCCGCCCTGTCGAATCATCAACAGCAGGAGTTTTTCTTGCAGGAGCCTGCCAGTCGCCGAAAGATATTCCCGATTCTGTTGCCCAGGCATCGGCAACGGCAAGCAAGGTGCTTGCTCTTTTCAGCAAGGATATGCTTGAGAGAGAACCGGTTGTTGCCACAAACAACGAAGCCACCTGTGCAGGATGCTGGGGTTGCGTGCTTGCTTGTCCCTATAATGCCATCGAGCAGAAAGATATTGTCGACCGTTCCGGACGGGTCATCAAACGGGTTGCATCTGTCAATCCAGGCCTGTGCCAGGGCTGCGGCACCTGCGTGACCTTCTGCCGCTCGAACAGTCTCGATCTGGCAGGATTTACTGAAAGACAGATTTTTGCTGAAGTGATGGGTCTCTAAGAAAGAGCACTTCTCTCTACTGAACAACTGAACATTGCTACCGGAGTAAGCCGATGAGTGAAACTTTTGAGCCTGAAATCATAGCATTTGTCTGCACCTACTGTACTTATGCAGGCGCTGACCTTGCAGGGACAAGCAGGCTGAAATATGCGCCAAATGTGCGCATTATCCGTCTTCCATGTACGGGAAGAATCAGCCCGATGTTTATCCTTAAAGCTCTACAGAAAGGCGCTGACGGGGTTCTGATAAGCGGATGCCACCCTGGCGACTGCCATTTTACCCACGGAAACTACCATGCACGTCGGAGATGGATGGTTTTTCGTGCCCTGCTTGACTTTATCGGTATTCCGCCTGAAAGGGTTAAGTACTCATGGATCAGCGCAGCAGAAGGAGTAAAGTTTGCTGAATTCATAAATACCGTCACTGAAGATATCCGCAAACTCGGACCTTTTGAGCAGTACACTCAATTGATCGAGCAAACACAGGCTCCAGCGTCACTATAAAAAATTCGTAATGAGTATAGAGGAACAATACAGAACGAGGGCAAAGGAACTTCTTTCAGGCGGTGCCGTTAAAATGGTTATCGGCTATAGCAAGGGCTCTAACGCCAGTCGACGCAGGCCACTCTTTATCAGTTCACCTGATGATGTTGATCGTCTTGTGCTTGATGATGCCTGCATACAGAACCTCTCAGGTTATCTTGTCAGTGAAGGCCTCCTGAGCGATGAAAAGCGTGTTGCGGTCTTTCTTCGGCCTGAAGGAATACGCGCCATCAATATCCTTGCGGCTGAATCCCAACTTGATGCCGAGCAGATTGTTGTTTTCGGATTTGATGTCATCGGAAATGAAGTCCAGGCATTAAAAGTAATCCATGTGGAAGAGTTTTCTGACGTCATTAATTCCATCAAGGAAAGAGCCCCGGAAGCAGCAGAGGAAGAGCTGTTTGAGAGAATTGAAAAAATGAGCCCCAAGGAAAGGTTTTCTTTCTGGCAGGAAGAGTTTTCGAAGTGCATCAAATGCTATGCCTGCCGTCAGGCATGCCCCATGTGTTACTGCCGTCGGTGCATTGTCGACAGCAATCAGCCGCAATGGGTCAATACATCCTCACATACACTCGGAAATTTTGAATGGAATATCGTTCGGGCATTTCACCTTTCCGGACGCTGTGTGGAATGCGGCAACTGTGATCGGGCATGTCCAGTCAACATTCCACTTCGTCTCATCAACCACAGGATGGCTGAGGAGGTTCTTGGTGCATTTGATCACTTTGCCGGTACGAGCAAAACCCAGGAACCTGTGCTCGCAAGTTTTAAAAAAGACGATTCCGAGACATTCATTCTCTAAGTAACAAACTTGTATGACAAAAATCCTCTTCCGCGATAAACTTGACAAATGTGTCAAACAATGGAAATCAGACGGCTTAACCGTTATTGGGCCCGTTCAACGAGCCAATATATCGACTTACGCCGCTGTTGACCATGCTGCTGAATTTGATTTTGATCTTGTTCTGCCAGATCGCTCGATCAAGGATCTTTTCTTTCCGCAGAGTGAACCGATGTTGCGTTATACGATAAAAAAAGAATCTATCAACACCGATGAGTGCCTGCCGCCGTCAGGGCCGAGAATCATCTTCGGTGCCCGGCCTTGTGATGCTTCAGGAATGGCGATCGACGATCCCCTTTTTGGATGGGACTATAAGGATGAATACTGGTTTCAGAGACGCAATGAATCGGTAATCGTGACTATTGCATGCACAAAAGCCGATGATTTCTGTATGTGCACATCCCTTAAAATGGCTCCCGACAGCTCGAAAGGCTCCGATATTCTGCTTCGGCCACTTGCCGGCAACAACGGGTGGCAGGTTGAGGAATTGACTGACCGCGGACGAGAAGCCTTTAAAACCATTAGTGATCTTCTGCAGGAAAGCGCAGACACTGCAGCTTCATTGGCTGTCGTTGAGAAAAAGTTTGACCTTGATGCCTGTGTTGCCTGGCTGCAGAATCCTGAAAATTTTGAAAGCAGATTCTGGAAAGAGATATCGATGCGCTGCATCGGCTGTGCTTCATGTACCTATCTCTGCCCCACCTGTCACTGCTTTGACATCCAGGATGAAGGTGATACATACACCGGTATCAGAAGAAAAAACTGGGACAGCTGCTCATTTGCTCTCTTTACCATGCACACCTCAGGCCATAACCCCCGGTCGACTCAATCTGCACGATGGCGCCAGCGAATCATGCACAAATTCAATTACTTTCCAGGCAAGTTCAGTGTGAACAGCTGCAGCGGATGCGGCCGTTGCTCACGTCAGTGCCCGGTTGACATGGGAATTACCGAGACTTTACAAGAGATATCAACATTATCGCTGTGACAGAACACATCCACAACACGCAACAGAACATCTACAAGCCGGCCATCATGAAAATTGTGGCTCGCCACGACGAAGCGCCAGGCGTAAGAACCATGAGACTTGAGTTTCAGGATGCTGGTGACCATGAGTTTTTCAAGGAAACATTCCGCACCGGCATGTTCGGTCTCTATGGCGTCTATGGCGAAGGAGAGAGCACCTTCTGCGTCGCAAGCCCGGAAACTCGTAAGGATTATATTGAATGCACCTTCCGCCAATCCGGCAGGGTGACCTCGGCACTTGCAAATGCTGATATCGGTGACCTTATCACCTTCAGGGGCCCTTACGGGAATCGCTTTCCTATTGAGGAGTTCCATGGCAAGAACCTTCTGTTTGTTTCTGGCGGCATAGCCCTCCCTCCAACGAGAAGCGTTATATGGTCATGCCTCGACCAGCGCGAGAAATTCGGCAAGGTCACCATTGTTTACGGAGCACGTTCGGTGGCTGATCTGGTTTATAAGCATGAACTTGAAGAGTGGCAGGAGCGAAGCGATGTTGATCTTGTCCTGACTGTTGATCCTGGCGGAGAATCCCCCGATTGGAAGAACAGGATTGGCTTTGTGCCTACGGTGCTTGAAGAGGCAGCCCCTTCTCCTGATAACTGCATTGCGGTGATTTGCGGCCCGCCAATCATGATCAAGTTCACACTGATCTCGCTTAAAAAGCTGGGGTTCGATGAATCAAACGTCTATACAACGCTTGAAAACCGTATGAAATGCGGACTTGGTAAATGCGGACGATGCAATGTCGGGTCGGTCTATGTATGCAAAGAGGGACCTGTCTTTACTGCGGCTGAAGTTTCGCGTATGCCGGCATCCGACTTATAAAAGAGTGACTCTATAAAAATTCTCCGGCTGATGAAAATCAGCCGGGCCCGAGGAGACCTCCCACCAGGGAAACAACCCATACTCTCCCCTGCCTGTAGATACGAAGCACTGCACTGCGATATTCTGCTTATTAATGAAAGGCTCCAGTAGCTTATAGGATAATTCCATCCCGAAACATCCCTCACCATTCACTAAGCGAATATGCTCTTTCCATGGTTCCTCTGAGAGAAGAGTGTAACCTTTTGCCCTTTTTCGTGGAGCTTCGAAACGCAACGCAACCCAGTTCCCCTCCGGAGTCATTTCAAATTCGAGATAACCTGCTTCGGGATCAGTATTGGCGACAAAAAGTTCTGAAACGCCATACTGCCAGAGTCCATCAGTAAAGGCCCCTGCAGAAATAGCAGAAGGGGGCTTCATTGCAAAAAGTGCAGGATTGCTGCAACGTGTCATCCATCGAAGAAAGGGCGCATCAGGAGCTGCTATGGCAGCCTGAATCGCAAGGAGTTGCTCCACAACAATAAAGCCGCCAGCTGGAATTTCCCTGTCAGCGCCGTTATAACCGGAAAAATAGCCCTGAATAAGCACCTGTGGAAAGCGACGGTGCGCAATTTCCACCATCCTGCTCAACTCCTTGCGCGACCATAGAAGCCCGGCCCAACCTTTTGAAGTGTCTTGATCATCCGCAACACTCTTTACCCCGCATGAAGCAAGAAGTTTTTTATCAAACAAGCCGATGCACTGCACCTCAAGATCAAGCTGAACGCCTGCCTCTTTCTGTGCTGCGGTTTTCATCTCACCAGCAAGTCTAAGCACATCTGTCGCTGTTGCCGCACCTTTGTTGAAAATAAAGTTGGCATGGTACTCGCTGACTTGGGCTCCCCCTTCACGACGACCCTTAAAACCAAGTTCTTCAAAAATAGTCCCGCTCGAACGACCGGCAGCCTAGTTGTTCTTACAGGTCGAACCGCAACTCGGAAAATCGAAATGATGTTTTTTTGTTCGCTCCTCCTCATACACCTCCATCTGAAGTTTGATATCCTCTTTTGAGCGCGTCTCGGGAAAACGAAGAAGAACAGCAATAACAATTTCAGGATTATCCATCAGAGAAGTATGCTTATACCCATGAAAAACCTCATCAGGGGTCTGCCACCGTAATAGTCCTTCAATGTTCATAGTCAGTATACCGCTGGTAACGGCAGAGATTTCACCTCCGAAACAGCGGGCATTCATTCTGACTGTCGATCCAATATGGCCGGGAAGTCGGTAAAGCCATTCGCCCCCTCCCCTGCCGCATGTAAGCAGCTCTTCGGCAATACTGGTGTTGTCTGCACCAGCCTCGCAAAATAATTCATCATCGGATATCCAGAACATCCGGTGCATACGCTCTAAAGAGATCACAATACCAGGGAAAAATGAATCGGAAAAGAGGATATTACTCCCTTTCCCCATGATGGCAAGAGGAAGATGATAGACCCTGTTCCAAAGGAGAAGATCGGCAAGCTCTGCAGGAGTTCCTGGATGAGCAAGGAAAAGGGCAGTGCCGCCTATCCCGTAATATGACCGATCAGCAAGAGAAATATTGGGATCAAAAGCACAGGGCAGAGATAATTCGGACATAACACGGAGCCTTGAATTGGTCATCGGATACTGGCATTAGCAACAGTATCTCTCAAAAAAATATGAAAAGAAAACAGATGAAAATGGATAAATTCCATATTTTTCAGCTTTAAAACGCCTACCAGCGTTCGGTTTACATATTCAGCAACCAATTATTTCTCCTACCATGCCAGAAAGCAGCGACCGCAGGGTAAACTTTGCCCTTGCACAAATTACGACTGAACAAATTGCGCTTCTCCCTGAAGTACTTGTTGAAGACAAGCCTATTACCATAAATGCCGGCCTAAATTTTGGTATTGACAGTAAACAGCATCTGTTGAAAGTAATGTTCAAAAACATTTTTCTGCAAGAGGAAACACCCTTTATAATCATTGAAACAGGGTGTGTTTTTGCCATAGATCCCGAATCATGGGCGCTTTTTTCAAGTCAGGAAAACGGGTTTTTTGTATTGCCAAAAAACTTTGCAGGTCATCTTGCGACACTGACAGCCAGCACCGCGCGGGGTATTTTGCACAACAAAACTGAAAACACTCCAATGAATCGTTTTTTTATTCCTGCAAATAACATTGAAGAGATGATACCGAATAACCTGGCTCTTCCTTTGGAACCTACATCCTAAAACGACACCCATGAATATTGAGCCGGTCCGCCTGGCGTGACAGGCTCAATATTTTTTTCTACCCTCACTTAAAAAATGTCACTGTATCGGGTTTTCGTGGAGCAGCTTCGGGCAATGGCAGTGCACTGTATCCAAAAACTGCTGCAGCATAGGGGACATGGCCTTCAGGGAAATTGAGACCAATACTGCTCAGTGATGCGGGACCTTCAGGGGTTCCATACACAATCATTGGAGAGTGAACCCAGCATGAGCCTATCCCGAGTGACGAAGCTGCAAGTAACATGTTTTCCATGGCAAGCACACTGTCCCACAAAGGCGCTACGGCCTTACCGTCTCCTGAAACTATCACGAGTGTAGGCGCATGGTAGAACACATGAACATCATCACGGCTGGATAATTCACGCAAACTCGGAATATCAGAATTCTTAAAACTCGCTTTACATAAAAGCTGAAGTTTTTCCTTCAGATCACTATTCTGTACAACGGTAAAATGCCAGGGCTGATCTCCCATGGCTGTTGGAGCATACTGCCCTGCCAGAAGGATTTCCTGCAGATCTTTTTCATCAATCTGTCGTGGCTGATAAGCCCTTACACTGCGTCGTTTTAGAATGGTTTGGATTAATGCATTCATCTCAATCTTCTTTACTGTTATTAAAATATAAACACAGGGGTGGTGAACAGCACTTCACTCATGATCCAGGAGCTCGCGGACTTTGAATGCAAGTTCTTTGCGAGTAAAGGGTTTGCCTAGAAACGGCATCGTATAATCCTGGTACTCTTTAGGCTTTAAAAAGTCATCCGGGTATCCTGAAATAAGCAGAATTTTAAGCTTGGGGCGACTCTTTTTCAAAAGCAGCGCAAGATCACGACCATTCATATCCGGCATGATCACGTCGGTAATGAGCAGATGAATATTACCCGTATAATCGCGTGACAGTGAACGTGCCTCAGTTGGAGATTCTGCAACAAGAACCGTGTATCCAAAACTTTTTAAAAAGTCAAAGGTAATCTCCCTGACTAACTTATCATCTTCAACAAACAAAATAGTTTCATTGCCACGGGAAATATATTCCTCTGTTTTCGGTGATGGAGAAGAAGACAGTTTTCCGGCATATCTAGGCAGATAAATTTCGAAGGTTGTACCTATTCCAATTTCGCTGGATACAAGAATGGCTCCATGGTTCTGCTTGACAATACCGTACACTGTAGCAAGTCCAAGGCCGGTACTGGATGTCTTCGATTTGGTTGAAAAGAAGGGCTCAAAAACTGAATCAAGAGTAACTTTGTCCATACCTTTGCCATTATCGTGGACAACAAGCAACACATAATCACCCGGAACAAGTTCAGGATGATGCTTGCAAAATGCATCATCAACGCTGACATTACGGGTTTCAATAGAAAGCGTTCCGATGCCTTGTATGGACTCTTTTGAGTTTATTGAAAGATTGGTTACAATCTGGTCGATTTGTGTAGAATCCATCTTTACGGGCCACAGTTCCTTGGCCTGTGATAAGATCAGCTCAATATTAGCTCCGAGCAGGTTTTTGAGCATATTAAGCGTATTGGAAACTGCAGCATTGAAATCCAGTACCTGTAAATCGATAGGCTGCTTTCGGGCAAAAGCAAGCAGTTGACTTGTCAGTCCTGCTGATTTGAGAACAGACATCCGAAGATCGGAAAAGATTTCGCGGTCGCGGCTTTTCAACTTGTCTGAATCAATCAGTAAATCCAGGTTGCCAAGCATAACCTGCAGCATATTGTTAAAATCATGGGCGACACCTCCTGCCAGCCTACCGATCGACTCCATTTTCTGAGCCTGCATTAGATTTACCTGAAGTGTCACATTCTGCTCTTCGATCAGTTTTTGTTTTGTGATGTCTGTAAGAATAGCCCTGCATTCCTGAGCGTCATCACTGACGACAGCATCTATACGAACCATCATATGAGGAACATCTTCACTTAGAAGCCTAACCTCAACGTATTTCAGCTCTTTGCGATTGAACACCCGTTCCAGAAATGTATTGAATATTGCAATGTCATCCTGAGTAATAAAACGCCCTAATCGATCACCTTTTAATATGGATCGTTCAACACAAAGCATCTTTGTTGCGGTCAGATTTACTTCAAGTATCGTACTGTCCCGCAAAAGAGTAAGATAACCCAATGGAGCAAACTCATAAAGCTCGGTGTATCTCTCAAGACTCGCCTCCAACTCTTCTCTTGATTGCAGCAGTTCATCCTGCTGCATTTCCAGTTCGATCTGATGAATTGAAAGTTCATGGATAACCCGATGCATTTGCTCTGGTGAGGTAAAAACAGGAGATGCTTTCTGAATTTCAGGCCAACGTTCTTCTGCCTTCCGCCTTAGTTCAGAAAGTCCCTCTGCAAGCGCTTTCTTTTTTTTCATGCAAGATTTTTGTCTTTTCCGGCCTTTAGTATTTCAGACTGTGGTTGAGGAATTTCAACAAAAAAAGTATAAACCTGAAGAGGGATTTGCTTCTCGATATCAAATCTTGGCAAAGCATTGACCCTGATCCAACGGCAACTCTGATTAGGAGCTTGAACAATTCCAACAATGGAATCACACACAGCCTTTCCTGTGCGCAATGCTGCCATAGCAGGATACTCTTCAGAAGGAAGAACAGAGCCATCTTCACGTAGGATATTCCATCTGACCTCTGAGGTCGTCTTGCCAATTATTTCTGCAATGGAAACCCCCAAAATACGTTGAGCTTCAAGATTTGCCATGGTGATTCGCCCTTCAGAATTCTGGATCATAACTCCTCCAGATATAGCTTCAAACAAAAAGCGAAAACTCTCATCACACCTCTGCAGGCTCTGTTCAATTTTTTTAGCCCCGGTGATATCAAAAAACGTAATGACCACCCCGTCTATTCTGTTTTCCTGGGTACGATACGGCATGATTCTCACCGTAAACCAGCGACCATCAGTTGCTGAAATCTTTTTTTCACTGTAAACAAGAGTATGAAGTACCTGCCGGGCATCATCAGCAAGGTTTGAATAAGTCAAATCAGTAACGATATCGGTTATAGGTCGTCCAATATCACTTCCAATCAACTTGATGATGGTTGATGTACGAGTTGTAAAGCGGCGAATGTTGAGTTCATTATCAAGAAACAGTGTCGCAATTTCTGTACTGTTCAACAGGTTTTTCATATCATTGTTTACCTGCGAAAGGTCACTCACCTTGGACTGCAGTTCCTGATTTACCGTCTGCAACTCCTCGTTAAGGGACTGCATCTCCTCCTTTGATGTGGTTAGCTCCTCATTGGTGCTCTGCATCTCTTCATTGGACGATTGCATCTCTTCATTTGTGGATTTTAACTCCTCCTGCGATGTGTGCATCTGTTCACGAATAATCACGATCTCGTCTCTCGCCGCCTGGAGGTCCAACTCAAGGGAAAGAATATGGTTTTGACTCTTATCAACAGGAAAACCACTCCTATCTGGATCAACCGAAAGAGTTTGTGTCACGTTTTCAAAAACAATCAGGACAAGTCCACACAATGGGTCTGGTTTTTCAAGCTGCTCAATCCTCAAGTCCACATATTCTTTGTCTCCATTAGAGCTGATAATCACTCTTTTTTTTGAAACAGATGATTTTTTAGTAATTGCATTACTAAAAAGAGTTGTGAGTTCAAATCGTATCCCTTCACGGGCCATAGCAAAAATATTCCAATTTGCTTTGCCTGCTGCCGGTTCAAGGTATTTACCTGTGCGACCATTAATGTAAATGATATCACCATTCTCATTCGTCAATACAGCAGCAGGCGCATAATGATTAAGCAAAACCTGGTCGGTCATCACCTGCAAGTTGACTTCTGAAGTATTATGTGGTTGTTGTAAATCCTTATTAGCAAGAATAGGCAAAGAAGTATGATTAAAAGCAGCTGGAAAATCAAGCGGTATGGAGCGTACTCCTTTTGAAAGTTGTCGAAAAATCCTTGATTTGCCGTCAATCGTTTCAAAAAGATTGTTACTGTGCCCAATCGTTTCAGCGCTCCCAAGAAAAAGAATGCCTCCCGGATTAAGACAGTAATGGAAAAGTGGCAAGAGCTTTTTCTGTAAATCCTGCTCCATGTAGATAAGCAGATTTCGACATACAAGAATATCAAGCTTGGTAAAAGGGGGATCCATGATAACATTATGTGGCGCAAAAACAATTGTCTCCCTTAACTCTCTTTCTACCTTATAGCTAAGATCATCTTTTTCAAAAAAACGCTGGAGACGTTCTTGAGATACATCCGCTGAAATATTTAGTGGATAAGTTCCAAGACGAGCCTTTTCGATAGCGTCCTTATCAAGATCGGATGCAAAAATCTGGATTCTGAAGTTTCCAGAAAGCTTCATCGACTCAGTCACCTCCTTTAAAATCATAGCAAGAGAATAGGCTTCCTCGCCAGTCGAACAGCCCGTCACCCATGCACGAAGAGTACCTCCGGAAGGCCTTGAAGAAAGAAGAGATGGTATTGCCTTGGTTTTCAGAGTTTCCCATACCAGAGGATCCCGAAAAAAACTGGTTACTCCAATAAGAAGTTCCTTAAAAAGGAGTTCGATCTCGTGAGGATTCCCCTGCAAAAAATGGACGTAGTCAATAATCTTATCAATCTGATGTATGCCCATGCGCCTTTCGATACGGCGATAAACAGTGTTTTTTTTATAGAGCGAAAAATCGTGACCAGTTTGGGTGCGCAAGAGAATCACAATTTTTTCCATAGCGCTCTGCGTCTTGCTTTCGTAAAATATATCTGGCTTCGACAACTGAGGGAGATGATGAAGATAGGCAATGATCGATGCGGGAAGCTTCTCTACTGGAGCGATGACATCAGCAAGACCAGCTTCGATAGCACTACGAGGCATACCATCAAATTTAGCTGAAGCAGGTTCCTGCACAAAAACACCACCACCTTTTTCCTTGATATCACGTAGTCCCAGTGTACCATCAGAACCCATACCAGAGAGAATCACACCAATGCTTTTTTGCTGCATATCATCAGCCATTGATCGAAAGAAAAAATCTATAGGAAGTCTCAGGCCTCGAGGCTGAACCATATCTAAAAGATGCAGCACCCCATGTAAGACCGACATATCCTTATTGGGGGGAATGAGATAAACATGATCCGGCTCAATCCTGAGACAATCAGTGACTTGTACTACAGGAAGATCAGTAACGCGTTGAAGCAGTTCCACCATAATCCCTTTATGCGTAGGATCAAGATGCTGAACAATTACAAATGCTATGCCGCACTTTGGCGGAATGTTTTTCAGAAATATTTCAAGAGCCTCAAGGCCACCAGCTGACGAACCAATGCCGGCAATAGGAAAAGATCCCATATTCTGTGTTGAGGATGAAATTGCCTCATCACTGGCAATAGCTGGTGTCATGGCTTTTTTGGATCTATTCGTGGAGGGCTTATTTTTTTTTTCGTTCATCTGCTCGCCTGATTATTTGAATGCGGATTATAAAAGACAACTTTTTCTGACAGGCATAAGTAACTCTTGCATCTTATCTTGATCTGTTACCGCTATTGGAAAAAAGCATCAAAAAAAAGAGTTTGCGGATAGTTCCGGATACTAAACTGTACCGTTAATAAATTTAATTCTTTAATCTGATTTATCCTCTATTTGTATAAAAAGCCGTCCATGTTTCGTTTACTGAAAAATCGTTCTGAATAGTGGTTCACAGCGCATTCTATGAGGCTATTATTACCTTTGATTTTACCATCATGTATACTTGATTACGAGTCAAAAACGTCAAGCCAAATGCAGCAGTTTTTGAAACCGCTAAAACATTTTTTGGCTACAAGCATCTTTGTTACTATGTTTTGTGGTTATTATCGTTCTGCAATGGAGAGTCGAAATAATCACTTGCAGATAAGCATCCACTATTTTCAGTCTACAACGCAGTAATGAGCGAGGAAAAAGAATCAATACCATCACCGGACCTTCCAGACGGCAACCAAAACAGCAGCCATGATGAGAGTGGAATACAGATGCAGAAGACAGATGCAGAAGATATTACCCCATATGAGCCTGTCGTAACAGATTCAGACCTTACTTCCGATAATGAGATGAGTGAGTCAGAATCCGGTACGGGGATGAACTTTATGGAACATCTCGAAGAGATACGCTCACGACTTATCAAGTCTGCAATTGCTCTGGTGGTTGTTACAGGAATCTGTGCCAACTACTCTGATTTCCTTGTCAATGAGATACTTATTGCTCCACTGACGCGCAGCAGTAAAGCGGTGGTATTGCAGAATCTTGTACCTTATGGACAGCTCTCCCTTTACCTGCAGGTCGTTGTATTTTCAGCATTCATAATCTCTTTTCCTTTTCTTGCATGGCAGATATGGCAGTTTGTTGCGCCTGGCCTTCATGAAAATGAACGCAAGGCGGGACGTTTTTCAATACTTTTTATATCGCTCTCTTTTTTTACCGGAATAGGATTTGGCTATTTTGTTTTTCTGCCGGTCACTCTGCAATTTTTTGCCAGCTTCGGAACGCCACAGATTAAAAACAACATCTCCGTTCAGGATTATGTCAGTTTTTTTACTGGTGCGCTACTTACGGCCGGGCTTGTGTTTGAACTTCCCTTTATTGCCTATATCCTTTCTAAAATAGGCCTCCTGACGCCAGCCTTCATGAGGTTTTACCGCAAACATGCCATTGTTTTTCTTCTGGTTGTGGCGGCAATTGTAACCCCGTCAACAGACATTGTCACTCAACTTGTCATCGGCATCCCGATGATACTGCTCTATGAGCTCAGCATTCTTATATCAGCTCATGTCAACCGCAAAAATAACGCTCTGAAAATGTGAGGAAACACATGCTGACAAAATACCCTCGTATTATTAAGCTTGTTGTACCGGGCGTCACCCTTGAAGGGAATCCTCTTGGTGACCCGGTTGAGCGCCGGGTACCAGTCTATCTTCCTCCCTCTTATGATGACACAAAGCGGTTTCCGGTTATTTACCTGCTGGCGGGCTTTGCATCAACAGGCCAAAGCTTTTTGAATTACAGTTTTGGCCGCCAAAGTGTGCCGGAAATGGCAGAATATCTTATAGCTGCTGGTAAAATGCAGGAAGCCATAATTGTCTTTCCCGACTGCATGACGCGCTATGGAGGTTCACAGTATGTAGATTCGCCGGCTACCGGCAGCTATGAAACATATCTCATAGACGAAGTTATTCCTTTTATTGACAAGACGCTCTCTACCCTTGCAGATAGACAACACAGGGCTATAGCAGGAAAATCATCCGGCGGATTCGGCGCACTCCGTTTGGCCATGAACCATCCCGATACTTTTGCTGCAGTTGCCTGCCATAGCGGTGACATGGCTTTTGAACTTTGCTATAAGCCAAATTTCCCTGCGGCCGCAAGAATTCTTGAACACTACAAAGGAAGTATTGCTGATTTCCTTGCCTCTTATGAAGATGCTCTGAAAAAACCACAAAAAGAGTTTGCGCTGCTTGACCTGATCGGAATGGCTGCAGCATACTCCCCTTCGAGGGAAACCTGCACACCCGAAAAGATACGTCTGCCGTTTAATCCCCATACCTGCGAACCGGTTGATGACGTCTGGAAGGAGTGGTTGAGCTTTGATCCGATAGTGATGATTGAGGAGGAAAAGTACCGTGACGCCCTGCGTTCACTTGATTTTCTTTTTCTTGACTGCGGCACCCTTGATGAGTACAATCTGCAATTTGGTCACAGGATTTTTTCGGCCAAAGCGACGCGTTTTTCAATAGCTCACCGTTACGAGGAGTTCATGGATACGCATAGCAACACTTCATACCGGTATGGAGTGTCGCTGCCAGCACTTTCAGAGGTGATTGCAGGCTAATGAGGCTGCAGAAAGCAGTCTGGAATAGAGTGCTTCCGTCTCTTTTTTCAAGTATTCCTCAGAACCATTGTTTACAACCACATAATCTGCCTTTTCAATCAGCTTTTTCTGGGGCCACTGCAGAGCAATTCGCTGAATGATCTCTTCATGGCTGCCGATTCCTTTCCTGACAGCCCGTTCTATTCTCTGCTGCTCATCAGCCACAATGACTACAACGACGTCAAGTTGTTTGTTGCTGCCAGACTCAAAAAGAATAGCAGCTTCCTTTACAAGAATCTTTATCCCCCGGTTCTCAGCGTCATGCACTGCTTTTTGAAACTCTCTGAATACCAGCGGATGAATAAGAGTGTTGAGTGCTTCGAGTTTTTCTGGAGATGAAAAAACTATAGATGCAATTTTTTTTCTATCAAGAACCATTTGCCCTGCACTATCGACGGAATAAACTTCTGTCCCGAATAGCGCTTTGATACCATTGATCACTTCAACATCATGTAGTTGCAGCTGCCTGGCCACCATGTCTGCCTCGAAAAGAGTGCAACCCATTTCAGAAAGAAAACGGCAGACAGTAGATTTCCCACTGCCAATCCCGCCTGTAACTCCTACAAGAAAAGGATAGCCCCTCATTGTCCTGAAGCTGATTTTTTGCGAATACTTTCCCGTACTTGTAAAAGAACTTCCCTCCATAGCTCAGGATTCTGTTTGTAGGCCTCTGTCTTACGGTTGAGGCTTTCACGGGTAAGAGCGTGACGCGTCAGCAGTTCGTTAATAGCAATAGAGTTGGGAGCATTAAGCACAACACTCTCCTTTTCACCAGGCACTCCTGATACAAGAAGATAATCACTATAGAATCCGACAAAACGGATATCGTCCTTGTCAAGGGTGAAAGATCTTTTGTCTGTGCACCCAAGAAGTATACAGCCGAACATAAGGCAAAAGAAAGATGCCCGGAAGGTATCGCGTAAAGTCATTTAAGGTTGAACTCCTTTATTAATTTGTGATCAATGTAAAGTTCTGGGACTGAATTTTAATGATTTTCATAACTTAATACACAAATTGAGAACTTAATCGCCAAATTGCAAGTTTAAGCAATCTGAATCATAGGTACAGGTACTTTTAAACTCTTAAAAACAATACGTTATGTCTTATCAGCAACCTCCTCTCGGATATGCAGAAAACGCACTGGAGCCATTTATTTCCGCAAAAACAATAGGTTTTCATTATGGCAAGCACCATGTCGCCTATATAACCAACTATAATAACCTGATTGCCGGGACTCCTCTTGACGGCCTGAGCATAGAAGAGGTGATTACGAAAACCGCCACAGACCCTGAAAAAGTAGGGGTTTTTAATAATGGTGCGCAGGCATGGAACCACTCTTTTTACTGGAATAGCCTTACTCCTAATGGTGGAGGAGAACCTTCCGGAGATCTCTCAGCAAAAATTACTCAGGATTTCGGAAGTTTCGACAAGTTTAAAGACGAGCTCAAAAGTGCTGCTGCAACTCAATTCGGCAGTGGTTGGGCATGGCTTGTGCTAGATAACGGAACACTGAAAGTTGTAAAAACCGGCAATGCACAAACCCCTGCAACAAGCGGCCAGAAACCAATACTGACGATTGACGTGTGGGAGCATGCTTACTATCTTGACTTCCAGAATCGTCGCCCTGATTATGTGGCATCTGTCATTGATAACCTGCTTAACTGGGAGTTTGCCGCCAAGAACTTCAGCACCGTATAATAGTTAGCCATAACTAATTCCTTTTTTTTACACAAAACAGGGCACCATTGCAGTGCCCTGTTTTGTTTTTGTATTAACGGTCACGCTCACATCCATGGGAGAATTCCTGCATCATCAAGATTAACCACCTTGGCTTTTTTAGGCATCGAAAATCTGAGGGAACTCCCGCTTTTATTAAACACCCGTTCATCGTAGGCTATCACCAACTGATTTTCGCCAATACCCTTAGCTCCGCTGTTATAGAGAACCATCTCAATCTCTTTGGGAACAAGTGTACTCAGACCATTAATCACGATGGACTCGTAATTCTTGAAATGAATTTCAGTTGTTGGCTTCCCCTGACTGTTCTTTATAAGAAGAGCACTCAGCGTCCTGTTGGATGAATTGATAACTACATCTTTACTTCCACCACGAGTGGCAAGGGTGAATATTAAGGTTTCTGAACCTTGTTTAACAGACCTTATTGCACTTAACGGTTCGGTGATATTTACCACTCCTAAAAGAGTTTCCGAAAGAAGCGGAAATCCTGAATTCACTCCAATAATTTTTTCCAGATTAAGATCGTTATTACTTCCGATCAAAAGCCGGTTATTAATCATATCATGCACATAGAGTGAATCAGTGCTGAAAAACATATCCGCGACAGGCCATCCGAGCAATCCGGCGGTGACAATAAGACGGGCTTCATGCCCTCTATTGATCCGGATATTACAGAAAACACGATTCTGACGTTTCGGCGTTTTTATCCAGACATCTGCGTAACCATCCAGCGACTCGATACCTGGAGATGCCTTGGCAACTTCACGAAACAATGCAGCTTGTTCTGCGCTCAGTGTAACTTGTTCACCTGTTAACTCCTGGCGTCCCACTGTTCTAAAATCAGCACACCCTCCGCCCAAAAGCAGCATGAAGATGAACAGCAACAGCATTCCTTTTCGCTTCATCGTTTCAATCCTTAATATTATTCACTTTCGTTTCCTTACAACGTGGATATATTTTCCTTTGAGAATCATAGCTTTTGCTGCACATTGCATCAGGTTCTTAATCGGCAGGTTCGTTGTTTTCGACTGAACATGCTGTCAATCATGAACAAAACAGTTGCATTTTACCTTCAAATTGATGTTAAAGTAAAATATAACACCATCAAAACTACAAGCCATTATTTAAGCCATGCAATCCCTTTATCTTAAACCAAAAGAACACCACAGAATCCAGAAAGGCCATCTATGGGTGTTCAGCAATGAACTTGCTAGCCTTCCAAGAGATATCGCTTCCGGTGAAACCATAAAGCTCTTTACCCACGACAAGAAGTTTCTGGGAACCGGTTTTTACAATCCGCACTCTCTGATTTCGGTCAGGCTTATAAGCAGCAAGGATGAACAGCCGGACAAAGAGTTCTTCAAAAAGAAATTTCTTGAAGCCCTGAAGCTTCGCGAAATAATCTACAGAAATGATGAAACCAACGCCTATCGTCTTGTCCATGGTGAATCGGATGGTCTCCCCGGATTGATTGTTGACCGCTTCAACCAGGCAATCGTTATACAGGCGTTTTCGGCCGGTATGGATATTCATATTCAGCTGATCTCTGATGTCTTGCAGGAATTATTGAATCCGACCGTTATTATTGTGCGTAATGAATCTCCCTTAAGGGAGCTAGAGGGTCTTCCACTTTATAAAGATATTCTCCGTGGAGAAAAATCGGAAACGGTACAGACTATCCACGACGCCGGAATAACGTATGAGGTTAATCTTTTTGAGGGACAGAAAACTGGATTTTTCCTTGACCAGCGTGAAAACCGGAGAATTATCAGAAAGTTTGCCGAAAATGCTGAAGTACTGGACGTTTTTACCAATGACGGTGGCTTTGCGCTCAATGCACTTTATGGAGGGGCCCATTCAGCCATTCTTATTGATGCGTCGAAGGAAGCTCTGCAGAGAGCGGATCGTAATGCTCAGTTGAACCACTTCAAGGAATACAGCCTTGTGGCTGCAGATGCATTTGATACCCTCGATCAGATGGTTGAGTCGAAGGAGTCATTTAATCTTGTTGTTCTGGATCCGCCAAGTTTCACCAAAAGCCGCAAAAACCTGCCCGGTGCCCTTAAGGCCTACAAAAGGCTTAATAAGCTTGGGCTTCAGTTATTGAAAAGCGGGGGTTTTCTTGCAACAGCCTCTTGCAGTCATCATGTTTCAGAAGAGGACTTTCTGCAATCTGTTCATCAGGCAGCTCTTGCAGCAGGCTGTCAACTCAGGTTAATACATAAAAACTCACAGCCCTTCGATCATCCAGTACTGCTGGCCATGCCGGAAACAAGCTATCTCAAGTTTGCCTGTTTTTACGTAACACGCTGATCCAAAGGCCGGTACTCCCTTACCATATCGTACACCTCCTTCCATGATGCAGCTCTCGGGCTGCTGATATGGAGGTTGGTGCTGTTGGCAAAGCAAATGGTATACAATCCTCTTTCCCTGAGCTGAGTAACATTGTGAGGTGCATCTTCGACATAGATGTCGGCACCAACCTGCGCCTTTTCCTTCATGAAACAGAGATCCCAGTAAGGAATTCCGTGGCTGTCAAGCCATTCAACCGTCTGCTGAACGGCAGAGGCATGGAAATAATGAATAAAAAGCCTGTGGGTAATAATCCGGATACGATACCCGTCATCGGAAAGCATGCGAAGGTACTTGCGGGCTCCGGGAATCATCGGCATGGTTTTAAAAAGCTCTCGCTGCGTTACAGCAAAACGATGCAGACTTTCATACTGGTTTGTTCCGGTAACACCCCACTCGGCCATACCGTAGGAGACCTCTTTGGAAAGCTGATCAAGTGGACATTCAAACCACTCAGAAGCAATCTCCCTCATGCGCCCGTAAAAATCAGCACAGACGCCGTCAAGATCCACGCCAATAACTGTCACAGGCTTTTCTATATAGCTCATTCTCCCCTGCTACTTCTTTAGTTCTGAAGATGCGCCACGGATATAGTCGAGAGCATCCTCAAGAATTTTCAATGCCTGACGGATCTCATAATCATCATCAGCATCATCTTTGGCTCTGTTGAGGCGTTTTTTTGCATCCTCTATTGCATCGGCAGCAAGTTGCAGTTTTGATGAAATGCCCATTTCATTTCCCTCGTTTTGTTTATGGTGATATAGTCCTGTTTTTTTCCTAAATGTACGACTCTCAGGGATTTTTTCGATGCAGATCAGAAAGGGGGCAAAATTTTAATGGTACTGAATGGCAGGCGGCGGTTCGGGGAGCATTAAAAAGAGGGAGCTGAATTGAAGTTCCGCTCCCTCTTAACGTTCTTATCCGCTAACGCATAATCTATAGTCTTCGATCCCTGTCATACCGATGAAAATAAAATGTTAATGGGTACTGGATGCAGGAACATGGAATTAAATAGAGCGTATTTTATCTGGGCCTGCCATCACGAGATTGATCCCTCTGATCATCACGGCGTTGATCCCTCTCATTGCGAGGGCGATCATCACGGCGTGAATCCCTGTCATAACGCTCCCTGTCATTGCGGTCTCTCTGCTCCCAGTAACTGCGATCATGCCTGCGGTACTCAATATCACGAGATCTCCTGAGGTCATCCCAGCGATGCCTTCTTATATTAGGAGGAAGATTACGTTCCCTGACAACATCCCAAGGACCGCGGTAGTGTGAAGAACGGTACCAACCGCCATCACGATAGAGGTAATACAAGTCTCCGTAATAAATAATATCGTAAGGACTTCCTACTGATACTGAAAAGCCCTGATCCTGGAGGTAGACAAAGCTCGGGCGTGTATCGATGACAAAGTGAGGTCTGTCACCAATACCTACTCGAACATCCCCGATACGAATACCGACTTCTGCTTGAAGATCAGTAAGGGGATTACCTAATAACAGCCCTGCAATTCCTGCAGTAAGCCAAATGGATTTTTTCATAGTTATCTTCCCTGTTAAAATTGGTGAAATTCAGAATACTTCTGTAATTACTATCTGATCGAGATTTATTAAAAAATATCAAGAGGCACACATTGAACTATATTTCTCAAGATTTTCAAGTATCTCTCAAGTTCCTCTTGCCACAGCTGTCAAAGGATCTTCACAAATATGAACATTCAGCTTTGTTTCAGTACTTATTTTTTTATCCAGCATTTTAAAAAGTGCTCCACCACCAGCAACATACAACCCCCGAATTAAATAGATGTGATATTTCATATATAAACCTTTAAAAGCTTAGGACTGAGCCAGTTTGCACCTGTTTCTTCAATATATCCATCCATTGAGTCCCCGACAGTAATTCAGCAAGCTGAACAACAATATGACGAGGTTCAATTCCAAGATCGAGATTCCTTCCAAGTCCCTGTACGCAGGATGGGCAATTGGTCAATATGACTGCATTTTCTTTTCCATGCATAACTGCCGTAATGGCATCTCTTTTGCGGTGAAGCATCGAATCGGTAATATCGGGACGTGACAATGCAAGCGTACCAGCCTCTGAGCAGCAATGCGGAACAGCAGTTACACTCCCGAACCCCCCGATAGCGTTAAGCGTTTGACGCGCTTTACCGGAAAGAGAATCATGGCAGGGAGCATGGTAGAGGTATTCTCCATTCCCTTCCAGTTTCAGGCCTTTTTCAAGAGCATAGGCTGCAATATCAATAATTTTTCCACCGAAAAGCTTGCCGGTTTCAATGGCATCAAGCCCCTCCGTACAGGTACCACAGGTTACAACGCAAGCGTCAAAATCAAGGTAGGAGAACATCTCCCTTATCTGACTGAACATCACGGTATTGCGAAGGACAATACTTGAATACTGATCTGTTTTGGCATTGACATGAGCAGGAAATCCACAGCATAGAAACGGTGGCGGCAACACAATCCTTACACCAAGCTCAAGCAGCACATGAATTGCCGCCATCGAGATCGAAGAGTTCATGCGCTCGGATCCACAGCCGGGAAAATAAAAAACGTTGCTTTTCACCTCTCCGGAAGGCTCAAAAACAATCACCTGATCAGATGCACATTCAGGAAGAATATCGCGCAAGGTCTCTTCGGGCACAGGTGGCACAGGAGAACGCAGAAGCCTTAGGGGATAAAGCTCAGGCGAATCCTGCTGCGGCTGCATGGGAGAGGAAATTTTATTGCCTGCACGCTGAAATGCACCGCCGATCCTGAGAACAGTTCTGCGGAAAATCGCATTAAAAACCGGTGAACGACTATCAAGATATTTTAATGTCAGTTCTGTGATCGGTGATGAGTGTTTATACCCCCATTCTGAAAGAATTTCACGTTCCAGCACAGAGACCTCCCCGCTGTCGATATCTACAGGACAAGGCTTCAGGCATTTATGGCAGATAGTGCAGTGATCGGCAACCTCTTCGAGCCACTTCAGCAGCGCAAAATCAGTTGAGCGCTCACGCTGGGCATCAAAAAGAAGTGCTTCGATCAATGAGCCAATCGCAAGATTCTTGTTTCGGGGATGGTAAAACATTCCCCGGGACGGGTAGTAAACACAGCAATCGGTTTTGCACTTGCCGCAGCGGATACAGTAGTCAACCTTTTTTGAAAGCTCTTCAATCTGTGCCCGACGGAGGATATGCGCCTCAAGTTCAAGCAAATTGAACGACGGAGTAAAAATGTGATCAAGCGCCTCATAATCGTCAAGCTTTCCGGGGTTCATAATCCCTTTCGGATCGACTTTGCGGCGATATCGGGAAAGTTGTTCGACAATAGCAGGATCGAGGTACTTCAGTTTGGTGACTCCTATGCCGTGCTCACCCGACACAACACCACCGAGTGAAACAACTTTTTCCATGACATTGTCAATCACCTTGTCTGCCCGCTCAAGCATGGGTCTGTCGTTGGAAAGAACCGGGACATTGACATGAACATTGCCATCGCCGGCATGCATGTGTGTGGCAAGCACGATGCGCCTGTCGCGGACATAGGTATATGCTTTTTCAAAGGCAACCTGCATTTCAGGATAGCCCTGCACCAGCTCTCCGAGCTCACGACAGAGCTCCTGCACAATGGCAAGTGAACGGAGAGAATCCTCCGGCGCAAGCAGAATTCTCTCATCAAAAAGACGACAAAGCTCCAGCCCTGCAGGAATTTTAGAGGCAAACCGGCCACCATCTTCTTTAACTTTTGTCGTAGCAAAAATAGCGCGCGAACGTTCTACAAAACAATGCTGCGCATATCGTTCCTCCGTAATATTGAGCTCATCAATAAATCTGGAAAATACGGCAAGCGCTTCAAGAGGAATTACAATGTCCTCATTGAGCTTAAAGGCATTTGTTCGCCTTGCAATGGCTCCAAGCTTTTTACGATCAGCCCAGAAACGAACCGCATCCGCATTGTCTCCGGCCAGAAACATCATGGTATTGGGATGGAGCTTAAGAAGCGTTTGTATACGCTCAATACCGCTCTCAACCTCTGAGGCTGAATTGCCGGCTATATCGATCAGAAGTACGGCTTTCGGAGTCTGAGCCCTGGGTGCCTTTACCTTGTAGTCGATAGCCCTTATATATTCATCATCAAAATGCTCCAGCGCAAGAAGGGCTTCTTTATTCTCTGAATAGAGTGGGAATATTTTAGAAAGCTCAAGAATGACCAGGCTTGCCTCATCCATATCAGGCCCGAAAAACTCAAGACAGAGTGTTCTCTTTTCAGGGTACTTTGGATAAAGCACAAAAACAGCCGAGGTGATCACCCCGTCAGTACCCTCCTTCTGAAGGCCCGGCACTCCACCAAGCGCTTTATTGGTAATATCTTTCCAAAGTCCTTTTTTGCGGATATCGGTTCCCAGCAACTCAATGCGATTTATTCTCTCGCCCGATTGATTCCAAACCTCGAAAGTAACGGTATCTTCATGCAGGATTTTCCTGAGGCGGTGATCAACACGCTTTACCGTCCAGTTTTCACCGGACGGCATTGCCATACGCCACTCAAGGAGGTTGTCTATGCAGGTACCCCATCGTACAGCCATCTTTCCGCCGGCATTTTCGGCAATATTGCCACCGATGGTGCAAGACCATTCGCTTGTCGGGTCGGTAGCAAAGACGAGTCCATGCTCGTCGGCCTCCTCCATAGCTTTTTCAGTGACAACTCCTGCTTCAACTTCAATGACTGAAGCCTCGGTTATAGTACCGTTTTCAAGCTGAAAATCCTGAACCGAGATGCCTTTGATGTGGTTCATTTTTTCCATGTTGATGATCACACACCGTGATCTCAAAGGTACAGCTCCGCCGGTGAGTCCTGTTCCTGCACCGCGGGGAATGATGTTGAGACCAAGCCCGGCAATAGCTGTAATCAGAGGTGCAACCTGCGACTCCAGATCAGGGGTCACCACCGCAGCCGGAAGATGAAGCCTCCAGTCGGTAGCATCAGTAGCGTGAGCTGCAAGGGAAAATGGATCAAAAAGGACATTTTTAACACCTACAACCGCGCCAAGTTCCCTCTTCATGCGACGACGAAGTTCCGGCGTTTTTTCAACTGCAGAGCGGAAGCGCTCGAGTTGCTCGCGCACAGCCACAACAATAGCTGACACCCGGCTTTCACCATTTGCCATATCCGAAATGAGATCAAGCTCGTGAAATGCCCTTTCAAAAAGACGCTTTCTACGAGCTGCAGAATCAACAAGTTCCTGAAAAAGGTAGGGATTGCGGCGATGAATAAGAATCTCTCCGATAATACCCATGAGCAAACGTGCAGACCTGCCGGTAACCCGCAGCTCACGCAGTTCGTCAAGCATCCTGACAATATTGGGTCCCAAGAGAAACGATATCGCCTGGCAATCGCCGGCAGAGGTATAATTAAACGGGATTTCTCGGGGGGTGCTGGTTATTGGTTTCACTCTATCTATGCCTGTTCTTATGGTCATTAACTCTAAAAGGAATTTTTAATTTATATGTTTCCGGTCTACAACCTCGCTCCACCGGAAATCTCAAGAATCTGCCCTGTAATAAACGCAGCATCGTCTGAAGCAAGAAAAAGTGCGCACCGGGCCACATCGTCTGGTGTTGCGACCCGTCCGAGGGGATAACGAGCTGCACAATCCTTCTGAAGCAACTCCCACCGTTCAGCACCAAGAGCATTGACAAAAGCGGGAACAGCAACAAGGGCCGGTGCAAGAGCATTAACCGTTATGCCATAGCGACCCAGTGACAATGCAAGTGAACGGGTAAAGGCGTAAATACCGCCTTTGGCCGCAGAATAAGAGAACTGATTCGGGCTCCCTCGATAGACAAGCGAACTCATATTCACTATTTTACCGAAACCCTGAGGTTTCATAATCCTTGCGGCCTCACGGCATGAGAGAATACATGACTTAAGGTTAAGATCGAGATTGGCACTCATCTTCACGTAATCAATATCCTCGACATCAGCAGCCGGTTCACAATCTCCACCGGCAATATTTACCACTATATCAATTTTGGCAAACCGATCGACTATCCGCTTGTAGAGCGACTGGATTTCATCTTCGTGCATGACATCGGCCTGCAGCAGGAAGCCACTTCCCCCAGCCTGTTCAATAAGCTGAAGCGTTTCTGAGCAGCCTGAAGCATTGATATCGCTTACAATGACAACAGCGCCCTCACTGGCGAAACAAAGTGACACTGCCCTGCCAATGCCGCCTGCAGCTCCGGTTACGAGTGCAATCCTACCAGAAAGTCTCATAGATTATCAGATTACTCCCCTTTTCTTCAACTCCCAGAAACATTTTGCAGTGGCTTGTATATCAAGAGCTGCATTGTGGGCTTCTTCAAATCCAATACCAAACAATGTATGATACAATTCCGTCAACTTCGGCCACTTATTCCCATAGAGGCCTTTAATGGCACAAAAGTCAGTAGTCCTCTCCATTGTGCATATTTTTTTCTTTGACGGCAAGCTATCCGGCATTCCAGCCCTGAGCAGTTCACTGCCAACAATCTTTTCATCAAACGACATATTGTGAGCAACAAGCACTTCCGCCTTGCCAATCAACATTCCGAACTCATCGAGAACATTGCTGAGTAAAACACCTTCACTCTTTGCCCGTTCTGTTGATATCCCATGAATTCTTGAGGCACTTTCCGGAATCAAAAAGCCTTCAGGCTTAATGATATAATCCCCGGAGATCAAGGTATTGCCATCAGCGTCACAATACAGATAAGCCAACTGAACAAGCCTTGGCCAGTTGTTGAGATCGGTTACAGGAGCTCGCCAGTTATTTGGCAATCCTGTTGTTTCTGTATCAAAAAATAAATACATGGCGATAAAGAAAATGAGAAATACAATCGACTTCTACCTGACATGTTCTCAGAACGGGCAATCATCATCAACAATTGCGCTGCCGCCTTGAGGTTCATACACAGGAGGATTATAGGTGTCCACAGGCTGAGAGTGAGATGAACCTGCGTTACCAGCAGACTCAACCTTCCATGCTTTTACATCGGTGTACCATTTTCCGTTAAACTCCCTGCTTTCAATGTCAAACGAAATCGTCAGCTTGTTGCCAACATTCAAGAGATTTCTGTCAAACTTCTCACCCCACAGAGAGATACAAACCTTTTTAGGGTATTGCCCATCGGTTTCAACAATAATGTCCTGTTTTTTCCATTGCCCATTTTTTCCTGCGCCTGTTTGTTCAGGAAGAACTGCTGAGAGTTTAGCTGTAAGCTGCATAACATTATTACCGTCTACCCCATTACTAAAAAGCCCGTTCTATCTGAAACATTCAGAACAGGGCATCATGACTATTCATGAAAGCGTTTCAACTTAATATATGAATTGGGATTTATTTACAGTGAAAACCATTCATTTCATACTCTCCTTGATACCAGCATACAAAACCATTATGTTGCCCGCTCGGGGTGGTCGGTGCAGTAACGTTCGATGAGGCGTAGAAATTGACGACCATAGCGCTGGAGTTTGACTTCGCCAACACCGGTAACCGCCAGCATGGTGTCGGCTGTTTGAGGGCGGATTAATGCCATATCATGAAGAGAGCGATCTGAAAAGACAACATAAGGCGGTATCCCCTGCTCTTGAGCGATCTCTTTACGTAGAACCCTCAGGAGTTCAAAAAGCTGCTGATCATAAGGTGTATCTGTGGCGTCAAGCGTTCTGTTCTGTTCTTTTTCTTTTATTTTTTCAACAACCCTTACGATTTCAATGCTCTCTTCATTCCTTAGAATCTGGACAGCTTTGGGCAGAAGAAAGAGCGTCGGATAGAGCCCTTCGGATTTTTCGATCACTTTTTGAGCTAAAAGCTCCTCGACGAGCTGTCGCCAGTATTTTTTAGTCCGTTCTTTTCCTATTCCATAGGTTTTCAATCGATCATGGCCAAAATCACGGATTTTCTGGGTATTGCTTCCGAGAACGATATCGACAATATGCATTGCTCCAAACCGTTCTTCAGTGCGGACAATAGCTGAAAGGAGCATCTGGGCATCGCGGGTGCAATCAACCCGTTCCCTGGTACCAAGACAGATGTCGCAGGAGTTGCAGTTATCATGGGGGTAGTGTTCTCCAAAGTAGTTAAGGAGGCTTCTACGGCGGCAGATTGAGGTTGATGCAAAGGACACAACTTTCGAAAGGGCATCAAGCGCCCTTTTGCGTTCAGTTTCGTCCGTCATGGTGTCGATAAAGAAGCGCAGTTTGCTGATATCTCCCGGAGAGAAAAGAAGGGTGCATTGTGCAGCTTCACCATCGCGTCCAGCCCTGCCGGTTTCCTGATAGTAATTTTCAATACTTTTGGGCAGGTCGGCATGAATGACAAAACGGATATTGGACTTGTCAATCCCCATACCAAAGGCGATGGTTGCTACAATGACATCGACTTCATCGCGAATGAATGCCTCCTGATTGCGTTTACGATCATGATCACTGAGACCGGCGTGATACGGGAGGGCTCGAAAGCCTTTTGCCTTGAGCATTGCCGCTGTTTCATGAACACTTTTGCGGCTGGTACGGTATATAATGCCGGCTTTGCCAGCGTTCTTTTTTAAGAGTGCTACAAGCTGGGCGTCAACTTTATCTTTTAAACGGACATCATAGGAGAGGTTCGGGCGGTCAAAGGATGCCCTGACAATGTGTGGATTTCGGAGTGCGAGTTTATCGAGAATGTTCTGCTGAACCAGGTGAGTCGCTGTAGCTGTAAATGCGGCTACTGGGAGATCTGGAAAGAGAGTAACCAGAGCGGACAGGGAGAGGTAGTCCGGCCGAAAATCGTGCCCCCACTCTGAAATACAGTGAGCCTCGTCGATGACTGCCATACTGATGGTTACCTGGCCAAGCATCTTTTTGAACGCTTCGAGCGTAAAGCGCTCAGGGGCAACGTAGAGGAGATCAAGAGAGTTGGAGAGAAGCTGCTGCATTACAGCGTCGCGCTCTTCGGGGTCAAGGGAGCTGTTAAGGAAGGCCGCACGAATACCGTTTGCCCTTGCTCCATCAACCTGGTCTTTCATGAGGGAGATAAGCGGGCTGATTACCATGCAGGTGCCTGGAAGGAGAACGGCTGGAAGCTGGTAGCAGAGTGACTTACCGCCACCGGTTGGCATCACGGCAAAAACATCCCGGTTTTCAAGGATGGCCCTTACTATCTGTTCCTGATTGGGGCGAAATTCACGAAACCCGAAGACTTTGCGAAGCGTATCAAAAAGCTCTGAATCTGTTAAGGTTTTCATAGCTTTGCCCACCAGTCCTGAAGTCCATCGACAACTTTTTTCCATGCTACACCAGTTTCCTGCACTACAAGAACATTCTCAACGGGCGGAGGCGGAAGTTCCTTGGGAGGTTCTACTACCCTGGCGAAACTATGATCACCAGAGTAATTGCTTTCATACACATTAGCCACAAGACCCATGACTGTAGCGTCCATAGGGCCATAAAGAGGAGCCTTGATCCCGGCCGACACAGCTTCGGGATAACCGATACGGGCATCCAGGCCAATAACAAGCCGGGCAAGCTCCACTACTCCCGGCAACAGAGCACCGCCACCGGTTAGAATAATACCAGCATTAATTTCTTCATAATAGCCTGAACCAATAACAGCATCACGCACAAGCTCGAAAATCTCCATCATTCTTGCCTCAATAATCATCGTCAGCGAACTCCTTGGAAATATTCTCTCTGAATGACCATCTCCTCCTTGTATCACTATATCCTCATCCTTGGCGTTCAATTGAGTGACGGCATAGCCATACTGTAGTTTCAGTTCCTCGGCTACCTCTTCGTGGACCTGGACTCCGTGGGCAATATCGAGGGTAATGTCATTAGCGCCTACACTGATCACCTCGGAATGTTGAATAGCACCTCGAAGGAAGATAGCTACTTCAGTGGTGCCTCCCCCGATATCTATAACGAGGACTCCACCGTTCTTCTCCCGCTCTTTTATGACGGCCAAACCCAAAGCGACGGGCTTAAAGGTGAGTGCACCTATTTTGAGGCCGGCCCTCTCAATGCACTGACGGATATTGCGGATCCTGGTTTTCAAGCCAACCACGATATAGACGGAGCCTCTCATGGTGGTTCCTGCCATCCCTATGGGATCAAGAAGCCTGTCCTGATCGTCAACAATAAATTCCTGGGGAATGACATGAATCACTTCATGATTGACATCGAAATTCTGGATATTAGCCCTCGCCTTTTCCAGAAAGCGATGGACATCCGACTCATTTACAATGCCAGACTGGTTTATGCTGATTTCAGAAGTGCTTTCAATACAATGGACATGCGCTCCTGAGAGGGCGACATTGACTGCGTGAATCACCAGAGAGGCTTCACGTTCAACTTCGGCCACGGCGGTTTTGATCGCGGCAGATGTCTTGTTGATATTGACAACTGTTGCTCTTCTGAGGCCATTTGAAGGGGAAGAGGCTTTGGCGATTACTTTAAGTTTGCCGAATTCATCTTTTTCAGCAACCACAATGCATACCCTGGTGGTGCCTATATCAAGGCCAACAGCTCTATTACTTTCGGGCATTAATTCCTGCATGATTTAAAAAAGATATTCCAATCAAGGCCGGGCGGGAATTGCCTCAGCCTTTTCCTTCAGTACGTTTGAAACTCCAAATGCTCCAGTGTAAAATACCACAAGAGTTGCAGTTTCACTCCCTGAATTATATCCGTTATGCAGGGTATTCATCACTTCAAGTATCGCGTCACCCTTTTTAAATATAGAGGTTTGACCGCCTTTAATTTCGACGTTAAGCGTCCCTTCAAGCATGTAGGCATAAACAGGTACTGGATGCCGGTGCCAGCCGGTTGAACCACCAGGAGGAACATGGACGACAAGCACCGTTACTTCCGGTTGGGCCGTTTGCAGATATTTGAGCGGAGTGCCGTTAGTTGTTACCGATGAAACAAGAACCTTGCTCACCTCAACATTCTTGTAGTCCTCGGCCCATACCGGGGTGTTCAGAATCAGTAAGAGGAAAACCAGAACAATACCATAACCCTTTTTCATGCAACATCCATTATTGGTTAAAATCCGCCTTGGCAAAAGCCCTTGTCATCGCAACTTCAGGAGAGCACCCGCTTAGCCCTGTCTTGATCTTTGATAACATTACTGATTTCTCTACCTTTGTAAGGTAACTGATAACCATTCTTTCTTTCAAAGATGAAGATTAATTATTACCCGGATACCGATTCCTTATATATCGAACTTTCAGAACGTGAAAGTGCTGACAGTATTGAGATATCTGAAGGCATAGTACTCGACTACGACCAAGAAGGATCAATAGTCGGGATTGATATTGACAACGCCCGAAAGAAAATCAATCTCAACGAGTTGATTCTCAATAAATTACCGCTCGACACTCAAAAACTATCCGCTTAAAAGGCCATAATACGCTATGGGATTTTAAGAAATCCTTTGGCACGATAAAATAGCCAACCGATCACTTCACGCAAAGCTGTTTCTGATTTAGCTAGCGATTCTGCATTGGGGAGATAACTTAAAACTGTTACCTCAGGAGTATCATCCGTGTGATAATCCACCCTGAAGGGAATAACCTTAAAGCCTGCCTGTTCAAATTGAAAACGAGCCCTCGGCATATGATAGGCGCTTGTAACAAGAATAACAGTCTTTGCGCTACCATTTCCAACACCGAGCAACTTTGCAGCAGCTACGGCTTCTTCTGCGGTATTGCCCACTGATGCGGTTAAACGGATCGCATGATTTGGAACACCGAGCAGCATAGCCCTTCTGGCCAATAGGTCACCTTCAGGAGTAACGCTAGTGTGCCATGGAATCTGGCCACGGGTAAAGACGATAACAGGGGCTTTGCCTGCTTTAAAAAGGTCGATGCCTCCTTCAAACCGATCAACAGCATCACCCCACTCGCCCACTGGTGCGTTTTTAATCTGTTGAAGCATTCCACTGAGCACCACAATGGCATCTGCTTTACCGACGGCACTGACCGGTGCTCGCCTGAGTGGGCCTTCGACCTGTCGCATTAGCGGATCACTTACGATGGGGAGACTGAACAGTGCGAGTACCAGAAGACCTGTCCAGAGGAACAGCTTTTTGCGCAGGAGAAGACCGGCGAGGAGGCAGAGGAGGGTGAATCCTATGGGAAGGAGGAGGATGGGGAGGATTTTGTTGAAAAGAAGAATCATGAAATCTATAGTTGGCAGTCTTTTAAGTGCTGAGAAAGAAAGTGCTGAGTGCTGAGTGCTGAGTGCTGAGTGCTGAGTGCTGAGTGCTGAGTGCTGAGTGCTGAGTTAAGAGAATATAAAAACAGTTTTTTGGGCTTGGTTAAGATATGAAAAATTGGGGTTTGGGGGCGGGGGGAAAGAAAGTGCTGAGTGCTGAGTTAAGAAAGAGAATAGTTGGCAGTTGGCAGTTGGCAGTTGGCATAAATCTGTGATGAGTTCAGAACGAGCTTATGGGTAGAATATACACTTATTTGGGTTAGGAAAATGGACAAATTACACACTCAACCCGTGTTTTTGTCACTTAAATAGCAATTTATTGTTATATATGCATTTTTATTCACGGATATTTTACGTAGCTTTTATAATGACAAGATAGGGATTTATTCTTAATTAACAACACGTTGATACAATGAAATTACATCAAGCAAGAATTGACATTTTACTGGAGTTTATTGGTGAGGGAATGACCATTGATAGCGCCTGTTATGCTGCGGGTATCAGCCGGAAGACTTATTATTTATGGAGAGATCAGGGGAAAAAGGATTTAGAGAGTGGGGTGAAGAGCCTGCAGCAAGAGCTTTTTGAGGGGGTACCCCAGGCTCTGGCGCTGAACGAGCTGGCTCACCTTCGAATCATCATGGCGGCAGGCAAAAAAAACTGGAAAGCCTGCGCATGGTATCTGGAACGTACTCGACCGGAGAGGTATGGCAGGCGGAAGCCGATGCCATGGAATAAGGCAGAGGGTTTTGAGAAGGATGGGCTCGTAATAATCGGGTGAAAGAAAGTGCTGAGTGAAAGCAAGAGTAGTTGGTAGTTGGCAGTGGGCAGTGGGCAGTGGGCAGTAAAAGAAAGATAGATCCCTCACTCCGTGTCGGGATGACAAAATGCACGAGTTTAGAGAGGGGGAATGGGGGCTATAGGTAAGATTGGGCTGATAGGAGTTATAGGCTCGGAATTATTGGAATAAGTGGGGGGTGGGAGGAGATGAGTGGTGCTTTATAAATATTGGGTTGTTTAATTATTCGCGATTTACTACTTTTGTAGTAAATTTATTACAAAGGACTATTATGGGAATGCCGGTACGGATTGATGATATTTTATATAGGCAAGCACGGGCTCAGGCTAAGGCGGAGCATCGTTCAATTGCCGGTCAGATTGAGTTTTGGGCGATGATTGGAAGAGCTGCACTGGATAATCCTGATATGCCGATTGATTTTGTCCGCGATTTACTGGTGGCCCGGGCAGAAGATAAGTCTCAGGTAACAACGTTTATTCCTGAGGGTAAGCGCTCCTGATGAACCATGATGTTGAGGTTCTTCAAAGCAACCTCTTTCGGCGTACCTATAAACGCCTGCATTCCAATCAAAAAGCTGATGTTGATGATGCTATTGCTGAGATAGTGAAGGATCCTACTATTGGGGAGCAAAAGAAAGGTGATCTTGCGGGTGTTTTTGTTTATAAGTTCAAGTGCATAGGTCAAATGACTCTGTTGGCTTACGAATATGATACTGCCACTCGGAAGCTCCTTCTTCTGGGTTCACATGAGAACTTTTACCGAAATCTAAAACGAGAGGGGGGGGAAAGATAGTGCTGAGTGCTGAGGGCTGAGGGAAGAGAAGTCAGTTGGCAGTTGGCAGTTGGCAGTCGAAGATAAAACAGTTGGCAAATGAACGATTGGGTTAGCTGGCTTTTAGGCTGATAACTTCCATTTGACTGTGTTTTTTTCGGGCTTCTTCTACGATGTTTTCAATCTTCCCTGCAATGGCATCGTCAATCCAATCAGCTCCACATAGCGCACAGACTTTAGCGGGAACATCTCTGATTACGACAATACCGTAACCAAGCTCAACCGTCATTGTTGTTTTGCCTGGTGCTTTGTCGCCTCCGCACAAAGGGCAGTTGGTAGTGCTGAGTGCTGAGTGCTGAGTGCTGAGTGAAGTCATAATAGTTGGCAGTCTTTTGAGTGCTGAGTGCTGAGTGAAGTCATAATAGTTGGCAGTCTTTTGAGTGCTGAGTGCTGAGCGAAGTCATGTTCTTCTGGTTTTTAAATCGGACTCAAAATGCTTCAAATCAGGCCTGTACGCTGTAATAATATAACAAATTCCACTATTTTCATCTAAAGCTACGACAACATGAAATACTTCCAAACCATCAATTCCTGTAATGAGATAACTTGAATATGGTTTATCTGTAGGATATGTCTCAATAAGATCTCCTGTTAGCAATGAAGTTTCGAGCGACCCTCTTCTACTGCTTTCATTCTCTCATTGGCTTCGTTTATCCATGATTGGCGGATTTCTTCCTCTTCATTATCGATACTTGCGAGGAGTAACTCTGCCAATGCAACTCGTTGAATGGGAGGCATTTGCATTACCTTGTTTATTAAAAGCTTATCCATGTTCATAATTCTCGGATTGTTGAAAAACTTTCATTGTTTGGGATTGGGTGTTGCGTTAATCTGAAACAGTTCGGAGAGGTGTTTCTCGATACTTTGTATATACTTGCCGGATACTGTTCCCAATTCTCTAAGGATAAGTTTTGCCGTGATGGTTACCATTCTGTTGATTTTCAATACTGAATCAACACGTAAACCTGTTACGGTAAATTCCTTATCTTCTTGACACATGATTAAATCGTGTTTTTCAGGCTGTACGGGAAGTTTGCTACTGATAAAAGCTACCACCACATGTTCGTGGGGTCCGATTGCATCAGTCAAGCAAAGTGCCGGCCGAACTTTTGTTCGCTGAAAAGTCGTCAAACGGAAATGGCAACAGTACGATTTTCCCTCTCATGGTTTCAATGACTTTCCATCTGCAAAAGTATAAACATCCTCATCAGTATCAGTTAAAAAATCAAAAGCCGGGTTTGTTGCAACACCATTTAGCCAAGCCTTCTCGGAGATATCTGTTACCAAGTTTTTCATTAAAGAATCTTCCTTTTCTTCCAACAAAAGAACTTCAACGCATTGCCCAACTCGGAAGGGCAAGCCTTTAAGTACAGTGTTGTCGGGATCGACTATAACAACATGGGTTCTATAAGCGTGCATTATTCAGATAGTTAAAGGAAAGAAAGTGCTGAGCAAAGAAAGTGAAAACAGTTGGCATTTGGCAATATTTTCAGTGCTGAGCGAAACTTTGGGAAGTTGGGTCATATTGCAATGAGCATTGTTTAAAAAGTTTCTAGGGGAACTGCCAATTCATCTTGCTCCAAAGTTGAAATATAACCTTGAATGGCTTCGCGAATATTCACTATGGCATCTTCCCTTGAAGTGCCCTGCGATATACAACCCGGGAGGCTGGGGCACTCTGCTATCCAGTACCCATCTTCGCCAGGATATATTACAGCTTCTCTCATTCTACTGATTCTATCATTCGAAAAGTATTTGCTGAAATATAATACGTTCTGATACTTTTTCTTAGGGCTGAGGGCTGAGCGAAGAAAGAATGGTTGGCAGTGGGCAGTTGGCAGTGGGCAGTTGGCAGTGGGCAGGTCTATCCCCTGTTGAACACGCCAAGCTTCGAGGGACGCGGAGCTACTGTACGATAAGAGTCGCGGTAGGGATGCCAGTTACCCAACACCCCCCGCACAGATCCGTACTTGCGGGACTACCGCATACGGCTCCTGCCTTGAGTTGTGGCGAATCGTACCTCCGGGAATTCATGGCATATT
>CAIVSG010000202.1 GCA_903908555.1 uncultured Chlorobiaceae bacterium | reverse complement strand
TCACCGGGGAACTCATCAACACAGCAATCGCCGGACGCGATTATCAGATTCGTGCCATTCGATCAGTCCTTGAAGCAATTGAGCAGAAAAAGCGGGACTTCCTTCTGGTTATGGCCACCGGTACCGGCAAAACCCGCACCTGTATTGCTCTTGTCGATGCCTTGATGCGTGGCGGACATGCCGAAAAAATTCTTTTTCTGGTCGATCGCATTCCTTTGCGCGAGCAGGCATTGTCTGCCTTTAAGGAACATCTGCCCCACGAACCTCGTTGGCCCAACACCGGCGAAAAGGTTTTTGCAAAAGATCGTCGCATCTACATCGCGACCTACCCCACCATGCTCAATCTCATCCGGGATGAATCGGAGTACATTTCACCCTATTTCTTTGACTTTATTGTCATTGATGAGAGCCATCGCTCCATCTACAACACTTACGGTGAAATCCTCGATTACTTCAAAACAATCACCCTGGGGCTTACAGCAACCCCCACCGATATTCTTGACCACAACACCTTCAGTCTTTTTCATTGCGAAGATGGCCTTCCAACCTTTGCCTATACCTATGAAGAGGCGGTAAACAATATTCCGCCCTGGCTGTGCAATTTTCAGGTCATGAAAATCCAGACCAAATTCCAGAAGGAAGGAATCAGTAAACGGACGATCTCCCTTGAAGATCAGAAAAAACTGATTCTCGAAGGCAAGGACATCGAAGAGATTAATTTTGAAGGAACACAGCTTGAAAAGCAGGTCATCAATCGAGGGACGAATACTCTTATTGTCAAAGAGTTCATGGAAGAGTGCATAAAAGACCAGAACGGCGTTCTTCCCGGAAAAACAATATTCTTCTGCGCCACCATAGCCCATGCCCGCAGAATCGAAGAGATATTCGACAAGCTCTATCCGCAATACAAGGGTGAACTTGCTAAGGTTCTGGTATCCGACGACCCGCGCGTCTATGGCAAAGGAGGCCTGCTCGATCAGTTCAAGAACAGCGACATGCCTCGCATTGCCATCAGTGTCGACATGCTTGATACCGGTATTGACATTCACGAACTTGTCAATCTCGTCTTCGTTAAACCGGTCTACTCCTATACCAAATTCTGGCAGATGATTGGCCGCGGCACCCGTCTCCTTGAACTGTATAAAATCAAACCATGGTGTACTGAAAAAGATATGTTCCTGATTCTTGACTGCTGGGACAACTTCGAATACTTCAAGCTTCAGCCCAAAGGAAAAGAGGTGACACAGCAACTGCCGCTCCCGGTGAAACTGTTTGGCCTGCGGCTCGACAAAATTGAGAGTGCTCTCTCCATCGTCAACTCGCCCATTGCAGAGCGGGAAATTGTAAAACTCCGCAAGCAGATAGCGGAGCTTCCTCACACCTCTGTGGTTATCATAGAGGCAGCATCGGTGCTTCATCGTCTGGAAGAGGAAAATTTCTGGCTCTCACTTTCCTCGCAAAAGATTGAATATCTGAGAAACCAGGTTAAGCCACTTTTCAGAACAGTCTCAGACGCTGATTTTAAAGCCATGCGTTTTGAACGCGACA
This sequence comes from uncultured Chlorobiaceae bacterium, assembly GCA_903908555.1. Taxonomy (GTDB): domain Bacteria; phylum Bacteroidota; class Chlorobiia; order Chlorobiales; family Chlorobiaceae; genus Chlorobium. The sequence continues at coordinate 31,715 of CAIVSG010000202.1, read as the reverse complement.
TTCTGGAGACTTCCCTGGCAAAACTGCGCGACCAACAAGAGAGGTACGACACACTCAACGATGCCATTATCGAGCAGATCACCGAGCTTCCTTTGAGTATCAGCTTTGTGAAACAGCAAGAGTCTCTCGTCAGGGCTGCTCAAACCAGGCACTTTTGGACTCAGGCAAATGAAGGTACCTTCGACGAGCTCATCGAAAAACTCTCACCGCTTATGAAGTTTCGCGAGCTGGAGAGCGCCGGTAACGCTCAAGTTCACCTGAATCTTGTTGATCTTCTTCAGCACAAAGAGATGGTGGAATTCGGCCCCCAGCATGAGGCCGTAAGCATTTCTCGCTACCGCGAAATGGTCGAAACGCTCATTACCGAATTGACGAAACAGAATCCGATTCTTTCCAAAATCAAGGATGGCAAAGAGATTACGCCTGAAGAGGCCGCTGAGCTTGCGGAGTTACTGCACGATGAGCATCCGAACATTACCGAGGATCTTTTGCGTTCCGTCTATAAAAACCGCAAGGCACATTTCATCCAGTTTATCCGCCATATTCTCGGTCTCGAACTTCTCAAAAGTTTCCCTGACACGGTTGCTGATGCGTTCGATCAGTTTATCCAGCAGCACTCCAACCTTTCAAGTCGCCAATTGGACTTTTTAAATCTCCTGAAAAACTTCATTATAGAGCGCGAAAAGGTAGAAAGAAGAGACCTCATAAACGCCCCGTTTACGGTAATACACCCGCAAGGCATTCGCGGAGTGTTCAGTCCGGCTGAAATTAATGAAATCCTGGCTCTGGCCGAACAACTGGCAGCATAACATGACGGAAAATAATCGCATCGAATACAAGCGTGAGCTGACTGACGGCCTTGAAAAAGAGCTGCTGAACGTTGACGAAAAAATTTCAGGGGCCCACTCAGGGGCCAACTCAGGGGCCCAGTCGGGGGTAGAGTGAGGGGTAGAGTCAGCAATGGTGTACCGGCGTACTTGCAAAAGGGTCGGTCACTGTGAAGAATTTAAATAAAGGTCAATAGCCGATGCTTCAAAACAATCCGGAACTGAAATCAAAAATAGACCAACTCTGGAACAAGTTCTGGAGCGGTGGAATCTCCAATCCACTCACCGCCATCGAACAGATCACCTATCTGCTTTTCATGAAGCGGATGGACGATCAGGATAAAGAGAAGCAGGCAAGTGCCGAGTGGGCGGGCGACACCTACAGCTCCAAATTTAAGGGAATGTGGATACCACCCGAATACCGTGACAAAGAAAATCCCGAGAGTTATGCGATCGACAAAAGCACACTTCGCTGGAGTGAATTCAAACACATGCAGGCGGATGTTATGCTTACTCATGTGCAATCCAGAGTCTTCCCCTATCTCAAAGACCTGAACGGTGCTGAGTCGAAATTTTCCCACCACATGAAAAATGCGGTCTTCATCATTCCCAAGCCGTCACTTCTGGTTGAAGCCGTTAAGACGGTTGATGAGATCTTTGAAGTGATGGAAACGGACTCGAATGAAAAAGGGCAGGCATTTCAGGATATTCAGGGTGATGTCTATGAATTTCTTCTCTCCGAAATCGCCTCGGCGGGTAAAAACGGCCAGTTCCGTACACCGCGCCACATTATCAAGATGATGGCCGATCTGGTCGAGCCTCAGCTTGGCCACACTATTGCCGATCCCGCATGTGGATCAGGGGGATTTCTGCTTGGTGCCTATCAATATATTGTCACGCAGTTGGCAATTCGTGCCGGCAACCAAAATCTTCTTCCCGACGAAGACGGGTTTATCCGCACCTCCGTTTCTGCCGGCCTTACCGAACATGCAAAAAGCATACTCAGCAAAACGCTCTTCGGCTACGATATCGACAGCACCATGGTTCGTCTTGGTCTGATGAATCTCATGATGCACGGGATTGACGAGCCTGAAATTGATTATAAAGACACCTTGAGCAAAAGCTTTACCGAAGAGTCCTGCTACGACATAGTCATGGCCAATCCTCCCTTCACCGGCAGCATTGACAAAGGCGATATCAACGAAAGCTTTACCCTCTCCACCACCAAGACTGAGCTGTTGTTTGTCGAAAACATCTATCGGCTGCTGAAAAAAGGGGGAACAGCCTGCGTTATTGTACCGCAAGGCGTCCTCTTTGGCTCCGGCGGTGCATTCAAAGATTTACGCAAACTGCTTGTGGAGCGGTGCGACCTGAAAGCGGTAATCACCATGCCGAGTGGCGTATTCAAACCCTATGCTGGGGTTTCAACCTCAATTCTGCTGTTTACTAAAGTTTGGGGCCCGCTGGACAAGGTTAGCAAACCAGCGACAGAGTTTGTCTGGTTCTACGACATGAAGTCTGACGGCTATTCGCTGGATGATAAACGAAGCAAGCAGGATGGGTTTGGCGATCTGCTTGATATTGTCGAAAAATTTAAAAAGCGAAACGCACAGCACGACTACGATAGAACTGAAAAGTGTTTTATGGTTTCCCGTTCAGAAATTGAAGGAGAGGGTGGGTATGATCTTTCGATTTCCCGTTATAAAACGGATGTTTTTGAAGAGGTTGTCTACGAAAGTCCTTCGGTTATTCTGGATAAACTCATTGCAGCAGAGGTGGGGGAGATTGATGATGCTGAACTTGCAAATATTCAGAGTGGTATTGTAAGGGAGCTGCTTGAGCTCAAGGGGATGATCGGATGAAAGAGACTGAAATTACTATTCGCCCTCAGTTTATCGGGCAGATCAAAGAGATCATTACACTGGCTCGGGAAAATGCTGTTCGTGCAGTTGATCATCACAGGGTTCTCATGTACTGGAATATTGGCAAGAGCATTCTCGAAGAGGAGCAACAGGGAAAAGAGCGGGCGGAGTACGGAGCTTATCTGATCAAAACACTTTCTCAGGTATTGGAACCTGATTATGGCACAAATTTTTCTGTTCGCCAATTAGAGCTTAGTCGCCAATTTTATCGTGTCTTTCCAATTGCGAACGCACTGCGTTCGCAATTGAATTGGACGCAATACCGCTATCTCATTCGTATTGATGATGAAAGTAAAAGAGAATATTATATCGCTGAAGCCACCAAAAACAACTGGACTGCCCGGCAACTTGAACGGCAGATAAACAGCCAGCTTTACGAGCGACTTCTGTTAAGCAACGACAAAGAACGGGTGCTCTCGGTTGCCCGTGGCGAGCAGCAACCCGAAAAAGCGACCGACATCATTAAAGACCCCATGTTTCTGGAGTTTTTAGGCTTGAAACGTGAGAGCGCCTACTACGAAAAAGATCTGGAACAGGCAATCATCACCCAGTTGCAGGAGTTTTTGCTGGAGTTGGGCAACGGTTTCACTTTTGTGGCCCGCCAACAGAGAATCCACCTCAAAGGCGACGACTTCTTTATTGATCTTGTTTTTTACAATCGCCTCTTACGTTGTTTTGTCATTATCGAACTCAAGACGCATAAGCTGACCCACCAGGATTTGGGACAGTTACAGATGTATGTCAACTATTATGACCGATACGAAAAACTGCCCGAAGAGAATCCGACGATAGGTATTCTGCTTGCTGCCGACAAAAATGATGCGGTCGTAAAAATTTCCCTGCCGGAGGATAACCAGACCATACTGGCGAGTCAGTACAAGCTCTATTTGCCAAGTGAAGAGGTGCTCAGGGAGCACTTGGTCAGGGAGATGAAGGCGATTGAGGGGAGGGGATATGAAAACGATTAAACTCGGTTCTCTCATCACGATATCAAAAGGGAAGAAGCATACTATTACTGATATGCCATCTTCTCAATCAAAAAGAGTGCTTGGTATTGATGATTTACGAAACGACACCTTAATCAGAATGACAGATGATCAAGGCGGTGTGCTTGCTTGTGAAAATGATGTTCTGATCGCATGGGATGGCGCTAATGCCGGCACTATAGGGTATGGAAAGCAGGGATATATTGGTAGCACAATTTCTCGTCTTCGTTTACATGATAAATCAAAATTTTACACCCCATTCATCGGGATTTTTTTACAGTCAAATTTTAACTATTTGAGGAAAACCTCTACCGGCGCAACGATTCCGCATATAAGTCGAAATGCATTAGAAAGTATTCTGATACCTGTTTTTGAGTATGGCGACCAAATCCGTATCGCAACACTTCTTTCCAAAGTAGAGAACCTGATCTCCCGCCGTCGCGAGCAACTCAAACAGCTTGACGAACTGCTCAAAAGTGTTTTTCTGGAGATGTTTGGCGATCCGGTCAGGAATGAGAAGAGGTGGGAGAAGAAACGTATGGATGAAATTTCTGATTCTCGATTGGGTAAAATGCGTGACAAAAAGTTCATTACAGGAAATCATCTCAGAAAGTATATCGGGAATTCTAATGTCCAGTGGTTTCGTTTTCAATTGGATAATTTGGAGGAAATGGATTTTGATGAAAGAGCACGAGCATTATTTGGTTTGATGGATGGTGACCTTCTTATTTGTGAAGGTGGTGATATAGGGCGTAGTGCAATATGGAAAAATAACTTAGCAGAATGTTATTTCCAGAAGGCCATACATCGAGTTAGATTGCACAAGTCGCAAGCGATACCTGAATACGTACAATATGTGATGATGTTCTTTTCGTCATACAATGGGTTTAAGAATGTTACATGTAAAGCTACCATTGCCCATTTGACCGGCGAAAAACTTAAAGAAACCATTATTCCAGTACCCCCTCTTGAACTGCAAAACCGCTTTGCGGCCATAGTCACCAAAGTTGCATCCCTGAAGACTTCATACGCCCAATCTCTCATCCAACTCGAATCCCTCTATGGTATCATCAGTCAACAGGCGTTCAAAGGCGAACTTGATTTGTCGCGAGTGCCGGTTGCCGAAGAGGGTGAACCGGTGATTTGAATTGTGGTGGGTTTATGTGATTAATGCGTATTATATTGCTTTTGATTAGAATAGCAACAATGTCTGATAATTTTTTTGAAGGAAATCTAGTTATAAATAGGAGGAGTGCTTTATGCCAGAGATATCAAGATTTCTTGGGATTATCATTTCAATGTATTTCGATGAACATAACCCTCCTCATTTTCATGTGCAGTATAATGACTATCGGGCATCAATGGATATTAGGAATTTGAATATCACGGCTGGTTCACTTCCTGCAAAAGTCCGCGGTCTTGTTGAAGAATGGGCAGAATTGCATAGTGATGAACTTTTGTTAATGTGGGAAACAAATGATTTTCATCGTATTCAACCGCTTATATAACGGAGAACTATATTATGAAATGTATTTCTATTGTAGAGGCAAGGTATGTTAAGGATTATCAGATATTTCTGAAATTCAATACCGGTGAAACCGGAGAGGTGGATCTCCGTGATCTTGTCTATAAATATCCAATAGCGGAGCCATTGCGCAACCCTGAAGCTTTTTCACATTTTTATCTTGATTCCTGGCCAACTCTTGCGTGGGATTGCGGTTTCGATGTAGATCCTGAAGCACTTTATTTCAGGGCAACAGGCAAATCGCTGTGGGAAACGAAAGCGTCATGACAAAACGCCATTATTGAGCTTAAGCCAAGCTTTAAATACATGATCTGATCCGTCAGGGTGAAGGGACAACAAAAACCTCATAAAAAGAGTGTCTTCTCAGGACGCGTTGTTATGTGAATGATGTTGCTTATTATTGTCAAGAATTAGCATAAATTGACAGTATGACATCCATTCTGATGGTTCACTCGTAAAGAAAACAGAGATAAAACCATGCCAATTAATGTTAACCTGACGCCGTTCCTTGAAGAGATGGTTCGTCAGAAAGTAAAATCAGGGCTCTATACATCAGCAAGTGAGGTGGTCCGTGAGGCATTACGCCTTATGGAAGAGCAGGATTCTCTTCGCAAAGCAAAGCTTGATACGTTACGGCAGGATATACGTGCCGGAATAGAGAGCGGCACTGCTAACGCTTGGGATGCCGTAGAGATAAAGAAAACAGTCAGAAAAAGAAGGACAGCCACAAAGGCAGGTTAAGAACATGCCGATAATCATTAAACGCCCCCTTGTTTTTGAGGATATTGCTGATATTTGGGATTACATAGCCGAAGATAACGAGAACAATGCCGATGCCTTTATTGATTATATGCCCAGCGGCAGGGGAATAGACGCAACGTGTTTGATGACCTGCAATTGTTTGTTATACTTCAAGTAATAAGTTTTTTTGAACTGGTAGTCACATATACAGGCTGATTCCAACTGGCTTGTTTACGTTCCATTTTATTCAAAATAGAGAAGTTAACAATGCCGACTGTTTTGCGTATTGGAGCCTATCGGTTTTTCTTTTTTGCGAGCGATAAAAGCGAGCCCTCGCATATTCATGTTGAACGCGATGATAATCTGGCTAAATTTTGGCTTGACCCGGTTCGCTTAGAAAGTAGTGGTGGTTTTTCAAGGCATGAAATTGCCAGGATTCAAATAATCATCCTTGAACATCAACAGCATTTACAGGAGGCTTGGAATGGTTATTTCAACAATTGAACTCAATGTATCAGCAGTTGAACAGGTAACGGTTACGCTTGATGCTTTAACCGTTGATTTGTATGATGGTCGATCCCTTACCGTCCCGCTTGCATGGTATCCACGACTTATGAATGCAACAGAATCTGAGCGTCAGAACTGGCGGCTGATTGGAAAAGGGTATGGTATTCATTGGGAAGAGCTTGATGAGGATATCAGTGTTGAAGGTTTATTACTTGGCAAGCCTTCTGGTGAAAGTCAAACATCGTTCAAAAAATGGCTGTCTGGTCGTGTTTCTAAATCGAGATGATGTTGACCTTGTGCCAAGCGGCAGGGGAGGAGGTGCAACGTGGGTAACTGTTCCATGTTCAGGCCACAACAATATTGTGAGTTCCAATAAATTCTGTTTCCAGCACTGGCTCTCCATCCTCAAGCAACATTTCGACTACTTCCTGAAGGTTTTGATGGAGTTCATCTAGGGTTTCCCCTTGTGTGTGTGCTCCCTGGAATCCGGGGATAAACCCAACAAAAAGACCACTCTCTGTACAGCGTTCAACAATTGCCGTGTAATTTCTCATTGTAAGCTCTATATATTCATCAGGTTATTTCGCCTAACATGCAGCAATAACCGGATGATCCAGTTTCCGACTTGCATATTGGAGTACAGCCACAATGTCTTCTTTTTCAAGGTCAGGAAGTTCTTCGATAATCTCATCATAAGAAAGACCTGCAGCCAGTAAATCCAGAACATCGACTACTCTTATGCGTAACCCTCTAACGCATGGCCTACCACCACATTGTTCAGGATTGAAAGTGATTCTTTTCCGCCAGTCATTCATAGGTTTGCAATTTATGTGTATTCTATTTTCAATGTAATGAAAAAAAATATGGAAGAGCAAGCTTGAGGGGGATAGAATCCTCAGCTCATTTAGTGTGATGTGTTTCGCATGATCATAAGCGTGCCGGAATTTGGAGAAAATCCTTCAAACACTCTTGGACGTGAGCCAGCGGAAGTTTCTTCAAGGCCAGAGTTGAGGCCAGAGTCGATTTTTGAAAGAATCATCAAGGAGTTGCTCATTGGTGCCCGTTCAAAATCTGAATTGGCTACAGCGCTTGGCCATAAGTCGGTATCGGGAACACTGAATGAACGAATCCGTGAAATGCTTGCTGCTGACTTGATTGCATACACCATTTCTGATAAACCAACAAGCCGACTGCAAAAATATCGTCTGACTGAAAAAGGGCGAAAACATCAGGACAAGAAATAAAACATGAAAGTGTTCTGACACTCTTTATTTGTCATCCTGAGCTGAAAGCGAAGGATCCATCCCTCATCAGCATCAATTTTTCTTCCAGACTGGGATTTACTCAGCAGCTAATCAGGTGGTTTGCATTTCAAGAATGAAATGAGTAAGGTATTGTGTAGGGTGTGGATTGAAAATTAATGAAAAGTGACAATGCAACGAGATCAAGCGCTCAGAATTCTGAGGAAGCATAAAAAGGAGCTTCAGCAGCGTTACCGGTTAACAAAAGTCGGTATTTTCGGATCAGTTGCCAGAGATACTGCTGTTGATTGCAGTGATATTGATATTGTTGTTGAGATGGAACCGAATATTCTCATCAAAGTACAACTCAAGGAAGAGCTGGAAACATTGTTGGGAAGTAAAGTCGATGTGATAAGATATTGGAAAAGAATGAATCAATCTCTTCGCCAGCATATCGATAAGGAAGCTCTTTATGTATGATCAAGCTCTTCTTCTGGATAAACTACTCCAGATTGATTCCGCCATAGAAAAAATTAATCGCCGGTTCGCGCTTATAAAAACAGCTGATGATTTTCTTGATAGTGATCAAGGCATGGATATGCTTGACGCGATTGCCATGATGCTTATTGCTATTGGCGAAAACTTTAAAAAAATTGATAAGGATACCGACGGAAAACTTTTGGCACTTTATCCTCATATCAACTGGTCAGGAATAAAAGGTCTCCGTGATATACTCTCACATCAATACTTCAATATCGATGCTGAGGAAATTTTTGAAATTTGCAAAAATAACCTTGCCGACCTGCATGAGGCCTTGAAAAACTTGGTTGTGAACTTGAGTAAATCTTCCACCAGTTAGTCACTGATAGTCATAAAGATTTATTTACCGCTGCGAACTCCCATGACTCTTTCGCCATTGATGTGCTTCAGTCCTGCCAAGCTTGTTTGCCTGCAATAGGTACCCAGTTGCATTTGGTCAAAGCCCGACATCGGGAATACTGAATGGACAAATTCATGAAATGCTGCAAATCAAGAAACCGCTTATAAGTATGCATATTCCATTACGCCATTTTGAGGACTTCATAGACGAAACCATTTTGCGGAGAGGGTTGTCGTATTTTAAAAAAGGACAGGTACACGAGCCCGAAGAAATACGCACGGGTGAGTATGAAGCAATTGTTGAGGGTACCGAAGATTACACGGTACGACTGACCATTACAAATGGTGCCATAACCGAGCATGTCTGCAATTGCCCTTATGATATGGGCCCGGTCTGTAAACATGTGGTGGCAGTAATCTTTTACCTGCAGCAGGATGAGCTTGAACTGAAGCCGAAAACAGTGCAGGCAAAACCTGTTGCACCCAAAAAGACCAAAAAGCGTAAAACCATCGCGGAACAGGTTGATGAGTTGCTTGAGAAAACTGCACACGATGAACTGAAACAATTCCTTCGGGAACAGGCAAGCATGAGCGTCGCGTTCAGAAATCTTTTTTTGTCATCGTTTGCCCCTCATAATTCCGATGAATCAAAAGGGTTCTATGAAAAGCATCTGAAATCGATTCTTCGCAGTGCAAAAGACAGGGATGGTTTTATTGACCGGTCCGATGCAAGGCATGTTGACAATGCTGTTACCAATCTTTTGGAATCAGCGAAAAAACAGATTGATAACCGGAACTTCAAAAGCGCTGTTTTTATCTGTACCACCATTATGGAACAAATGGTCGAAGCTCTTCAATATGCCGATGACAGCAATGGCGATATAGGCGGAGCAATCTACGCCGCTTGTGAGATGATCTATACTATTGCCCGCTCTCAACCTTCCGAAGATATCCGGAAGTTGATGATTGATTACGCTCTTTCAGCTGTTGCTAAAAAAAAATATTCCGGTTGGGATTGGCATGTTGATATGTTAAGAATTGCCGCCATACTGCTGAAAACCGAAGAGGAAACTGAGCGTCTTTACAGGGAACTTGATAAAGAAATGAGTTCAGGGTACGTCAGGGACGAAGCTCAAAGCATCAAATATGAAGTCATTGTTAAAACGAAAGGCCAAAAAGAGGCTGGTGACTTTCTTGAAGCGAATATATCCAACCCGAATTTACGGAGGAAGGCAATTCAGCTTGCTCTGGTGCGTGAAAATTACAGTAAAGCAGTTTCTATAGCGAAAGGAGGTGTGGATTATGATGAAAAAGACAAACCTGGACTTGTAATAGAATGGTATGACTGGTTATTGAAAATAGCTCAGGCTCAGGGTGAGACACATAAAATCATCGAATATGCCCGCCGCCTGTTTATTGAGAATTTCAGGCCTGAACAGGATTATTACGCCATCTTGAAAGAGCATATAGCCCCTGACACCTGGGTTGCGTTCGTTGAGGAGGTTATACAGGATATTGCTGTCAAAGAGAGATGGTATAATAAAGAACAGATCGCAGGGATATTCATAAAAGAAGGGTGGATGGACAGGCTTTTCGAGCTGGTATGCAAATCTCCTGACTTGCATACTATCGCGCAATACGAAACATATCTTTCCGGAAAATATACTGCCGAAGTAGTTGATCTCTATGTCAATGCTCTTCTTGCATACATGAAAACCAATGTGGGACGGAGCCACTACAAAGAGGCCTGCAGGTATCTCCGGAGAATCATCAAGCTTGGTGCCAGAGAGAAGGCAAACGAAGTTATATCCTGTTTCAGGACTGAATATCGTAATCGAACAGCATTGATGGAGGAATTAAATAACGTGTGACTTCAACTGTCGACACTTTGTCGACAGTTGAAAATGGGTACTTGATAAAAGCAAACCCTACTTCACCTTCCACTGCAAAGGGTCTATACTTAACAGCCATTTCAGTGTCCGATTGATACCCTCATCCTGAGTTACTCCAGGTGACCAGCCAAGAACCTGTCGGGCTTTTGATGCATCAGGCAATGCATGTGAGGCAAGCAGTGTCACTGCCTGACGGGTGAGTAAAGGGCGCTTTGAACTCCTGATTATCCGGTAGAGCACTTCCAGCATTCCGGCGAGGATATAGACGAGGTTATAAGGCAGGTACAATGAGGGTGGCGGCGAATGAATCGCTGATGCTATCCGTTCGCACACGGCTTCAAAGGTTATTGGTTCGCCATCATACGCCAGAAAATCTTCTCCCTCAGCCCCGGGGTGCTCCGCCGCAAGCATCAGAAGATCAATAAGGTTATCGATATAGACCATGCTCATAGGGGCATGATGTGACCAGTAAAAGAGCTGGCGACGCCGGATACTATCGGCAAGCAAGGGAAAAAGGGTGCGATCCCGAGGCCCATAGACCCACACAGGATAAACAATGGAAGCCGGCATCCCCTGTGCTACATGTTCCCAGACAACTTCATTTCCCTTGATTTTAGTGTCGGGATATGACTGATTCCGGATTGAATAGGGTGTCTTTTCATTGACCAGCTCAAGTCTGGAATGATCAAATGATTCAAAGGTACTAACGTGAACCAACCGCTTTACCTTATACCGGGTTACTGCTTCGCAGATATTCCGTGTGCCGCCGATATTGATATCCCTGAAATCCTTGAGAGATCCCCAGTCCGACGTGAGGGCCGCAGAATGAAACACCAGATCCGCACCATTCACAGCATGGTTAACTGCTTCGGCCTGACGAATGTCACCTTCAACAACATCCACGCCCTCCCGTTTCAATCCGGCAATTGAGGCATTTCCTTTCCGGACAAGCACCTTCACTCTGTAGCCTTGCTGCATGCACCGTTTCACCAGATGCGATCCGATGAACCCCGATGCTCCTGTAATCAGTGCGACTGTCATGATGAGGTTATTGAACGTTTAAAATTAAACAGTTAACAGCGTCATAAAAACCCATCGACTCACTTACCACTTCGAAATTCCATTACTCTTCAGCCACAGCTGAGCATCCTGATTACCGAGCTTTGCAGCCTGAAGCAAGTCTGCTGTAGCCCCTTGTTTATCTCCACTGTCAAGTCTTAACGCGGCTCGATTGAGGTAAGCAGGAACAAATGCCGGGTTAATTTCAATAGCCTTGGTGAAGTCGCTTGTTGCCCCTTGAGTATCTCCCAAATCAGATCTTACACTGCCCCGGTTGGTGAACGTATCAGCAGATGTCGGGTTGATTGCAATGGACTTTGTAAAGTCATCAATGGCGCCTTGCTTCTCTCCCAAGCTGAATTTTGCTGCCGCCCTGCTGTTGAAAGCATCAGCAAATTTCGGGTCCAGCTCAATGGCTTTTGTGTAGTCAGCTACAGCACCCTTGAAATTATTGGTACCGAATTTCACTTCAGCACTTGAAAAAAAGCTTTTGGCGTCATCTGCCGCGTTAGCGATTGCCAAATTACTTGAAAACATTACAGCGATTATTGCTGCAAAAAGAATCCGTAAAGAATTGTTCATTAGCTGCTCGTAACTGAAGTTGATGGGATTGTGGTATTCAATAAGGTAGCCTGCAGTTTCCAGATTTCTCATTCCATCCATAATCTTTTTGATATAACGTACCACAAATATTAAACTTGTGCTATTGAAGAGCATTGCCATAAGGGGTGTTCTGAATAACTTGCCGGGCAACGGAGAGGAACCACATGCACATACCTGATGGATATTTAAGCCCTGCGACTTGCATGGTATTTGGTGCCGTAATGATCCCGATATGGGCGGCTGCTTCCAGGGCGGTTAATAATACATTGAGTGCCAGGCAGGTTCCTTATCTGGCGATTGGTGCCGCTTTCAGCTTTGTGATTATGATGTTCAACGTGCCCATCCCGGGCGGGTCGAGTGGACATGCAGTTGGCGGTGTCCTTGTTGCCATTCTTTTAGGGCCATGGGCGGCCTGCATTGCTGTTACCGTTGCCTTGGTGATTCAGGCGCTGTTGTTTGGCGATGGAGGCATTACAGCCATCGGAGCGAATTGTTTCAACATGGCGTTTGTGCTTCCTTTTGTCGGCTATTATGTTTATAAATTCATCAGCTCCGGCAGCCCGTCTGGCTCCCGCAGGCGTATAATTGCAGCCGGTGCAGGAGCCTACGCGGGCATTTGTGCAGCGGCTCTCTTTGCCGGCATCGAATTTGGATTGCAACCCTTACTCTATCATACGGCAAATGGTCAGGCGTTGTACTGCCCTTATGGTCTCAATGTTGCCGTTCCCGCAATGCTTTTAGGCCATCTTGTGTTCATCGGATGGGTGGAGGTGATTGTGACAGCATTGGCTGTAAAATACTTACAGAAGCAGGGTGCTGTTTTTTTTGAAGGAGGCAGATCATGACGCTGACCGGAAAACTATGGATAGGGATTGGTGTGTTAATTCTACTCTCACCTCTTGGGCTAATTGTACCGGATCATTTTAATGCTGGATCGGCATGGGGGGAGTGGGGGCTGGATGAGATACAGAAAATGAACGGATATGTTCCAAAGGGTTTTCAAAGAGTTTCCGATTTATGGAAAGCGCCTTTTGCGGATTATGCTTTTCATAGATGGGAAGGAAAAGATCTCTTTCAACGGAGTTTTGCGTATATCATCTCTGCAGTTTCCGGCATCTCGATCATAGCAGGAGTTGCGTTTTTAATAGGCAAGGTATTAGCAAAAGAGCATGAGTAACCCTTTACACAAGAAGCATGATTTTATAGAGCGTTCAATCCTGAGCGCTCTTGCTTTTTTAAAAGATGCAACTCTGTCGGAAGAGTATGCCAATCGCAAAGGTTTTTTGCAGTCATTGGATCCCCGCTTTAAAACCATCTCCTTTTTAGCGTTTCTTGTTACTGCGGTCTCTTTAAAAAGCGCTATTTTGATTTCTCCTCTCTACGTATTGTGCTTGATACTTGCCTTGTTGTCCAGAATTCCGCTCAGGAACTTCCTCTTAAGGACTCTCTTTTTCATTCCGTTGTTTTCGCTCTTCATTGTGCTTCCAACCTTGTTCAGTGTTGTGACACCAGGTGAGCCTCTATGGTCTTTCCATATTTCAGGAATCAATGCGATCATTACCCGTCCGGGTCTGGATGGAGCTGTACTCTTTGTGCTCAGGGTTGCAACCTCGGTGTCGCTGGTTGTTTTACTATCGGTAACGACCCGGCACTCGGAGTTATTGAAGGTTTTAAGGCTGTTTGGTGTCCCGCAGCTTTTTGTGTTGACGGTATCGATGTGTTACCGCTATCTCTATCTCTTTGCCACGATGGTCGAAAATATTTTTACCGCAGTTAAAAGTCGTGTCGGGGTGGTGTCGCATCAGCGGCATGGGCAGAACGTTGTAGCCTGGAATATTGCCAATACATGGAACAGAACAACACAAATGAGTGAAGAGGTATATATGGCAATGCTTTCGAGAGGCTATACCGGCGAGCCCCGACTCCTCTCCAAATTTAATGCAACACCGAAAGATTGGCTCTGGCTGTTGAGTGCTGTTGTCATCTGTGCATTCCTATTGTATAAAGGATATAGCCTATGAGTGATATAATTTTTGAAGTCAAGGATGTGCACTACTCATATCTGGGCAAATTCCCTGCGCTCTGCGGTGTGGATATGACCATCCGGTCGGGGGAGAAGATTGCGGTCATAGGTGCTAATGGAACAGGAAAATCTACCCTGTTGCAACTCCTGGACGGACTGATTTTTCCTGATCGTGGTACTGTGACAGCCTTTGGAGAGAGGCTGCTTGAACATTCGGAGGTGTATGAAAAGGCTGCACACCGCTTTCGGCAAAGGGTTGGCCTTGTTTTCCAGAATGCAGATATTCAGTTGTTCTGCCCATCAGTGCGAGAGGATATTGCCTTTGGTCCTTTGCAGTTTGGGGTGGCTGAGGGTGAAGTGAACCGGCGTATCCTGGAGGTCGCCGATGTGTTGGATATTCAGCATTTATTGGAGAGGGTTCCCCATCAATTAAGCATCGGAGAGAAACGGCGGGTCGCAATCGCCTCTGTTCTTGCAATTGATCCTGATGTCTATTTATTCGATGAACCAACAGCAGGGCTCGATCCCTTGACTGTCCGGCACATTATTGATTTTATTGTCAATGCCAATCAGCGGGGAAAGACCATTATTACCGCCACGCATGACTTGCACATTATCGGTGAAATAGCCGATACGGTTTATGTGTTCGGTCGGAACAAAAGTATTGTCAGGGGAGGCTCTTCAGAATCTATTTTGAATGATCGTTCACTCCTTGAGTCGAATAACCTTATACACATACATCGACACCACCATGACGGCAGGGAGCATGTCCATCAGCATCTTCCGCTGGAGCCGCATGACTGAATAATCGGCGGCCTGTTGGAACTCTTCTCGTATGAAAACGTATCCAGATGGATGAGGCCCACAATGTCAGCCCCATCCTGGATAATGAGTATTTCCCTGGTTAGAACGTCTGTGTTAAACCCACATTCAAAGAACGGCCCTGTCCGGCAACTGACTCGAATGGCGTGACTCGCCCGACAGCCAGGTTGTGGTCATAGTTGATGCCGCCAAGCGGAAGGGAATAGAACCGGTCGAACAGGTTCGTAACACCAAAGTCCACGCGCAGGTTTTTCCATTGGTACGCCGTGCGAAGATTGAGCAGAGCAAAGCCGGGAGTCGTGGGTTCTTTGCGCAGAGCGTCGACCTCTGTTTTGTCGCTGACAAGTTGCAGCTCCACAGCATTAGTCCACCCGGAGACTCTCTGTTCCAAGGTAAGGTAACCATTCAACGGCATCATGTGGTAGAGAGAGTTCCCTGTGTCTGAGTTACGGCCATGCAGATAGCCAATACTGCCACTAAGTTGGCCGTGTCCAAAGCTGCTGTTATCCCATACAGCAACTTTGCCTGACACATCCAGCCCATAAATCCTTGCATCATGATTGGCAAACTGGAGCGTGTTGCCGGTGGACTTGAGGGTTAGCACATTCACATCAATGTAATCACTGATGTAGCTGTAATAGGGTGTGACCTTCAACTCCCAGTTTTTGTGTTCACTGTCGTGCCAGTCAGCAGAGAAGCTCACGGTATTGGCAACTTCGGCTTTGAGGTCGAGATTGCCGACATAGGCATTGCCATCACCAACCCAGTTGATCATTCCGCTGCACATAAAGCTTTTCGACCATGCATAGCGCTCATAGAGGTTAGGGGAGCGGGTCTTGCGGGCATAGCCAACTTCATAGGTTGCATTCACTGCAGGCTCAAATCTGGCAAGGGCGGTTATGTCCAGATTGTTATCGTTGCGGCCGTGATCCAGACCATTAAAGGCTTTGGCATCAGCAGCATACATCATGCCGGTGTTGTACCCCTGAACACTGCCGGTATTCATCTGCACCAGCTCGTCGCGTATACCGAAAACCGTTGTCACCTCTCTGCTCACCTTTGATTCCCATTCGGCAAACAAACTGTAGCGGTCACGACGCCCGTCATTGATATTCATGAAAGTATTCGGCGACATGGTTGTTGAACCGGCAACCGGCGGCCATGAGTCGTTAAGGGTAAAACGGTGAAATTCGTTACCGACGCGGAGGATGTTCTTTTCGGCAAATGGAATATCCGTCTTCAACGAATAGCCAAGATCAATACCACGGGTTTCCATCGGCATATATTTCATTCCGCTCTGAACAGCAGGAATTGCCAATTTATCTTCGCCGGAATCCATCCTGTGGTAGGTGTTCTCCCAGAACGCTTTTGCATCGAGTTTACCCCAACCGAAGCTGTTCTTATAACCGACATTGAAAAACGAAGCGTTGTTATCGACCAGGTCCATCCATTGGTTCACAAATCCCTGATCAGGAATCGATTGATGTCCAGCCTTGATGGTCAGAAGGCTGCTGTCGCCTTTGAGAGCCAAAGTGGCCCCAAGATTATGCGATTCGTAATAGGTTGATGTTACCGTATTGCCATGACCATCCTTGTAGTCCCTGGCATGATCGATGGAGCCGGTAACTCCAAAGCTGAGATTGCTGTTTGCCACTGCACCCGAAAATGCAGCCCCTTTACTCTGGTTGACGCTTCTATAATAGGTAGAAACACTGCCCGACGTTTTTACGTCCTCTCCCAGCTTGGCAAAAACCGGCTGATCCGATTCAACGTGGATGGTTCCCCCTATGTTGTCTCCACCGAAACTGACCGGCGCAACACCGGCCTTAACTCCGATGCTGCTCACATTTGAAGGAGCAATGTACGACAACGGCGGATTCATGTGGTTTGCACAGGCCGATGTCAGGCACATGCCGTCAACGTATATGATTAAACGATCGTCCCCCAGTCCGTGAACAATCGGCAGGCTCGAAACACCACCCCCTGTGGCAAGTGCGACTCCAGGTTCGTTCTTAAGTAACGATGCCGTATCACTGGTTTTCAGGCGCTTTGATGCCAGTGGGGCCTCTGTTTTTTCCGAGTTCCCCGTAATAACCGTTTCCGGGCCAATTGCCTCTATACACAATGCCGGTAAGGGCACTGCCGAAGCGGTCAGTAGAAAGACGAGCGGTCTTATAAATATAGATTGTGACTTTCTCATATCGATTAGTAAACAAATGGTTTGAGTAAATGGAGACAACAATAGTCAACCCTGCACCACAGGGAGAGGTTGCCCGAGATTGATTCCAATCATCATAAAATTAATTAACAACCAATGCGTTGCACCGAGCACAAAGCATAGCAAGGCAGAACGCTCCCAAAAACTCTTGGTTACGGGTATTTGCGTTCAAGTCTGACAGGTAAAGCTATGTGTTCGGCGGATGGTCGATATGGCGAAAGACGCCATCGAGTAAAAAAGAGGAGGGAGCGGAGGAAAATATATGGCTATTGGTTGCTGTCAGCGGAGCGTGTTGCATGGCCGGCAGCATTCCTGGCATTGCGTTGAGCAATTCTTGCTGGGTTTTGGTTGGTATCTGCTTCTCAGTTGGTCCTGACTCGGTCTCACTGGCAGCAGCGATTTTTTTCTGGAGGAAACAGTGCCCGTCGCAATCCATCGTTTTCTTTTCGCAGGCAGTTTCAGCTATTGCCTTTTGATTTAAAAAGAAGAGCGCGTAACAGACGAAAACACTGTTTATCTGAACAAGCATCCCGACAAGCATCAGAACTGCAATGGATCGGGTTGCTGCACTCATGAATTACATGCGTTGTTTTAGGAATATTTTATTTATTTCAAAAGATAGCAGATGAGTCGTTGAAATCATAATATCACCAGCGATCTAACAGTATGGAACTGAATATGCGTATAAAAATTAAGCTTCCTGAAAAACTGCCACCCCCAAAAAGTTATTCTGCAATAAAAATCATTCCCCAACGAGCTGCTGATTCCTGAGTAGCTTTTCTGCCGGAACCAAGTGTGGTCTGGTTAGAAACTGTTGCGCCTGTGAAGCGGGCTCGATCAATATTTGCGCGCCAGAGATTTGCACCCCGAAGGTCCGCACCACCAAGATCCGCTCGCTCTAAGTTAGCTTCCTGAAGGTCGCATCTCCTTAAGTCCGCAAATCGCAGATCGCACTTACTCATGTCCGATGCCCGAAAACTCGAAGCTGAGAGTATCGCATGGTTTAAATCGGCATAACTGAGATTTTTGTGATCCAGTGGCGCTTCCTTGAGTTGAATGCCCATACTTTTTTCCTGTTTTCGCATTTTATTCCAGTCGAACACATTGCTTTTCAGTTTATCGAACAGAGTTTTGTCATAAGCCACCTGAACAGATCCATCTGCATGACTCCATATATTTTGTGCATCAATATGCTCTTTTGAGCTGGAAATATTGCTTTCCTCTATAGGGCGTTCTATCACCCGTTGATCAGCACGCGTAGGGGGGATAGTGATTCCCGACCTTTTTTCATCTACTGAAACAGTTTTGACAGAAGATGATACTGGATGCTCATCAACCATAACCGCAGAATGTTCATCTGCCCAGGCTTTGGAAGCGAACCTGCCTGTATCAAGAATCGTTGTTTCTGATACCTTTGCACCTGTTAGCTTTGCCCGGCTGAGATTTGCTCTCCAAAGATAGCTGCCTCTTAAATCCGATCCGTTGAGATTTGCATGCGCAAGAGTAGCCTCCCGGAAATTGCATCCCTGAAGATCCGAATCCATCATATTGACATTCGAGCAATCTGCTTTTTTAAACACAGCTTTTTTGAGAACTGCATTATGAAAATCAGCACCATCCAGCACTGCGTTTTCAAAATCAGCACCACATAACACGGCTTTCACAAGATTAGCTTTGATCAGCATAGTGCTTTTGAAAAGAGCATTTTCAAGGAGAGCGTTCTGCAGATTGGCATTGCTGAGATCAGATTGGCTGAGAATTGCCCCGGATAGGTTTGCATTATGTAAATCAACCCATCTCAGTTTTTTCCCCTTAAGGTTAGCTCCTGTCAGGTCGGGGATAAACTCTTTGTGATCATCTCTCATCTTGTTCCATGATGCCACTCCGGAATTAAGAGACTCGAGATGAGCTTTATTAAAAGCTGTTGCCTTTAATGACAGAGTGCTCGCAAGAGTTGTATAGAGGAGAACAATCAGGGAAAAACGCACGGTTATATAGTTCATAATCAAAGCTTATGTGTTAGCGCCGAATAATTCGATTGAAGTTCATACTTTCAATGTGAAGAAAATAGTTAGAATCAAAAAAAGCCGTCGTCCGATAGAACGGCTTTTTTTGATTCTAACTATTTTTAAAGAAAACAGAACGGTCTGAACAGAGTTGTAATGATAGTTGAAAAACCCTTTTGCGCTGATGATGTGTTTACCGGCTTGTGGAATATGCCAAGTCGATGAACTGTTTGACAGCACCGGTTTACTGTCCATTGGTGCTCACAACAGTCAAATCCTTTCTCATTTCTCATCGTCTGCCCCTATTTAAAAACACAAGTACAACGGGAATTTGTGATCTATTTATTGTTCACAATCATGTTACACTCCCGTAACAAACCCTTAACAAAGTGATGGTTACATTATGTGGCGCATGAAGATATGCGATTGCAAGTTCGGAATTTTTCATGTTAAGATCACACACAACCAAATCATATAAATCATTATGAAGAAATTAGCATTATTGGTCGGTCTGGCCGCTTCCCTCGGGTACAACAACGCGCAAGCTGTTGACCTGAACTGGGCAGGCGATGTTCGCTATCGCTACCAAACTGAAAAAACTGATGATGGCAATTCTGCGACAACGGACATCAGCCGTAATCGCCACCGTGGCCGTCTGCGTCTCGGCGCAAACGCCTGGATCAACGAAGAACTGTCAGCCGGAGTCCAGATCGCAACGGATGACGTGTCATCAACCCAATATTGGGCAACTAATGAAACGACCTCACGCAACCAGACCTTTGGCAATACGTTCCATGCCAGTCCGGTCTTCTTGAATGAGTACTTCATCGACTACCATCCAGCTATGCTCTGTGGCGACGTGAACGTAATCCTTGGAAAGAGAGCCGTTGCAAGCACTCTTATTGTTGTAAACGATCTCGTGTGGGACAGCGACCTTACCTTTGAGGGAGCAACCCTTCAGTACGGCAAGGATGCAGCAGGCAAAGAAAAAGACGGGCTAAGTGCCGTTATAGGATACTACCCGCTTAACGAGCTTAATAATACCACGATTGTTGGTAGTACAAATAAATATAATGATGCGTACCTCTTCGCTGCTCAGGCCAGTTATAAGGGTGAATTCAGCGATATCAACTATCAGGTAGGTGCCGCCTATTATGACTATGTGAATTTTGATTATAACGGCATGGTCTTAAAAGGAGCTAACAACTATAGCGGAAAAGACTTCAATATTGTTGAGCTTTTCGGAAAGGTTGGCGGCCAGCTTACAGATACGCTTCCATGGCAGATCAATGCGCAGTATGCCTTCAACACTGCCACGAATGATGGCGTTCGCTATACCGCGATCGACGACTCAAAAAGGACCAGTTACCTTGTTGAGGCAAAAATCGGTGATGCCAAGCAGGTTGGACAGTGGTTCACTTCCGCTGAATACGCCTATATCGAGAGAGATGCAGTTACCGGCTTCACAGATTCAGACCGTAACCGTGGAACACAGGTAGATCTTAAAGGTATCAAGCTGGCCGCGGCTTACCACCTTGTGCAGAACTTGACGCTTGGCTTGTCATATTTCAGGTTCCAGACAATCAGTGCTCCAATTCCTACCACTCAAATCTTGTGGGTAGACGCTTCCGTAAAGTTCTAAACTTTGTGTGTTGTTCTTTCGTTGTTGTGTAGTGTCGGGTCTGGGTAGCAGGGCTGTTTCTAATGCTGATGGGCAGCCTTGTATATCCGGTTTATGAACAACAATTTTTTTCACTTTACATTTTATTAACTCAATTTTGACAATTACCATGAAACTATTCAAGAAAATACTTTTAAGTGCGACCGTCTTCGGCGTTATGGCGTCGGGTACAGCCCAGGCGGCAGGTAAAATTGTTATTGACGGTTCGACCACAGTTGGTCCTATCGCAAAAGCGTTTGCCGATCATTTTACTAAAACCACAGGTGTCCAGGTGACAGTAAGCGAGTCCGGTTCAGGTAACGGTGCAAAAAGCCTTATCAATAAAACCTGCGACATCGCAACCATGTCGCGTCCAATGAAAGACAATGAACTGGCTGCAGCAAAAGGCAAAGGCGTAAACCCTGTAGAGCACGTTGTAGCACTTGACGGTCTGTCTATAGTTCTGCACCCAAGCAACCGGGTCAATGCGCTTTCAAAAGCTCAGATCCGCGGAATTTACATGGGTAAATATACCAACTGGAGCCAGATTGGCGGACCAAATGCCGGTATAGTTGTCATCCAGCGCGAATCCAACAGCGGCACAGCCGACTCGTTCAAAGAACTGGTTATGGGCAAGGATAATCCAATTTCAAAAAAAGCAGAAACCCAGTCTAGCAATGGCGCTATCAAGAGCCGAGTTGCAAGCACACCTGGAGCTATCAGTTATATTGGTCTTGGTTTTGTTGACAGCTCTGTGAAAGCAATCCTGGTTGACGGAGTAGAGGCTGATGTTAAAACAGTAAAAAATGGCACCTACCCGATTCATCGTCCGCTCTTCATGTACACCAATGGTCAGCCAACAGGTGTTGTCAAGCAGTTCATTGATTTGGCAAAATCCGAAGCAGGCAAACGCATCATCAGTGAAACCGGATTTGTCAATTATCATTAATTGTTGATAATAGAGCCTCGTTTCACCGTAAAAAGATTTAAAAAAACAAACAGCCACCTCTCTATGGGGAGGCTGTTTGTTTTTAGATCTTAAAAAACTACATCTACAAGAGTGGCGGACGGATTGTTCCGAAATGTAATAGATTAGATAAATAACATCCAAGCTGAACTCACACGGCTCTCTTTACTAAAAATGATTTATAATCAAACGTTGTCTCAAAAACGGTGAAGTCCCGGTTTGGATTGATCAGCGGAAACAGTCCGGAAGAATAATCACTTAAAAACGGTATTCTGATATTCTAATTTGTAACCACAATGTACTATGCCGGCTCCAATGCTTCTTGTTATAGAGGACGACCAGAATCTCTCCAAACTCCTCGAATACAATCTCGTCCGTGCAGGCTTTACATGTCATCTATCAGGTTCCGGTGAAGATGGACTTGCACAACTTACATCGAAAAATTTTGATCTGGTATTGCTTGATATCATGCTGCCGGGAATGAGCGGCTTTGAAGTATGTCGGACTATCAGACAAAATCAACTGCACAAAGATCTCCCGATCATCATGCTCACCGCAAAGGGTGAGGAAATAGACAGGATTCTCGGCTTTGAACTCGGAGTCGATGACTATGTGGTCAAGCCATTCAGCCCACGTGAGCTGACCCTCAGGATAAGGGCCATTCTCAATAGAGAGCGTCGCAACTCAGGAAAAATTCAGGATGTACTCAAGGTTGCCGGTCTGAAGATCGATGTAACTCGTCACATTGTTACACTCAATGGCCGCGAGCTTTTACTGACTCTCATGGAGTTCAAACTTCTTTTTGCATTAATTAAAAGGAAGGGAGAGGCCCAATCACGGGAAATGTTGCTCAGCGATGTATGGAATGTCGATAAAACGCTCAATACGAGAACTATTGATACCCATATAACCAGAATACGTGAAAAACTTGGTGACACAGGGAGTATGATCAAAACGGTTCGTGGATTTGGCTACAAACTTGAGGAAAAAGAGGGATCAACCAATGCAGAGTAAGGTTTTTATAAAACTGGCCGCTGTTATCGGTATACTTGTTTTTTCTGCCTCTGCAATCAGCTATCTCTTCCTTAGTAGTCAGTTGACCTCTATTCTGACCTCTGAAATTAAGAAAGAACTGCGTAAGGATCTTCTTTACAACAAGCAGTTTCTTGACCGCAATCCTATTGAACAGATATCATCAGGCACAACAGATGCATGGGTAAATCGTCTTGGAAGCACTCTTGATATCAGGGTCACGCTCATTGGTCTTGATGGACGCGTTATCAGCGACTCCTTTGTTCCACAAAACAAGCTGTTGATCGTAGAAAACCATCGCGACAGACCGGAAGTTATATCTGCTTTTTCAACAGGTTATGGCGAAGACATCCGTCTCAGTCAAACCGTAAAAGAGCAGATGCTCTATATGGCAGTTCCTGTCGGCGTCCCGAAATCCTATGCCATTCTCCGGTTTTCCAAACCTCTCTACGATATAGAAAGCTTCAATATCGGAATGAGCAATAACATTGGGCAGGACTTCTTTCTGACAGTTCTATTTTCCTTTATTATCGGTCTTGTGGCCTCTTTTTTTCTTACCCGGCCGCTCATAACCCTTGCTGAAATCACTCAAAACAGAATTTCCGGCGACCTTCCAGACAGTATTCCTCTTCATCGCAGTGATGAAATTGGCTCTCTCGCTAATGCATTCAAAGAGATGAGGGAAGAGATCAGCAATTTGCAGCGCATTGAGGAGTGGTATCGGGCTGTTTTTTCAGGTATTCGCGAGTCTATAATCGTTACCAACGCTAGCGGTGATATAGTCATGGTCAATCCCGCAGCATCGAGAATGTTCCGGATTGATGGCGACATGTTCAAGGTCCGGCCAATAAGGCATCTTTCTGACAACAAGCTGCAAGAGCTTTTCGCAAAAGTTCACAACAGCCATATAACACTCCTCAAAGAAGAAAGGACAGTGACGAGCTCAAAAGGATCGCGCATCATGCAAATCAGTTCAATGCCTGTGATGAAGGAACGGCGATTCGATGGAACAGTTTTTGTCCTGAACGACATCACCAAACTCCGTAATCTGGAGAGAACACGAAGGGATTTCGTCTCCAGCGTCTCACACGAGCTCCGCACGCCTCTCTCCATCATCAGTGGCTACACTGAAACACTTCTTGACGGAGCAATGGATGACCCGCAACATTCCTCTGAATTTCTGAAAATTATTCTGGACGCAACAGCACAGCTTACTGCCTTGGTAAACGATGTGCTCGACCTGTCAAGGATAGAGTCCGGCCAGATTGTCTATCAGCTCATGCCAGTGGATATAAACAGTGTAATTGCGAAATCCATTGGCTTGTTAAAACTGTCACTTGAAAAAAAGCACATCAAGCTGGATCTCCATATTCCCGAAGATCTTCCGCCAGTCCATGCCGATGCAGTATATCTGGAAATTGTTATTCGCAATCTCCTCGACAACTCCATTAAATATGTTAATGAGCACAATGGAGCAATCTGGATTTCAGCGTTCCGCAGAGACAACAATGTTCATGTGGAGGTGGAGGATAACGGTATTGGTATAGCAAAAGAGGATCTCAGCAGAATATTTGAGCGATTTTACCGGGTAGACAAGGCCCGATCCCGTCAACTCGGTGGAACAGGTCTTGGCCTCTCAATAGTCAAGCATATTGTTCTTGCCCACAAAGGGAATGTGGAGGTTCGTTCGAGAGTAAACCAGGGCACAGTATTCTGTGTGATTTTTCCTGTTGCTCCTGCAGAAATAGCTCTTAAAGGCACCTGAAGTCAGGCTTCACTGAACAGATTCACACAGGGCGGCATCCATGATAATTTTCTTGTGCAAAGGTATCCGGACTTCGGGCATGAGATGTTCAGGATAAAAACCGGCATCGAACAGTTCATGATTGATTGCTATGGAATCATGGTCAACTAACACCCTGTAGGCAAGGACAATGAGCGAGCCATAAGGTTCGACCTCCCGGTGATAGATGCCGATAAGAGAATCGACTGTTCCTTCCAGAGAGGTCTCCTCCATCAGCTCACGCAAACATCCTTCTTCAGCACTCTCACCAGCCTCAAGAAATCCCCCGGGAAGAGACCATTCATTAAACGCTGGTTCATGAGCCCTCCGCACCACAAGCAGTTCTTCGTTTCTGTTTACAGTATAGGCTACCGCCACAGGAAGAGGGTTAATATAATGCACCCACGAACACGACAGACACACCTTTCGACCACGACCGTCAATCATCGTTCGATCCAGCATTGTCCCGCATACGGGGCAAAAAGAATAAGGTTTCATAGTTCCATATAGTATTTTGATTGGGTTGTGCCCCCCCAATTAATCTTTCGCATCCGGGACTCTTCTTGATCAGGCAAACAACGATTGTATTCCCCGTCCCTCACTTCAGTCCCATTTACTCGTAATAACATTCGTTCAGCACAAAATGTTTTTTCTTGTCATAAAGAAAATTTTCGCAGACATTTCTCGCCTGCAACCCATTCTGTGTGTTCTCAACATCGAAATCAACGTCATTATCCTGATAGATAAACTTGAAACGATGTTCTGAGCAGATGTTTGAATAATGAACAAAAATATCTTTGCCTCCACTTGGGTTGACTATAAAGCCATACCCTTTTTTCTTGTCAAACCATTTAACTTTACCTGTTGCCATACTCCTCAGATGAATAGATTTCATTGTTACAATGACCAAATGTACTTTTTTCACTGCTTGGCAATTGTTACATGTCGGTGAACAGTAAACATGCTTGCTTATAGTTTCATATCTGTCACAATAACAGCACCGTGAAACCGCCTGTCAGGGAAAACCACCCTCCCTTTGGAATTGATAACAAGATGGGGAAAACCGGATTTCTCAAGCATCCGAAGCGCTTTTACCAGATCTTTTTTCCCGGCAGGCTTAATGATAATATCAGCTTGTGCTTCAACCTTTTTCACATCATGGTCTTTCAGCTCTTCCTGCAAAAAAAACTCACCTTTAATTTCAGCCTTCAATTCATCCAGTCGAAGCATAAACCCCTCCCGTAGTTATAATGTGGCAATCACTTACACTTTTGGCTGCAACCCGCTAAGCTCCCCTAATCTTCTGGAAATTCCGCTCTGTCCCATAGCTGCCTTGCGCTCTATAATTCCCCTGAACCCATCAGTCAATTCAGCATACATCCTGCTCCGGCTGTCCTTGATCCGGCTGTAGAGCTTGAGAATATCAAGGGTCAGAATAATTCTTGTCGAGCTGCAGTTAAGCTCGCCAAAAAGATGCTTTCCGATCACTTCAAACCCGAGTACCCGAGTATGAAAGTTGAGAGGTGAATGCTTCTCGCCTTCAAACACATCGGTAATAAAGTGAGTGTAATCACGCTCTATAACCTCAGCAGTGGCTGATCGCATCAAACGGAGAGCTATCCTCGGGTTCTTACGGTATTCTTCAAGAATCATGAACCGGCCGATTTCAACGTATTTCCCGGCACTTTTCAGCTCTTCAACATCAATTCCCGGCATAAACTTTACATCATACTCTGCAGGAATATCAAAAGATGGATCATAGAGCAGGCGCATCACCCCTGCCGGTTTGCCGTTAATTGATGCCAGAAACCATGAAACCCTGGTATTTCCCGAAAGCTCATCGGGAATCTGGTTCTGCACGGTGCTGATCCAGTTTTTTTCAACACAAAAAACCCTCTTGATCACTTCAAGAGCCTCCGCACGATCGCCGGCACTCTCAACCCTGCATACGTTTACACTCGACATAGGTGCTCCTTTGGGTTAATGGTTGTTGTTGTAAATGGTTTTTTAATCACACTGCAGGGTTCGCTGTATCGCTTACCGGAAAGCTCAGCCAGCGAGATCATAATTTCATTTGTAACATCAGCAGCCATTCGATTGATCTCTGAGGATTTATTGCTTTTGTAAGATGTATCGGCAAGTAGTGCCAGATATTTTTCAGACTGATGCTGGAAATCAAGCGGCTTGCCGATTCTCACAATGGTTCGCCCAAGCACAGGAATGCGCCCTTTCCGTCTCCGGCATTCAAAGTCAATGCCCACAGGCACAACACTGCTACCGGTCTTCAATGTTATATGACCTATACCCGGCTTTCCCTGAAGCAAGTAATCAGCATTCCTGTTACGAGTTCCCTCTGGAAAAATCCCGATACTTTGACCTGAACGAAGTTTTTCAGCGCATCTCTCCACAGTAGCATCGGCAGGGCGGCTCATCCGTTTAGCCTCTATCCAGCGCAGTCGAGAACGTTTATTATAGACATACACAGGACTGGTCATGTCCATCAGAGAACCGAGAACAGGTACCTTGCCATACATCCAGTCAATGACAAAACTGATCATACGGCCACCGAGATGGTAGATGATCAGCGCCGGCACCATTAGAACTTCAATCGAATTATTATGGTTAAAAGCATAGATGCATGCACTCCCCGTACCATCAAGATTCTCAAGACCGTAGGCTTTGGTATAAAAAAAATTGGGAAGCATAAGTAACCTGAGCAAAAAAGCTCGACTGGAGGGTAGGAAGGGAAGTGGTTTGAACAAGCTTTCCGCAAATTGTATCATAAGTCTCCTTCAGTTACCCTGTAGCATCCCGACGAGAACCTGAACCTCTCAATCGTAAGAAAGTGAAATAGTGTTGGGGAATGGTTAAGGTCGTGCTACAACTCAGTAAAATCTGTCTGAGCCGGTCAAGCAGTTTACGTTAGAAGGTGAAGGCGGGTAAAGACATAATCCAGGGAATCTTCGTTAAGCACAATCCTTGAATATCCGGTTTCCCCAAGCTCCATTGGCAGATGATCCCTGTCATCAATAAACGTTGGTCTCCGTTTACCATTATACCAGCAGACAAGCCTGATGGTGCTGCCTTCTATTTCAAGGGCTGTTATTGCGCGTTTTCCGATAGTGCACCCTGAATTGAAAACACTGGGGATGGGAAGATGATTGTAAAGGCCACTCCGGAGACCGATTATTTTCCCTTTTTTGTAACAGGCATCAAGTTCTTTTTTTAAAGCAGTTATTTTTAGCCCGATTTCTTGACGGTCTTCACTGTCAGTAGATGAATACGTTCTGCAAAGATCCTCAATACGATAATTCAGATAATCAACTTTTGACAGCGATTCAAACAACGGGCGATGAGTATGCCCTATAATGGACACAATTTTGGCCTGGTTTGAAAACTCATAAATCGATTTCTCGATAGAAAACCTTTTGCGGCTGTTGTACGCAACTGAAAAGTTTTTTAACCCTAAAGGTTTTGCAATATAACGGAGAAACAAAATGACCACCCGACTGAGCATTGAATAGGTTTCCCATAAAAGCACCGAAGCCTGATGCCCATGAAAAAGCAGCAAGGTATCATTCCCGTAATGAAAGGTAATCGAATCAGCCAGCGATGACCGAAGCCGGTACTCCTTCTCATCAAGCAAGGCCGAATCATGGTTGCCGTAAGTTTTCCAGAAGAACCCATTCTCTTTAAACTTCAAAAAAAGCTCATAAAAATCACCCCATTTCGAAGCAATGCTTTTAAGAGGAAACTTGAACAACTCCTCAATATCGCCATTAAGGACAAGACTGTACTTTTGCTCTAAATAATAGCTTTCAAGGATGGTTTTGACCAATTCAGCATTTTGCCGAAACTCATCCAGTCTGCCGCCATTGCCCATGTGCAGGTCACTGAGAATCAGAATCCGTGACGAATGATCAAGTTGAACAGGCGTTGCTTTTTTAAGCAGGCTCTCCAGGTGAGCATGCTTTTTTTTAAGAAAACACATTGTGCTTTTACTGAAGTACTTACTCAGGGTGTCTAGTCCAAGCATTAACGGTTATTTTAGTTTACCCCCACGGTACAGAAATAACGCAACCGCTTCATTGGTTCTTATGGCCTGCTTAACCGCCTCAACATTTCTCGAACACCGTAGTAGCGTCTTCCACGATCTCAGGTGTTTTTCTTCATGAAAGTCTGAATTTGCGATGTAGTTGAATTTTTTTAACCCTACAACGTTGAAAAGATCGTCCCTGTTTGCAACTTCCCAGGCGTCAAACATTGAAGCAAACCGGTCCTGGTTATTCCAGAGATATTCAGATGGGGTTTCGCCGGAATGATTACGTATATACGGATGGCAAGCGACTGATAGTCCGCCCTGGGCATTAATTTCAGTCAGAATATCTTCAACATCCAGATCAGGGCTGATGAATTCTTTACTATCCAGCGCAAGAATATGATATTTTGAAGTATCATTAGTAAGTTCAATTCCCGGAATCAAGAGCATGCGATAGGTTTCCCAGGCATATCGAGTCGCACTCCAGAGCTCCCTCTGGTAACGGGCAAACTGGTCTTTTTCAATACTGCAGTTCATTCCGCACTCTGTTTTTGTCCGTGCCAAACTTGCACTATCCAGCACGTGGTCGGTAATGGCAATCACATCAAATCCTGTTTCGCCATACATCTCCACAACATCTTTCAGCTCACAATTTCCGTCACTCCATGTTGTATGGATATGAAAATCGCAGTACAACCATTCCATCTGAGTTCTTTTATTTAACTGTGTGAATCTTATGTATAACGCTCAGTTATTAAAGTAGTTGATTAAGAGCTACATACTCATCATCCTATTGTAAACTTCCCGTGAATTCTGCTTTACCTTCATCTTGCTCTTGTATTTCTTCAAAGAACGCCCGTGAAAGATTTTTTCATTTCACGTCAATAAAAAGTTTCAGAATTGTAACAAAGCGATCATTGTATGCTAAGGTGAAAGCCAGTAGATTGGTACATCAAAAAAAGCGATCTTGTAAACTAACTACTGGACTCTATGGCTGACGAGAGTGTCGGAGGACCCAACCGTACCAACGCATTTGTCATAAGCGCCCGCAAACGCACACTGCAGAATTCCGCCAAAAAAGTCGGCGAAGGCCTGCTTTTTGGAGTCGCCTCGTTTGTCGCCGTTGTTGTCCTCTTTATTTTCTACTTCGTAGCCCGCGACGCCGTTCCTTTTTTCCAGCAGCGAGGATTCACTGAATTCTTCACCAGTTCAAACTGGTACCCGGCCGACCATCCCGGCGGCTTTGGAGCACTTGCCATTATCTACGGCAGCCTGATGGTAACCCTCGGTTCCGCCCTTATTGCAGTCCCGATGGGCATTGCCGCCGCCGTTTGTCTGAGCGATATTCTCCCATTTTCAGTCCGGCAGTATGCCAAACCAGTCATAGAAATGCTCGCGGCAATACCGTCAGTAGCCTTCGGCTTTTTTGCCCTTGTCGTTCTCGCTCCGATGCTCCAGAACAACGGCGGCCCCATGCTCATGTGGGCCTGGTGGATACTCGTCACACCATTTCTCGTGCTTGCTGTTCTCGTTGCGGCCGATCTCCTTTCTGCCAAAGTCAAGGAGCCGGCGCGCCGTCAGCAGCTCTACGTGCTCCTTCTTACCGTGTTCGGCCTCATCTCTCTTGTTATGTTGTACAAAGTCGGTACCATGCTTTTCGCCATACAGATTCTTACCGGCACCAACGCGCTCAACGTCTCCATTATTCTGAGCTTCATGGCCCTGCCGACCATTGTCAGCGTCGCCGAAGACGCCCTTCAGGCCGTCGGCCGCGACATCCGCGAAGGCAGTTACGCGCTCGGCGCCACCAGAGCCGAAACCATCATTAAAACCATTCTGCCAGCCGCCAGCAGCGGCATTCTTGCTGCCGTTATCCTCGGTATCATGCGGGCCCTCGGAGAAACCATGGTCGTCTGGATGGCCTCCGGCAACTCCTCCCATATTCCCGAGCCCTGGTTCAACTACCTCGAAGCCATCAGGACGCTGACAGCCACCATTGCCGGCGACATGGGCGAAGCCGATCAGGTCACCGGTTCAGCCCGTTACCATGTGCTCTTTGCCATGGGCCTGCTTCTCCTGGTTATCAGCTTTATCAGCAACCTTATCAGTGAACGCATTGTCGTTCGCCAGCGGAAAATCCTCTCCGGTCAGTGATTGTGATCCTGTAACTTATCTGTTTTGTTGTTATGAATATCGGTACCCGAAAAATCCTTGACCGCTCATTCACCGCTCTCGGTTTCGGTTCTATTGCCGTCATGGCCATAGCGCTGCTGATTGTCCTTCTTCCGATCATCACGAACGGCATCGGCGCTATATGCTTCACCGGCACCGTCGAACACCGCAAAATGCTGCTCCATGAATTCAAGCGAGGCGGCAGTGACAAGCTCACCAGCGAAATAGCCTCATCCGACCGCTACCGCTCAAAAGCTTATGAAATGCTTACCCGGTTTGAGGCCGATCTTGACAAGATGGAACCGGAAAAAAAACGGGAATACAAAGCTAAATACGGTCAGGTTAAAACCGCCATGCAGGCCCTGCTTGGCCCCCTTCCAGGTGATCCTGAACCAATGCTCACCCGGTTCAAATACGGGACTACCCGCTGGGAAAAAGCCCAGGAAAAAGCCCACGACCTCCTCTACGAATCAAAATGGGATAACTCCAACCCCAACGTCATGTCGAAAGAGTACTTTGTCAGCCGGGCCCTTGGCTTTCAGGGAACCTCTCTCGCCCCGCTCTTTCCCTATGTCACGGAAAACCTGGGCAACATGCTCATTCCAAGGTTCACCCTCTATTGGGGCTTTATCACCGACAGCTCCATTGACTCGCACTTTTTCGGCGGCATCTGGCCCGAAATTCAGGGTACCTTCTTTCTCGCTATCGGCGCCATGCTCTTTGCGTTCCCGCTTGGAGTCATCGCCGCGGTCTATTTTACCGAATATGCCAAGCCCGGCTTTTTCAACAGCATGCTTCGCAGCGCCAACAG
>CAIVSG010000201.1 GCA_903908555.1 uncultured Chlorobiaceae bacterium | reverse complement strand
CTGCCGGTTTGCCGGGTCAGGGTGCCGGTAACGTCGCTCAATGTGTCATTTACCGTTACGCTGCCCAAGGAGCCGGTGGTTATATCTACAGCCAGCTTAGGGTCAGTTTCGCCATAGATCCTGCTCGTTGCAGTAGCTTGTAACGTAATCGGACGCGCAGTGATGGTAAGATCGGCTGCGGTCAGGGAGATGAGGTAGTTCTTGTTATTCAGTGAGCCCTGAGTAATCTTATAGCTGCCAACATTCTCACCAGCAGTCCGCCCGAGCGTGCCGCTGAAACTGTCGCCTGAAAGGAGTCCACGAGTGCTGCTTTTTGATTCCGCCACCCAAGTCAGTTTTGGATCGGTGATACTGTAGGTCTTGCTTTTGTCATCAGCCGAAATGATAATCGGTCGTTGTGTGATTGAAAAGGCATTGTTATCGGTGGCAAACGTGACCGCATAGTTCCCAGCCCTGGTGCCGGAACCGAGGCTGATATCATAACTGCCGACACTGTTTCCAGGCTGCCGTGTTAGAGTGCCCGTAATATCGTTCAACTCATCACTCACCGTTACACTGCCCAAAGTTCCGCTGGTGATACTGACCGCGAGGTTTGGATCAGGCTCACCGTAGATCTTGCTTTTTGAGGTTGCGTGCAACGTAATTGGGCGCGGATTGATCCTAAGGCTTGCTCCATTCAAAGAAATGACGTAGTTATTATTACTGAGTGAGCCCTGAGTAATCTTATAGCTGCCAACATTCTCTCCGGCAGTCCGCCCGAGCGTGCCGCTGAAACTGTCGCCTGAAAGGAGTCCACGAGTGCTGCTTTTTGATTCCGCCACCCAAGTCAGTTTTGGATCGCTGATGCTGTAGGTTTTGCTTTTGTCATCAGCCGAAATGATAATCGGTCGTTGTGTGATTGAAAAGGCATTGTTATCGGTGGCAAAAGTAACGGCATAGTTACCAGCCCTGATCCCGGAACCGAGGGCGATATCATAACTGCCGACATCGCTGCCGGTTTGCCGGGTCAGGGTGCCGGTAACGTCGCTCAATGTGTCATTTACCGTTACGCTGCCCAAGGAGCCGGTGGTTATATCTACAGCCAGCTTAGGGTCAGTTTCGCCATAGACCCTGCTTGCTCCCATAGCTTGTAACGTAATCGGACGCGGGTTGATAGTCAGGTTGCTGCCGTTATAGTTGATAGTATAATTGCTGTTGGCAAGAGAGCCGCGATTGATAGCGAAGGTGCCAACATTTTCACCGGCAGTTCGTCCGAGTACACCGCTGAAACCGTCGCCGGGTATAAGCCCTCGATTCCCAGTCTGGGTTTCAGCAAGCCAGTTCAGTGTGTTGTCGGCATCACCGTAGGTTTTACTCACTGCATTGGCAGAGATGTTTATTGGTCTTTTATCAACAGTGTATCTGAGCCCGGTGCCGGCAGTAAAGGTCAGTCCGATAGTGCTTGACAAACCGCCTCCGTAGCTTATGGTGTAATTGCCTGCATTTGATGCGGCTGTGGGAACCCCTGTCACTATCATTGTGCCGGTCAAGCCAATATTTCCGATAGTATCTTCATTATCAGAACTGCTCAGTGTATAACCAAACGAAGCTGCTGGCATGGTTCCGTAGATGCTGCTGGCACTTCCACCGACGAGAGTCGGGGAGACTGATATAGCTCCTGCTGCAGAAGTGTAGATAAAGCCGTTTCCGGATTCACTTACATCTTTTGGAGCATAGTTGCTTTGGCTGGCGTTATAGTGACGGAAGTCAGACGTTAGTCCACCCTTGATGGTAGCCCCGGGGTTGTCCGAATAGACTAACCATCGAGCTGTGCCGGAAGTGGAGAGAATGCATCCTTGGCTGTTATCCAAATTCCTGCCCGCAAGAACAATGCTGCTGCCGCTGGTCGCATTGGCGGCAAGAGTTCCCGACGCGAGGGTAAAGCCCGAGCCGGTTGTGAGCCCATTGTTGACGGCGCTTATTGTGCCTGCGGTGATATCGCGCAGCGTTATATTTCCGCTCTCCCGGTTTGTGTTGCCAGCTCCATCGTGCAGTTCAATGGTAACACTTCCGCTACCGGTATTGATACTTGATCCTGCTCCCATGGTGATCACCGCACTACCATCAGCGCGGAAGGCATCCGCCACACCACTCTCTTTGGAGTCATTGGCTGTGAGCGTCAGGTTGCCGTTCCTGGTGGAGATGTTGGCATTCATGAGAATGCTTCTCCCGGCATGAAGTGCAAGATTACCGCTATTTATACTGGGGTTGCTGCTGAAAATATCTGAATTAAGAGTGATGTCGTTGTTGGCTTTCAGTATCACATTTTCACCGGCATTAAGCAGAGTGGTGATTTCGTAAGGAGTTAAGGTGTTATCCGTGGCGGGATTGGATGTGTATTTCTGTGTGATGGCGAGAGGTGCAAAAATATCAACCCGGCCGCTGCTGTTCAACCATGCTGGAGAACTCACAACAAAACAACCCTTCATATCCCCGACAGTGAGGGGCGTAATGCCTCCAGAGCCGATCTGCTCCTCTTTTGTTGAACCAGCCATACTGTTGAAGGAGGTCACCACCCCTACACTACCTTTAACTCCATTACACCAACTGACAGCCCCTGCATTGGTGGCCGAACCATTATCCCATAGCAGTGATGTAACAACGTAATTGCTGTTTGGCAGCACCGTTACGCTGCCAACCTGATTGCCTGTTCTGGATCCAACCAGACTGTTCGCGGTGCTGATTGCTCCAACCGTCCCCCCAAGTCCGTTCCCCCAGGTTACCCCTCCAGCATTGACAGCGCTGTTATTATCCCAGTATTTTGAACTGACCACATAATTCCCGTTCGGGAGGGCAGTCACGTTATTCGATCTCAAATCATCTGACCCTGCATAGTCATTTTTTGTTGATCCAATCAGGCTGTTGTTTCCACTGACTTTTCCAGTCGTGCCACCGAGCCCGCAACCCCACGAGATTGCCCCTGTATCGGTCACAACACTATTGTCAGCATTGATCTTGTCCCAATATCCGGAAGAGGCAACATAATTGCCGTTCGTCAGGACTGTAACATTATGACCGATGCCATCATTGGCGCTCGATCCAATCAGGCTGTTATCAACGGATATGGTTCCTGTCAACCTTGAGCCCCCTGTTTCGCCGTCGCCCCAGCTTACCTCGCCAGCACTGTTGTTCCAGTTTGGTGAAGCAACGACATAATGACCGTTGGTGAGAGCTATAACCGACGAGCCGATACTGTCATTTGCCGATGATCCAACCAGGCTGTTACCTACTGATATTTCTCCCGTCAACCGTGTGCCGCCTGCTTTGCCGTTGCCCCAGGTAGCTGCACCTGCACCGCTGTTCCAATTTGGTGAGCCAACCACATAGTGGCCATTGGATAGAGCAGTTACCACAGAGCCTATTCTATCATTCGGATGCGATCCCACAAGACTGTTGGATGCATTTAAAGTTCCAACAGTTCCACCGAGTCCATTACCCCAGCAAACGGCACCCACATCGACGACGGTCCCGTTATCCCAGAATTTTGAGCTGACGACATAATTTCCGTTTGTCAGTGCTCTTACGTTATTTGAGGCCACATCGTCGGATCCTATGTAATCATTTTTAGTTGAGCCTACCAGACTGTTGAGGGCACTGACGACGCCAACAGCGCCTCCGCTCCCGCTTCCCCACGTCACTGCACCCGCATTGGTGGCTGTGCCATTATCCCATAACGCAGAGGTCACGACATAATTTCCGTTGCTCAGCGCAATAACAGCCCCATTGCCATATCCCACCTGATTACCTGTTTTAGAGCCTACCAGACTGTTGTCGGCGCTTACCGCTCCAATGGTGCCTCCATTCCCATTTCCCCACGTCACTGCACCTGCATTGAGGACTTTACCATTATCCCAATACCCTGAGCATACCACATAGTTTCCATTCGTCAGGGCAGTCACGTTATTTGAGTTAGCGTCATTGGATCCTGTGAAATCATTTTTATTTGAGCCAAACAAACTATTGGAGGTAGAGACCATTCCTGTTGTACTTCCAAGCCCGTCGCACCACGTAACGGACCCGGCATCAATAACATCGGTATTGACGGCACTGACTTTATCCCAGAATCCCGAGCTGACCACATAGTTCCCATTCGTCAAAACTGTGACATTAGTGCCAATAGCATCATTCGGGGAGGAGCCGACCAGACTGTTGAGATCGGATATTGTGCCCGTCAATCGATTGCCGAATGTTGCGCCATTACCCCATGATGCCGCGCCGGTATTGCTGTTCCAGTGAGGGGAGCTAACAACGTAGTTCCCGTTCGTTAAAACAGTTATGGCGCTTCCTATGCAATCATTTGACGAGGAGCCGACCAGACTGTTTATTGCTGATACATTTCCGCTGATACCTGTTGCTCCATTAATCCAGGTTACTGCTCCAGAGTTTGCCAGACCAGAGTTACTCCAGTTGGGTGTTGAGGCGACCGCATTGTTATTGCCGGTAAGGGCTGTCACATTATACCCGACCATATCATTAGCTGTTGAACCAGTCAGCATAGAGAGCAGTGTCCCGTCCGGTCTGTAGAGGCGGACGGCCCCGGCATCAGTGGCTGCAAAATCATCTGATGGACTGGAAATAATAATATTGCCATTTGCCAGTTCAATTATTTTGCCGGAGCCATGCTTGTTGCCGCTCTTGGGATTGGCATCGATCAATGGAATGAGGGTGAAGGTTTGAGCAGTCGGATTATTCTCAATCGTTATGTTTCGCGGGTCAAGCAGCAGTAGACCGTTTTCGCCTTTGGGAGAGGCTGTGACGACATTACCTCCAAAAGTAAGCTTGTCATGGCTGGAGACCTCTACATTGCCACCGTTTCCATAGTTTTTTCCACCTTTAGCCTCGATAGTGCCTGAAAATGAGGTTGATTGGTTCGACCATAGCACTACCGTTCCCCCGTTGCCTTTTTCAAGTGCGTTTGCGGTCAGCTTGTTGCTTGATGTTATGAGTGTGCTTTCTGCGTTAGCAAGGGTAATATCATTGCCCTGCCATCCACCACCGATAAAGATTCTACCGCCCCCATTCACCCCATCGGTTTTGACTTTCGTGCCGGCAAGGATTGTTTCCGGTGCAGTGATGCGTATTTCCCCCCCCTGGAATGCACTCCCGCACGCGCTGAATGCACCGGAGAGGTAGAGGCTATTTCCAGCGCTGATGGAGATATGTCCGCCATATTGACCATCGGCACTGATAGTGCTGGCTGCGGTTTGTTCCATGCTCCCTGTAGCATGTATGAGGATATTGTTGCTCTCCCAGCAGCCTGCATCGATAAGGTTATTAGCGTTGACCTTGATGTCGTCTGCGCTTAGTTTGCCGGTGTTGATCATTGCTCCGGCAGCGCTTGCATCAATCTTTTTTTCTGCCTTGATAATTCCGCTATTGATAATGGTACCTGATTCGATTATGATGTTGCCGTTGCTTTCAGTGATAGTGCCAGCAAGTACTTTGCCACTGTTGTTGACTACTGTGGAAAGCATTGCATTGGCTGCTGTTGCAGTCATCACTACGGTGCCGTCATTGGCCTCAATGACGCCGCTGTTGTTTATCTGTGCGTTATAGGTCGCTTCGTCCACCTTTATTGCAACAAGTCCGGAAGGATCCATGTTGAGCGTGATTCCTTTCCCGACGGCTATCCCAGCTAATCCTTTAGATGTTATTATGGTTCCTGAATTCTCGACAGAGCTCCCGAGAAGTGCAGCGAAGCCGGCATTGATGTTGCCCTGATTGATTACTGAGGTGGCAGGGCCGGTTTTAAGAAACGAGTATTTTTCTGAGAGGAAATCACTGTTTTTTATTCCGAGAGTAGATGCAACCAGTCCTCCTGCGTTTATTGAGGCTCCTGGTGCAAAGAGCACACCGCCAGGGTTGATTAGAAAGAGTTGTCCGTTGGCCGTGAGTGACCCGAAGATCTCAGAAGGATTGTTGCCCAGGACCCGGTTGAGCATTGTTGATTGGCTTGATGGCTGGGTAATGTTGACCGATTCACCTTTGCCGATACTGAAAGAATCCCAGTTGATGATGGCCCGGTTGCTTCCCTGAACGATATGCATTTCGGAAGACGATTGTGTGCTGATGGTGGCTTTTCCAGCTGCCGTTTGACCATTGATGGGTAATGCATGAGCTTTATCCGCCATAAGGAGTGTGAGTGTCACGACGGAAGTGGCAAGCCAATTGTTCCTGGCCATGTTCCAGCAAAAGCGATACGCTCTATTCATAGAAATGACGGTTTGGATTCCACTTAGATTTTATATACGCCATTATATACATCATAAATACACATTATTTGCGTAATCCCAAAGAGAAGTGAGCAACATTGTTCAGATTTATGACGAGTGGAATGTGCAATTGGGGTGTAGGAGAGAGGGATCAAGTATCACATGAGGGCGTTTTTCAAAAATTCATTAGTTTCGCAGATGACCAGTTAAAGAGGCTTTGTTTTTATTGCTGTTCAGAGAGAGTGTTATTATTTCCGGAATTTTATCAGTGCGGTTCGGAGCCGTTTTTTACCTATGGGGATAGATATCAAGAATATCTGGTCAACGATGACGAGTGAAGCTGCAAATGAATGTGTCCACGATCCTGATATCAGGATTTTTCTTGAGCAGCATATTACAAACCATGATGATTTCAGTTCATCTCTGGCCATGCTCCTCTCCGTTAAACTTGGGTCAAAGCATTTCCCCCCCCTTGTGCTGCAGGGGTTGTTTGATGATTTTTACCGGCATTTTCCTGCGGCTGTAGAGTATGCCGTCTTTGATCTGGTTGCCACGAAGGAGCGCGATCCTGCTGCGGTGCATTATTTCGAGATCATGCTTTTCATGAAAGGTTATCAAGCCTTACAGGCTTATCGGCTTTCACATTGGCTTTGGGAAAAAGGGCGCAAAACTATGGCTTATTTTATCCAGAACCGTATGTCGGAGGTCTTTGCTGTCGATATTCATCCTGCGGCGGTTATTGGAAAGGGTATTTTACTTGATCATGCGACCAGCCTTGTGATAGGTGAAACGGCGGTGGTTGAAGATAATGTTTCGATTCTGCATGAGGTGACGCTTGGAGGAACAGGCAAGGAAACCGGTGATCGTCATCCGAAAGTGAGAAAGTCAGTGATGATTGGTGCCGGAGCAAAAATTCTAGGCAATGTCGAGATAGGTGAAGGAGCGAAGGTTGGAGCAGGAAGTGTCGTCCTTGACGATGTTCCTCCTCATTACACGGTTGTTGGCGTTCCGGCCCAGATTGTATGCAAAACTGAGGTGCCTGAGCCTTCTCTTGAAATGAACCAACAAGTGGTGACTACCGGAACAGAAGGCCCATCAGAGGGTTAGGCACGAAAGGTATTGCGAATCTTCTCCCGATAAAGGTCCAGTCTTTGCAGGATTTCATCCAGATGATCGCCACCAAGCTTTTCGAGCAGTGCATTTGCGATTACGGGTGCGACTACGGCTTCGGCTACCACACCGGCTGCCGGAACTGCACAGGTGTCGCTCCTTTCGAAACGTGAAAGAGTCGGCTGCAGTGTTTCAACATCAAACGAGAGCAGGGGAGAGACCAGTGAGGAAATCGGTTTCATAGCTGCCCTGAGATGAATGATCTGCCCGCTCGACATGCTCCCTTCGAGTCCACCAGCCCTGTTGGTTTTTCTTGTAACGCCATTTTGCGTATCAAGGTGAAATTCATCGTGAACCTGAGAGCCCGGTTTTCCTGCATTCTCAAAGGCGCTTCCTATTTCAACTCCCTTGATGGCCTGAATGGAAATGATTGCAGCTGCAAGAGCGGCATCAAGCCGCCGGTCGTGCTGAACATAGCTGCCGAAGCCTGGTGGCACTCCAGTGATAAAAATTTCAATGATCCCGCCCAGAGTGTCCCCATTTTCTTTTGCCGCGTCTATGGCTGCAAGAGCTGCTGTTTCGGTTGATTTTTCAAGCATTCGGACCGCTGAAAGGTCAGCCTGTCTTGAAACAGCTTCAGCTCCCTGGCTGAGAAGCTCAGCAAGTCGAAGATCGGGAGCAGCTTCTGCTGCCGGCCCGATAGCCGATATGTAGCTGCCGATTTCAATGCCGAGTGCTTTGAGAAATACTTTGGAGAGTGTTCCTGCGGCCACCCGTGCAGCAGTTTCTCTGGCTGATGAGCGCTCGATAACTGGACGAATATCGTCAAAGCCGTACTTTATCCGTCCTGTCAGGTCGGCATGGCCGGGTCTCGGGATGCTGATTTTTGTTATTTCTTCCTCAGGTTTTTCAAATTGAGCCATAGTGGTTGTCCAGTTTTCCCAGTCGCGGTTTTTAATGACGAGCGCGATTGGTGAACCAATGGTTTTGCCAAAGCGGATGCCTGAAAGTACCTCAGCCTTATCGGTCTCTATTTTCATGCGACCTCCCCGACCATGTCCCTGCTGACGGCGGGCTAACTGGGCATTGATCTCATCGGAGGTTATGGGAACTCCAGCCGGTATGCCTTCCACTATTGCAGAAAGTGCCGGACCATGTGACTCGCCTGCGGTAAAGTATCGTATCATGGCTAAAAACAGTAAAATGCCCGGCTGTGTCTTAGAATGTACAGCCGGGCTTTTTATAAAGGTTATTCTTTTTTCAAAGAGGCTCAGCGAAGTATTTTCGCAGCTTCTTTTGCATAGTAGGTAAAAATAAGGTCTCCACCGGCACGTTTCATGCAAAGCAGTGACTCCATCATGACGCGCTCTTCATCAATCCATCCGCGCTGTGCTGCTGCCTTGACCATGGAATATTCACCGGAGACGTGGTAGATCGCCACAGGAACATCAAAACGCTCTTTAGTGCGATAGACGATGTCAAGATAGGCAAGGCCAGGTTTTACCATAACAATATCGGCGCCTTCCATGATATCAAGTTCGATCTCTTTCATGGCCTCGTCGGTATTGCCGGGATCCATCTGATAGGTTTTTTTATCGCCGAACTGTGGTGCTGAGTGCAGAGCGTCACGGAACGGGCCGTAAAAGCTTGATGCATATTTGGCGGCGTAGGAGAGAATACCGACATCGGAGAAACCTGCATCGTCAAGTGATTCGCGAATGGCTCCTATACGGCCGTCCATCATGTCACTCGGAGAGACAAAATCAGCTCCGGCGTTAGCATGGGAAATGGCCATTTTACAGAGCACCTCCACAGTTTCATCATTGAGGATAATGCCGTCTTTAACCAGACCGTCATGGCCGAATGGAGTAAACGGATCGAGTGCTACATCGGTCATGATGCACAGATCAGGTACCTTGGCCTTGATAGCACGGATGGCTTCCTGAATAATACCGTTATCGTTGTATGCTTCACTTCCGTCTTCAGTTTTCTTTTCTGGAATGCCGAACAGATCGATAGACTGGATTCCAAGATCCCAAAGCTCTTTGCACTCTTTTACTGCGTTGTCGATGGAGTAGCGGAAGCTGCCCGGCATTGAAGATACCTCTTCAACGACGTTGGTTCCCGGGCAGACAAAGAGTGGATAGACAAGATCATTAACCGTCAGGATGTTTTCCTGCACAAGGTTTCTGATCGCTGCGGATTTGCGAAGTCTTCTGGGACGCTGGACAATATTAAGTAGATCGAGCTGGCTCATAGCGGAAGACAAATTAGGGTTTTAAAAAGCCAAAAATACGAAAATCCATGAACATAGCGAAGCTTCAGAAGTGAAAAACTACCATTGATAAACCAATGATAAAAGGGATAAGTCTATTTATTGGGGAACGCATATTATAGTAAAAAACTCATCATAATGCCGGCGGCAACTGCCGAACCGATTACCCCGGCTACATTTGGAGCCATGGCATGCATGATCAGATGATTTTCGGGATCAGCTTTAAGTCCTTCCATCTGCACTACAAGCGCACTATCAGGCACTGCCGATACTCCTGCCGCGCCAATCAGAGGATTAATCTTGTTTTCTGTTGAAAGAAAAAGGTTCATGATTTTGGCAAAAAGCACCCCGCCAGCCGTTGAAAACATAAAGGCAGTTGCACCGAGAACAAAAATATGCATTGATTGTTGTGTAAGAAAGGTTGTTGCCTGGGTTGACGCACCGATGGTGAGGCCAAGAACAATGGTGACTATATCGATCATTGTATTTCTTGCCGTCTCTGCGAGACGTTGTGTTACCATGGATTCTTTGAGCAGATTGCCAAAAAACAGCATGCCGAGAAGCGGCAGTGACCCCGGAGCGATAAATCCTGTTAGAAGAAGAGCTACAACCGGAAACAGTATTTTTTCCATTTTGCTTACAGACCGCGGCGGTTTCATTTTTATTCTGCGTTCTTTTTTTGTGGTCAAAAGACGCATGATCGGTGTCTGAATGACAGGAAGAAGGGCCATGTATGAATAGGCGGCAATGGCAATAGGGCCGATGAGATGCGGAGCAAGCTTTGAAGAGAGAAAGATTGCCGTTGGGCCGTCAGCACCGCCGATTATTCCGATTGATGCAGCCTCCGGGTTGGTAAACCCCAGAGAAATAGCACCGATATAGGTTAAAAAAATGCCAAGCTGTGCTGCGCCACCGAGCAGCATGAGTTTTGGGTTTGATATCAGCGGCGAAAAATCTGTCAGCGCACCGATTCCAAGAAAAATCAGCGGCGGAAAAATCCCTTTCAGCACACCCATATACAGATAATTCATCACACTCCCGTCCTCATATATTCCAAGGTGCAGTCCTGCATGTTCAACAAATGGCGTGTTACCAATCAGTATTCCAAATCCTATCGGGACAAGGAGAAGCGGTTTATATTCATATCGGATAGCAAGAAAAATGAATAGCAGTCCCACCAGAATCATCAACAGGTGTCCTGGTGTTACATTGGCAAAGCCGGTATTCTCAAAAAAACGTACAAACCCTTCCATAGTGATGTTTATTCAATTTCGATCAGAATATCGCCCTGCATCACGGTATCGCCTACGGCAACTTTAACTGTTTTAACAGTACCTGACTTTTCAGCAAAAACATTGTTTTCCATTTTCATGGCTTCAAGAATAATTACGGGCTGATCAAGTTTAATCTGCATGCCAGGCAGTACCGAAATTGCAATAATCGTTCCGGGAAGGGGAGCCCTGATCGAACTCATTCCGGTAGAACTTAGTACCGGTGTTTTTGGCGGTGCAGGAGGATTGTAACGGACAAGTTTCGGCGTTTGAGGCGTTTTTATCTCCTTTCCAAGTCCAACCTGATAAGAAGTACCGTTTACCTCGACCTCAGCAATATTCTCTTCCAGGGATTTTATTTCAACGTTATACTTGTTTCCACTTATCGTGAATTTATATCGTCTCATCGTTGAAAGCGGTTAAAATTAATAACATTATAGATTTTTGAATTCCAGGGCGAATAGGATTTCCCTACTTTCTTAATGGTCAGAATCGCCGATTCCTCATCATGCAGCTCTTCAAGGTAGAGTGCTATAGCGGTAGCGATCGCGGCACCGACCTCTCCAGGAATCGTTGTAACAGCAAGAGCTGTTTTTTTTTCACCACTCTCTTTTTGAAATTTCTTTCTCAGGTTTCTGGCTAGAAAATTCGGAAGCACGCTGAACACCAGAAACAGCAGAAAAAGCGAAAGAAACACAACGCTATAGCCAATGACGGCAAGCGTCAGATGTTCATGCCCGATAGCTGAAAGATCTATCGGCAACAGGTGAACGATTGTAGTCATTGCTTTTTTTACCGATTAAAGTGGCAGAGTAGAGTGCTTTTTCGGAGGGTTGGCATCTTTCTTTGTTGACAGCATCTGTAAGGCACGGATTATTCTGAACCGGGTATTGCGTGGTTCAATGACATCGTCAATATAGCCGTATTTTGCTGCTTCATAAGGGTTGGAAAATTTCTCTCGATACTCAGCTGCATTATCTGCCACAAACTTTGCACGTTCTTCAGGGTTTTCGATTGCATTAAGATCGCGATTATACAACACTTCAATAGCACCGATTGGTCCCATGACCGCAATCTCTGCCGTTGGCCACGCATAATTGACATCTCCGCGCAATTGCTTGGAACTCATGACAATGTAAGCTCCGCCATAAGCCTTTCGCAGAATGATGGTGATCTTCGGAACGGTAGCCTCTCCGTAAGCAAATATCAGTTTCGCACCATTACTGATAATACCTTCAAACTCCTGAGCGCTTCCAGGAAGAAACCCAGGAACATCGACAAGAGTAACTATCGGGATATTGAAAGCATCGCAGAATCTTACAAACCGGGCAGCTTTGCGTGAAGCGTTAATATCCAGGCATCCCGCAAGGAAGTTCGGCTGATTTGCTACAATGCCGGTTGATATTCCATTAAACGTGACAAAGCCGACAACGATGTTTCGGGCATATTGCCGCTGTACCTCGAGAAACTCCCCATTATCGGCAATCGAATGAATAATATCCTTGACATCGTAAGGAATGGATGGTTTTTCAGGTATGATGGTATTCAACTTCTCGTCCAACCGGTCAGCAGGGTCGCTGCAAACTGCAAGTGGTGGTTCTTCAAGGTTGTTCTGCGGCAGGTAACTGAGCAGTTTTTTAATCAGAAGTATCCCTTCCGTCTCATTCGCTCCCACAAAATGGGTGACTCCGGATTTGGTTGCATGAACTGTTGCTCCGCCAAGATCTTCATCAGTGATGGACTCACCGGTAACAG
The DNA here is from genome assembly GCA_903908555.1 of uncultured Chlorobiaceae bacterium. GTDB lineage: Bacteria > Bacteroidota > Chlorobiia > Chlorobiales > Chlorobiaceae > Chlorobium. The sequence goes on along the minus strand of CAIVSG010000201.1, from coordinate 3,952 downwards.
TTTTAACAACTTTCGGTCCGGTTACAAACATGTAACTGGTTTTTTCAGCCATCACGACAAAGTCAGTAAGTGCAGGAGAATACACTGCACCGCCGGCGCACGGCCCGAAAATAGCTGATATCTGAGGAATGACCCCCGAAGCCATAATGTTTCGTTGAAAAATACTTGCATATCCTGAAAGGCTTCTTACACCTTCCTGAATTCTTGCTCCTCCGCTGTCGTTAATGCCGATCAGGGGCGCTCCAACCTTCATCGCCTGATCCATCACCTTGCAGATTTTAAGGGCATTGGTTTCAGACAGGGAGCCACCCAGCACTGTAAAGTCCTGAGAAAAGATAAAAACGGTGCGCCCATCGATAGTTCCATGCCCGGTTATAACCCCATCAGAAAGATACTGCTCCTTGTCCAGGTTGAAATCAGTGGTTCTGTGAGTGACGAACATGTCGTATTCTTCAAAACTGCCTTCGTCAAGCAGCATATCAACTCGTTCACGCGCTGTGAATTTTCCTTTTTTATGCTGTGCCTCTATCCGCTTTTCTCCGCCTCCAAGGCGAGCTTTTTCGCGTTCCGCAATTAAGCGTTTCATTGTGTTTTAAGATATGGATTAACTAACTTATCCTGTAGCTTAGTCTTTTCAGAATTGACTCTCACTGGCACGGTAACACGTTTATTGGTGCTGGAGCTATGCTGTCTATATTTGCAACCCCTATGCATGCCCTTCTTTGTGTTCTTTCGAACACAAACTTTGACAAAATAAATGAATAACCGTCTTCTTCTGCATGCTGATGTGAATAATGTTGAATTTTTTTTTTCAGATTAGAAAACCACATGAAAACCATGACCTCCGATCTTCAGCTTGCAGTTGAATTGGCCGAACAGGCTGGCCGATTAACTCTGGACTATTTTACCCGTAAATCGCTTCAGGTTTTTACAAAAAGGGATGCAACACCAGTTACCGAAGCTGACCGCAAAGCCGAAGAGCTGATTCGAACAGCCATTACCTCACACTATCCTGAAGACGGACTTCTTGGCGAAGAATTTGATGAGCGGCCTGCCATGAACAACCGTCGATGGATTATTGATCCGATAGATGGTACCAAGGCTTTTATTCATGGAGTCCCACTTTATGGAGTTTTGATTGCGCTTGAGGTTGACGGATTCCTTAAGCTTGGGGTTGTTCATTTCCCTGCGCTTAGAGAACTCTATCATGCCGAGCGGGGAAGTGGAGCCTTTCTCAATGGATCACCGATAACGGTTTCCTCTATTTCCGATGTCAGGCAATCTACCGTTCTCTATACTGAAAGGGAGTATCTTCTCGATCCTCCCACCCTTCATCCTGTGGATATGCTTCGCCATGATGCCGGTCTTGTCAGGGGCTGGGGCGACTGTTACGGCCATATGCTTGTTGCCTCAGGCCGGGCGGAAGTGTCTGTTGACAAGGTTATGAGCCCATGGGATTGTGCAGCGCTGATTCCTGTGGTACTTGAAGCAGGTGGGTGCTGTTTTGATTACAGGGGAGTGACAACGGCATTTGGTGAAGGACTTGTCAGCGCCAATAAGGTAATCGGCACAACTCTGCTGGATTCAATCGAACAACATGTATAACAACTCATGATGATAACTCCGCTGCTTATCGTTGTTGTTATCCTGCTTATCGGTGTGCTTGCACTTATGCTGATTGGCTGGCCGGGAAGGGAACGGAAGGAAATGGAAAAAACCGGACGGGAACTTCGCCGCGAACTTGCTCAACATAGAGCTGATTCTATACAGTTGCTCCATGCCATGCGCATGGAACTTGAAGAATCTGTCAGGGAGACGCTCGAACAGGAATTTGCATCGTTTGAAAAAATGAATCAAAGGGCCTCATCCCGTCAGAAAAAATCCACTGCAACTCTACAAGGGAAATCTTCAAAGCAGGAAGAAGAGGAGAGTGAAAGTGGGGAGAGCGTGGATGATATTACAATGAAAAGGAACAAAGGTTCCCGTTTTCATCAATCGGAGAGTGAGCGGCAGTTCCCGCTTTTTGAGGAAAAAAAAGAACCTGAAAAGATGGAATTGGACGAAACTGAATTCGTTGCAAGTCAGGTATTTTTGGACGATGATATTCCGGACATTGAGCATGACTTGCCCGATGATGATGTTTAGGAGATAAAATAAATGCGGGGTTACTGCAGAGCTTTGGCAATAGCCTTCGCGAAGCTTGAAGCATTGAAATCTTCCGGGATAACATCAACCTGAATGCCAAGCTTTTCGAGCGCTGTGGCTGTTGTCGTACCTATGGCGGCTATCTGCACACCGAGCGGCACTGTCGTGGTTCCGAGGGCTTCAAAAAAATTAACTGCCGTAGATGGGCTGGTAAATGAGAGGCAGGAAAGCTCGCCCTGTTCAAGAAGTTTTTTAACTTTCGAGCTCTCTTCAAGAGATGGAGGAAGGTTTTCGTAAACAGTCAGTTCCACACAGGTTCCCCCCCGTTTGTCGATCACATGAGGAATGGTTCCCAGTGAAAGACTACCTCTGAGAAAAAGAAAAGTGTTTCCCTTAATTGCATCGTCACCGATCTCTTCCATCAGGGTAACGGCATCAGCAATCTTAGGAATAGGTTCAGTAGTAACACCGTGAGCCGCCAAGTCCTGGGCTGTTGTTTTCCCTACAGCCCAAACCTTGAGGTTTTGAAGGTTTTTCAACTCTTCAGGACTCTCGTGGAGCAGGCGCTGCATGAAAAAGCTGACACTGTTCGGACTTGTAAAAAAGACCCCATCAAAACCGCTCAGCTCAGGAACTTTCCATCCCGAAACCGGTCTGATCTCAATTGTCGGAAAGACAAAAGAGCTCAGACCATACTGTTCCAGTTCTTTAACAAATGATGCTGCCTGATCTTTCGGACGAGTGACAAGAACAGTTTTCATCAGCGGGTTTTACGGATTTCCGACAGAATTTTTTCTGCACCCTGCTTCAGCAGTTCGTTTCCGAGAGCAATACCGACTTCTTCAGCCTGCTCGGGAGACGTAAGACCGGTTTTAGTGATTTCATTGTGCAATCCTGTTTTTCCGTCAACTGAACCGACATAGGCAAGAAGTTTCAGTGTGCCGTTTTTAAACGAGGCATAGGCACCGATAGGAATCTGGCAACCACCCTGCAGATGCCGGAGTAATGCGCGTTCTGCCCTGCAGCAGTATTCTGTAGTGGAATGATTGAGGACTCTTACAATCTCTCTTGTATGTTCATCATCAACACGGGTCTCAATACCGAGAGCGCCTTGACCAACTGCAGGAAGCATGACATCGTGGGGAAGAATCTCAGAGATGCGATCGCTGAAGTTCAGACGGAATACGCCGGCATAGGCAAGCATCATTGCATCAAATTCTCCTTCATCAAACTTCTGGAACCGAGTGTTGAGATTACCTCTGATATCGCGGATATCTAAATCAGGACGCAGGCTCAGCAACTGAGACATGCGACGAAGGCTGCTTGTAGCGACTTTTGCACCTTGTGGCAGATCCGTCAGTTTTACCCCATTCTTTGAAATGATGACATCCCTTGTGTCTTCACGTTCAGTAAAAGAGGTAATAAGAAGCCCTTCGGGTGTGCTTGTAGGAACATCCTTCAGACTGTGGACAGCAAGATCGATCTCCTTGGTGATCAGATGTTTTTCGATGTCTTTGGTAAACAGGCCCATGTCCCCGATTTTTGAAAGGGGAGAGTCAAGAAGTACATCACCGGTTGTTTTAACCAGTTTCAGTGTGATTTCAAGCTCAGGATAATGTCTCGAAAGTTCCGATTTGATAAATTCAGCCTGCCACAAAGCGAGTGGGCTGGATCTTGTGCCGATGATGAGCTGTTTTTTCAATGCAATTACAGATTTTTATTTAGTGTGACTGATTTGGTTCTTCAAGATCGAATACGTTCCGAACAAGATTGACTCTGCTTGGTATCGAGTCAGTGGTGTCCATAG
>CAIVSG010000200.1 GCA_903908555.1 uncultured Chlorobiaceae bacterium | reverse complement strand
GCCAATTTTTTGTATGAAAGCGCTGTCAATGATTTTGCTGAGATAAAAGGCCTGAGCGATCAGCAACACCGATGCAATAACTCCAGAAATCAAAGAAAAAATAAATGGCGCTCGCTCTTCTTTAAGGAGTTGAAAAAGGCGCCTGTCGATGTTCATAGTTCATGGATGGTTACTTCCGTATTCAATCTGCTTACTCCGGAATAAAGAAAAAAACGGAGAGCAGAGGCAGCTGCAAATGTATTGCTTAAGACGATTCGTTAAAGTCACAGTAGCAATAACACTGCTGCCTTAAAATAGGTTTAAAATAGTCCGTTTAATTGTCAAACCAAAATAGTAAACGTTCTGAATGGAATGAACAGAAAGGTTTGAGCTGTGGCTCAATGTAAAAAAAAGACCGGACTTTGTTGAGCCGGTCTTTTTTTATTGTATCGCTGGACTTGCTTAGCGGGAGAAATCAGCTATTGGATGTTATTTGAAGTGCTCCATTTCCTGCAAACCACCCTCCAAACTCTTGGTGAGCGAATACATCCGGGTTGATGTATTCATAACCTCCCATGCATTCATGGCGTAGCAGTTTCTCTGTTCCTTGCAGGTGCACTGACTATGCCCAAAAGCGCATCAATGGAGATATCTTCATCCAAAAGAGGCCAATGTATCCCATACCCCGATGGCGAAATCTCAAATGATTTTCTTTCTGCTTCAGAAGATTGATGCAGCAGAGGAGAAATCTTTTTCAGTTCAAATCTCTTGGTTGCTCCATCAATAGTTATCTCAAAAAAGTCTCCATCAAACTGTATGTTCCCAATATCATGATGTTTGTTCATTGCTGACGTCTCCTTTGAAAATCATCCCATTGTGTCTCGATGTACTCAAAATGATCGTAAATAATTTTTCTTACTTGCCTGTTATCTCTCTCCGTCATATTGTAGGAAAAAGCTTCTTCAATATCGAATATCTCCCTTTTTAACCAGTATTTGCATTCCATATCACCATTTCGGCAATGGACATGAATCGGTTCACGGCCCTCATTGGTGTAAAAAAATAATCTCCATCCAAGTATGACAAGTATAGTTGGCATAGCCTATTTCAACTCTTTGTGTTTCATACCAGACGGATATAATAGCTTTTACTGTAAAGTTCTGTCGATTTTAAAAAGTAATTTAAAGAGGAGTGTGACGATAAGCAACTGATCTTATTATTCACTACCACGGACCAATTTCTCCAAGTCGTATTTATGGTATGATTATAACTCATTGAAAGCATTGTGGATAGTAAGTTTGATGATGGATTGCGATGTTACTTTTTTTGCGCTACGCATTAGAGAGTCAATATTTTTTGATACTACCACTCCCATCCAAACCGACTTAGCAATTTCTTTTGAGTACTTTGTTATGTTAAATTCTGTTGGATTGCGTGAGCATGCTAGTAGTAGCATAACGTATGTGTCTGTTATGTCAATAATGTGCATTTTGAGCTCAATAGACAGGCTAGTAACCAATACTCCGAGGGCGGTAGCCTCATCATCTGAAATAAAAGTCTTTCCGTCAATAAGGTTTTGTCTTGTGGCTTTAGTATAGTCAACAATACTATCTAATATGTCAGTGGGAAACTTACGGATTTCTTCATAAAGCCTCTCTTTATCTAACCCAATTTCTTTACTCTGGATTCCCTTCTGAACTTCATCAATAAGTTTCTTTTTCTCTGCTTTTAGTTTGACGAGTTCATCAGTATTTCCGCCTTTTTTTAGAATATTATTGATTTCTTCATTCCATTTCCAGCCGATATGATAGACATCAAAAAGATTATTTTCCATAATCCAGCCTTGCCAATATGCGAGGTATCCTTGAAGACGGATTGCAGCATATTTTTGTTTTTGTGCCTGTAACATTGACGATCGGACGTAAAAGATCACTGCTCCAGTTACTATGCTGAGAATGATTGTCAAAGTATTCTGCACTCGCTCTATTCCTCTGTTGAGTTATAAATAACAGTTAGATTTGATTACTTGATGCTATAAACTATTGCTTATAAAATACGTAAAAGTTCAATAACCATAAAATTCACAAACTCTTCAAATGGCGGTGCCACTTTTTTCACCGAGCCAAGACAATAAACCATACCCCCGTAGCAATCATAATCAAGCTGGCCAACAGATAAAAGCGCTTCCGCGTTCTGTTGCTGATAGTATTTGCCACCTTTCCCACAAGAATGAGCGCTGGGGTAGTGCCGAGGCCGAAGAGCATCATCATTATGGCACCTTGCATCATTCCGGCAAAGGGATACTTTGCCTCCATGCCGCTTCTTGCAGCGGTCAGCAGTGCGGTATAGGTGAGACCGCAAGGGAGAAAACCGAGGACGATGCCCATCGGGTAGTAAGAACCAATTGATCGAGGGGCCTTGAAGAACACTAATATTTTTTGAATAAGTGAACTGCCAGGGTTGCAACTCTTTTTATGAGGCAGTGGAAGCCACTCTGCTGTAGAAAGTCCCATGAGTATGATGGAGAGTCCAGCAATGATCATGATGGCTCGCTGGATCGGCTCAATTGAGCTTGCAAGGACAAGAAATGAGCCCGAAAGGCCGACAATTGCACCAAGTATGCTGTAGGTTGTGATTCGTCCCAGGTTGTAGAGGAGGTGGTGGAGTATGCCATGCCGGGTTTCACCCACGGAGACTGCTGCAACCAGCGGGCCGCACATGCTGATGCAGTGGCCGAACCCTCCGGCTAATCCGGCGAGGAGCATGGCGAGAAAGGGTGCGCTATTCATGGGCTTTTTTTCTCTGCGGGCTTTGCCTGTTTTGCAGGTTCGTCTTCATCGTCAAGCATTCGGTATTTCGGTGCTTGCGGGTCGTCGAACTGTCCGCTTTTGACGGCCCAGATGAAGAGCAACCATGCGGCAAATCCGACAAAGAGACCTATGCCGATCAGGTAAAAGGTGGAGCTCATAATTGCGTTGTCAGATTTTTTTCAGCCGCAAAGAGTTGCTTACTACAACAAGCGAGCTGACCACCATGAGCAGTGCGGAAACAATGGGGTGGAGAACTCCCGTCACGGCAAGCGGCAATGCTATAAGATTATACGAAAAGGCCCAGACAAGGTTTTGCCTGATGATGGAAAAACATCGTGAGGAGCTTTTGATCAGGGTGTTGATCAGCCTGAGATCATCGTTCAGGATGGCAACGCTTGCGCTCTCAAGGGCAATGCCGGATGCGTGGCCGAGGGTGACGCCAACGTTGGCTTCGATCAGTGCAGGAGCATCGTTGATGCCATCGCCCACCATCATGACGCACTCGCCTTTCTGTTTTAGGGCGTGGATAACTGCAGCTTTTTCGAGCGGTCCCAGCCCGGCATGAACATCGGTGATGCCGCATTTAGCGGCAATGAAGTCTGCTACACCCTGATTGTCGCCGGTGAGGATTTTCAGCGAAAGACCTTTATTGCGGAGTACTTTTATCAGGGGCAGGGCATCCTCACGCAGGTCGTCAATCATGCCGATTATACCGGCAAGCTTGTTGCCGCAGGCGACCATCACGATTGTTTTTCCTTCAGCTTCGAGTCTTGCATTGCTTTCATGCATCGCCTGAAGCTCAACTCCCTCCTCTGCCATGAAAGCTTTTGAGCCAGCCCGCCAGATGGTTTCTGCAATTACCCCTGAGACTCCTCTGCCCGGTATTGCCCTGAACTGCTCAGTTGTAAGGAGT
>CAIVSG010000199.1 GCA_903908555.1 uncultured Chlorobiaceae bacterium | reverse complement strand
TGCTGATGTTCATGATAAATCGGAAGAGGTTGTCCCAAGACCTTTCGGGATATTCTATGCTGAGGAACGGGTAACCTACGAAGATGCTCTGACCGCACAAATCCGTGACGCCCAGAAAAATGGAGTTGCATCCCTTGAAGACCTGCTCAAGGGGGAAAGCTCCTACGTCATCAAATAAAGCAACAATAAGTATTACAATAAAAAAGCCTGCAACTAAGCAGGCTTTTTTGCTTTCTATACCTCTTCTTTCCAGACACCCATTGCAGAAAACTTTTCAATACGGTCATGGACGAGATCTTCCGGATCCCTGGGCAACAGTGCTTTAAGCTCCTCGATCAATATCCCCTTCAATGTCGCAGCCATTTTGTCAGGGTCAGTATGAGCTCCTCCGAGCGGTTCAGGAATAATTCTGTCGATAATACCCTGAGCTAGAAGATCATCTGCCGTGAGCTGCAACGCCTCTGCCGCCTGTTCTTTATAGTTCCAGCTTCTCCAGAGAATAGAAGAGCAGCTTTCAGGAGAAATCACTGAATACCAGCTGTTTTCAGCCATGATAATCCTGTCGCCGACCCCGAGACCAATCGCTCCGCCACTTGCACCTTCCCCGATAATGACACAGATTACCGGAACAGTCAACTTCGCCATTTCGAATAAATTCCGGGCAATTGCCTCAGCCTGTCCACGCTCCTCAGCTTCTATACCGGGAAAGGCTCCCGGAGTATCAATCAGGGTAATGACCGGTTTACGGAATTTCTCGGCGAGTTTCATTAAACGAAGCGCCTTGCGATATCCCTCAGGCTGTGCCATTCCAAAATTCCTGTATAGATTGGATTTGGTATCACGACCCTTCTGATGACCAATGATCATGACTGGTTGTGAAAAACCGGATGAACTCTCTTCAAGGCGGGCAAACCCGCCAACAATAGCTTTATCATCACTGAAATGCCTGTCTCCGGCTAGTTCGACAAACTCTTTGGTCATCATATAAATGTAATCGAGCGTAAACGGTCTTTCCGGATGTCGCGCAAGCTGCACCTTCTGCCACCTGGTAAGATTTTTATAGATCGATCGACGGAGCGCATCGACCTTCAGCTCAAGAGTCTCTATGTCATGACTGAGCGCTTCACTCTCAGAAGGCGCCTGCTCCCTTGTGCTACTTCGGAGAAGCAGTCGCATTTCATCGAGTTTGGCTTCAAGCTCAAAAAGAGGCTTCTCAAAATCAAGGACAACTTTCGTAGCCATAATGCTGCAATATAAATGATAAAAAAAGTCCATCAAGCAGGAACTGGTGATGGACTTTAAAAGTAAATAAAAACACTCAAACGATAAGGATCAACCACCGACCTCTTCCTTCAACGCTTTTCCTGGCTTGAACTTAACAACTTTTTTCGCTGATATTGTAATAACTGCACCAGTCTGAGGGTTCCGTCCTTGTCTTTCTGCTCTATCGCCAGTGGTGAACGTTCCGAAGCCGACAAGAGTTACATCATCTCCAGCCTTCAAGGATGCTGAGACTACATTGATAAATGCATTAACAGCACGTTCGGCATCAACTTTGGTCAGCTTGGCCTGCTCGGCAATTTTCTCTACTAATTCAGCTTTTGACATATGACATATTTATTATTGTTTAAGTAAAACCAACTTTTTTTGACCCTTATTAATTCAATGAATTTAAACAGTACTTTACAAACATGCAATGGCTTTTTAGCATTATCCAGCTTTGCCCTATCTGGTGGTTTGTATTCATCCGGCACTGTGTTATATTTCGGTTCATTTTGATATAAAGAAACAAGCCACACAAGACAATTTTTTTTTCCTGTTTATGATTTCAATCAGCAATGTTTCGAAAGGTTCAATAATCCGCTTTAAAGGCGAACCACACAGTATAGAGAGCCTTATTCACCGTACTCCTGGAAATCTGAGAGCGTTTTACCAGGCAAACATGAGAAACCTGAAATCCGGCAGAAATGTCGAATATCGCTTCAGTGCCACCGAGTCAGTTGATGTGATCGTCACAGAGAGAAAACAGTACCAGTATCTTTATAGAGACAGCACTGATTTTGTGATGATGGACAACGATACCTTTGACCAGATCAATGTCCCTGAAGTTGCGATCGGCTCTTCATCCCGTTTTGTCAAGGATGGTATTATAGTCACTATTGTATTCTCTGACGATGGCTCTATTCTTGGAGTTGAACTTCCAACATTTGTTGAAGTTGAGGTCACTGAAACCAGTCCCGCATTAAAGGATGACAGGGCAACAAGTGGAACAAAACCAGCCGTAGTCGAAACTGGTGCGGAAGTTAACGTTCCCATGTTTATACAGACTGGACGCGTTATTCGTGTCGACACCAGGACCGGTGAATATATTGAAAGAGTTAATACGTAATTATCTTCTTAGGCGATAGATCGGGACGCGTGTTTTAAACTTAAGTAATATTATCATGAACTTTAACGAAATTAAACAGCTTATCGACATTGTCGATAGCTCAGACTTTCAGGAAACCATCATCGAGCAGGGAGACGTTAAAATTATCCTGAGGCGTGCTTCCGCTACTGCAGTTATTCCCCCCCCAAGTGCTCTAACGGGATCAGAGCCTGCAGTAAAAGCATCTCCCCAGACTGTAACCGCTTCAGTTATTCAAAAGGATGAGTCAAAATCCGGTTTAATCGAATCTCGCTCTCCAATTGTCGGGACCTTCTACCAGTCATCATCTCCTGATGCACCACCCTTTGTTGCTGTCAATGACACCATAAAGAAAGGTGATGTTCTTTGTATTATTGAAGCCATGAAACTTATGAACGAAATTGAAGCTGAAGTTTCCGGTACAATTGTTGAAATTCTTGTTGAAAATGGACAGGCGGTAGAGTATGATCAGCCACTGTTTCGGATTAAACCATAATCATTCATCACCAATTACATTGTTTAAGAAAATACTTGTTGCAAATCGCGGCGAAATTGCCTTGCGTATTATGCAGACCTGCCGTGAAATGGGAATCAGT
>CAIVSG010000198.1 GCA_903908555.1 uncultured Chlorobiaceae bacterium | reverse complement strand
CATTTGATTTGTTGTCCATGAGTGGTAATGAATTAGGTGTTAGTGGCTTACCCAAAAAATTATGCAGTAAGATAAGCATAAATAGTAAAGGCGGCAAACAGAAAGCTTAAAAAGGTTGTGTTTATAATTCACTATCTGCTTAAACTTGCGAAGCATACCTATGCTTGAGCCAATACCATAAAGGTAAGGCAGTAAAATTTGTAACTCATTTAATTTTTTAGAATACTGCACAAAGTGCCGTACTAACCAGAGAATAGCCTTGTCTTATGATAACGACCACAAGCAGTATTATTGATTTTGAAAAAGCAGAACGGGATTTTCTGTTTCTTCTTCAATGCTTCCAGGAGGTACTCCGTGACCTTGGAGATAATGAACTTGCAGACCACCTGCCATGGCAGAATGCCGGCATACCCCTTGACAAGTATCCTAATTCTGAGCGTGCCCTTCAGGCGTTTTCGATTTTTTTCCAACTGCTCAACATGGCGGAAGAAAACTCCGCTGCCCAGAATCGGCGTTCGCTGGAAGCCGAACACGGATTATCACATCTGACCGGTCTCTGGGGTAAAACATTGTCAAGATTCCAAAAACTTGGAATCCCCGAAACAACCATCTCTTCACTACTCTCAGAGGTTTCAATCGAGGCGGTGTTGACTGCGCATCCTACTGAAGCAAAACGGAAAACTGTTCTTGAACAGCATCGGCAACTCTATCTGCTTCTGGTAAAACGTGAAAACCAGATGTGGACACCGCTTGAACAGCTTGAAATCCGTAATGAGATCAAGGTAGTCATGGAAAGGCTCTGGAGAACTGGAGAAATCCTCTTCGAAAAACCGCAGGTATCGGCTGAACGGAGAAATGTTATTCACTATCTTTATAATATTTTCTCGGAAGTCTTACCAATGCTTGACAAACGCCTTCTGCAGGCTTGGCATGAGGCAGGATTTGATGGCAACAGACTTTCTGACCCAAGAAATATGCCTCGTATTACCTTCGGCAGCTGGGTTGGCGGTGATCGTGACGGCCATCCACTTGTAACCGCCACCGTCACTGAAGAGACTCTTGCTGAAATGCGTCAGAAGTCTCTCACACTTGTCCTTGCTCATCTCACTGACTTGGCATCAAAATTAAGCCTTTCTGAAAGATTACAGTCTCCCGGGGAGAGGCTGATCCTTCGCATCGAAGGCCTCAGCAATATGCTTGGAGAGGCTGGATATGTAGCAGTCGATAGAAACCGGCATGAACCCTGGCGCCAGTTTCTGAACCTTATGATAGCATCACTTCCTTTTGAAACTGATAGTTCGGAGGGTATTGAGGTGTCAAGCAAACCTGGTCGCTACATCGGTTCAAAGGAACTCCTTGAGGATCTCTCGCTTTTACGGGAGTCGCTTCTTGCTGTAGGGGCTCAACATATTGCTGATATGGAAGTTACCCCTGTTTATAGAATCGTACAGACGTTTGGTTTTCATCTCGGTACTCTTGATATCCGTCAAAACAGCCGTGTTCATGAACTTGCCCTTTCACAGTTGATGACCGCTGCCGGTATGAATGGCAGTGAGTTTCTGGAATGGAATGAAGCGGAAAGAAGAGCATTTCTTGATCGGGAACTGCTGTCACCACGACCTTTTACCCATCCTGATATGACCGCAGGTGCCGAAGCTGAAACGGTGCTTGCCTGTTACAGAGTTTTAGTACAACATACCAAACATTACGGGACTGGTGCTCTGGGCTCACTTATTGTCAGTATGACGAGAAACGTCTCTGACCTTCTTATCGTCTACATTTTTGCCAGAGAGGTCGGTTTGATGACAACAACCGAAGATGGAGACGTCTGTTTGCTCCCTGTTGTCCCACTCTTTGAAACCATTGAAGATCTGAAAAGAAGCCCCGGGATCCTGCAGGAATTTCTCCGCCACCCGCTTACACTACGAAGTCTCGATTACCGGAAAAAAGCAACCGCGAAAAAAAGAAGGCTTCAAGAGGTTATGATCGGGTACAGCGACAGTAATAAGGATGGGGGGATTTTTTCAAGCACATGGACACTCTATCGCGCACAGGAATCCCTGCTTGAAGCAGGGAAGATTTCTGATACTGAAATCCTGTTTTTTCATGGGCGGGGTGGCAGTATCAGCCGAGGGGCAGGCCCCACGCACCGCTTTATCAGGGCACAACCATGGGGCTCCTTTAATGCCGGCATGTGTTTTACCGAACAGGGCGAAACCATTGCCCAAAAGTATGCCAACCGCATCAGTGCAGTTTATAATCTCGAACTTTTCATGGCAGGAGCAGCCGAAGTTCTTATCAGGCAAAGGGTGGAGCCAAAAAGAGAGCATCCGCTTGAGCAGGTAATGGATTTGCTTTCGGATAAAAGTAATCAGGCTTACCGGAAGCTTATCGGTGAAGAAGGATTTCTCACATTTTTCCGTGAAGCCACACCTATTGATATTATTGAATCAACAAGAATAGGTTCCCGACCTTCTCGAAGAAGCGGAAAAACTAGTCTTGAAGACCTGCGCGCCATTCCCTGGGTATTCAGCTGGAACCAGGCACGTTTTTCACTTTCGGGCTGGTACGGAGTGGGCTCGGCACTTAAATATCTGGAGCATAGCGCTCCGGAGATATTTGAGGATATCCGGAACCGCAGCCACATCTGGCCTCCCCTTCGTTACATTATCAGCAATGCCGACACCAGCATTGCCTCTGCTGATGTAAGCATTATGCGTCAGTATGCGACGCTTGTCACTGACAGCACTATCAGGGAGCGCATTCTTGGAATGATCGAAGCAGAATACCATCGAACTAAAAAGTATATCGAAATACTCTTTGCCGGACCTCTTGAGACTCAACGGCTTAATGTCAATAAGTTTATCGTTCTACGTCAAGAAGGACTTGACCTGCTTCACCACCGGCAGATAAAGCTTTTGAAGCAATGGCGGGAACTGCAGAATTCTGATAAACAGCAGGAGTCCGATACCCTGCTTTTGGAACTCTTCCTGACCGTCAACTCCATATCAGGGGGATTGCGAACAACAGGATAAAATAATTAGAACATTTGAATATTATTGCGCTGGAAACAATACGATAGAGCGTCTCTTATGTTATCATCAGCTAACAATCTTGAAAGAGATAGATTGACTGTCAGGGTATCAAGCCTTAACAGAAAAGTGTTCTTACTTTTTAATAATTTTAGACGCAAGTAATCATGAAAAAAACCATCTGGATGGTAGCAGGGGTTGCAGGTCTGTTTTTTGCATATCATCCAGCCGATACTCATGCAGAAATCGGCGGAAGGGTTGGCGGCATACACGTCAATGTTGGAGATAGACCAGGTTTTGTAATCGATACAAGACCCACGTTTATCCATGTACCTGAACTTGGGTATTCAGTAGCAGTAAGAAGCCCTTATAATTTCATTTTCGTTGATGGAAACTACTTTATAAACCGCGATAGTCGTTGGTACCGTGCTTCGAATTACAGAGGTCCTTGGGATGTGGTAAGCTTTGACAGGCTTCCCCGTGCTGTGAGAGCACACCGCTGGGACGAGATCGGAAGATTCCGTGATAGAGAATATCGCAAGCATGACCACCAGTACTGGGAAAGCAGGGATCGTCATAACGATCAGGACCGTAGGGATGACAGGAATCAATTCCGTGAAGAGAAACGTGATGAACGCCGTGATCGGAATCGATAGATCAATGGCACCAAAAGCCATAGACGAAGCAATTAATGTATAACGGATAGTTCAACACACTCTCAAACCAAAAAGGCCCTTTTTTATAGAGGGTCTTTTTGATTACCTGAGGAAAATATATGGAACGCACTTGGTCTGGCTTGAAATGATTAATTATGAAAGAATAAAGGGTTAACTTCTATTAGCAATTATTTCAAATTGTTTTTGAAAAATAAAACACAGTGTCTTGTTTATTATTTTTGATACAGAACATCGTAATCACATATAATTTTCATCTGGAGGATACGACACAATGGTAAAGCTTCATAATCTTGTAGTAAAGGTTCTTCTACTGTTTTCTGTCTTTGCCTGTGATGTACATGCCGCAACCGGACACACTGTCGGAGTTGTATTGCTCCATGGCAAATGGGGAAATCCATCCCAGCATATCAATAATCTGGCGACATCGTTAAAAGAGAAGGGCTATATTGTTCTTACACCGTTAATGCCCTGGAGCAAATTAAGGGGATATGATATTGATTATCCTGCAGCATTAAGTATTGTTGAACATAATATTCAGGAATTACGAAAAAAAGGCGCAAAAGTCATTATTCTTGCTGGGCATAGTATGGGTGCAAATGCTTCTATCGCTTATGCGGCCTATGGACATGAAAAAATTGACGCCGTCATTGCTATAGCTCCTGGCCATACGCCTGATCTTCATAAGTATCATATAAACGTTGAGGCAAGTCTCAATAAGGCAAATGAAATGATCAAAGCTGGTCAAGGGGGAGGGAGGGAGTCATTTATTGATCTCAATGGAGGCAAGTCTGTAAATATCAACATGACTGCTGAAACGTATAGCAGCTATAATGACCCCGGAGGAATGGCTTCCATGCCGATTGCTGCCGCAAAGGTGAGTCAGCGAATTCCTCTATTTTGGATTCTCGCCGGCACGGAAGATATCTTATATAACTCGGGAAAAGAGTATGTCTTTGAAAAATGGCCGTCCAATCACCTTAATAGATATCTGATTTTGAATGGAACTCATCTCAGCGCACCTGATAATGCAAAAGATGAAATTCTGAAATGGATCGATGCATTAACTTTATCCTTCTGAAATTGAATCAATAATAATTCAGCATAATTGAGGCAGTGATTTTCCCATCTAAAAAGAATCCACTTTTTGTTAATTATTTTTTTATTACATTTACAATTAATTCCCCCCATAAGGAAGAGCACATTTAACCAATTATAAATCAACGAATTATGTCAACAACAAAACTTTCAGAACTTAAATCGAAAATAGCTCAGCTTCAAAAGGAAGCAGATGATATTATCAAGAACGAGCGAATTGCCATAATTAAAGAGATTAAGGATAAACTGGACGCATACGATATTACTGTTGAAGAACTTCAGAGGAAGGGAAAAACAGCCAAATCCGGTGTAAAAAGCCCGGCTGTTATAAAGTTCAGAAAAAGTGAACATGAATATTGGGTAGGCAGAGGCCCGAAGCCCGGTTGGGTAAAAGATGTTGAAAAAAGAGGCGAAAGTATTGAACAATACAGAGTACCGGTATAAATACTTTTGTAATTCACATTACACTGATTTTGATTTGATTGAGGCCTTGGATAACAAGGCCTCAATTTTTTGGGTCTCCGCATAATTTAGTGGAATGAGAGGATAAAGTCGTAGACTGCAGTATTTCAAACCGAACCTTGAAGATGCAGAAACTAACCGACCATTACCAGCAATTATTAGGATTTCCTGCTACTTGGGAGGTTGATGATGT
>CAIVSG010000197.1 GCA_903908555.1 uncultured Chlorobiaceae bacterium | reverse complement strand
TGCTGTCCTTAAAACCCTTCCCCGTGATGGCGAGGCTCTCCTGACCTCTGCCGGTGAAGAAAATGCAGGCCTGGTCGATATCGGCGACAACCTGGCGGTAGCCTTCAAGATTGAGTCACACAACCACCCTTCAGCCGTTGAACCCTATCAGGGTGCAGCTACCGGTGTCGGTGGCATTCACCGCGATATTTTTACGATGGGCGCCCGTCCTGTGGCATCGCTCAACTCCCTCCGCTTCGGCTCTCCGAAAGACCCTCATGTCCGCTTCCTGGTTGACGGTGTAGTGCGTGGCATTGGAGATTACGGTAACTCGTTTGGCGTCCCGACCGTCGGTGGCGAAATTTATTTTGAAGAGGGCTATACCGGCAATCCGCTGGTCAACGCCATGTCAGTCGGTATCGTTGAGCACAACAAAACCGTCAGTGCAACAGCCTATGGAGAGGGGAACCCAGTGCTTATTGTCGGCTCCTCAACCGGAAGGGATGGCATCCATGGAGCAACATTTGCGTCTGAAGATCTCAGTGAAGCCTCCGAGGACAAACGCCCGAGCGTTCAGGTTGGCGACCCTTTTGCCGAAAAGCTTCTTCTTGAAGCCACCCTTGAAGCTATTGCAACCGGCTATATTGTCGGTCTTCAGGATATGGGCGCAGCCGGTATCACCAGTTCCACCTCCGAAATGAGCGCAAGGGGCATTGAAAAACTTGGAACAGGCGGCATTGAAATTGACCTTGACCTTGTCCCGATTCGTGAAGTCGGCATGAGTGCTTACGAAATCATGCTCTCCGAATCACAGGAACGAATGCTGATCGTTGCGGCAAAAGGATTTGAAGAGAAAATAATTGAGGTCTACCGAAAATGGGATGTTCTGGCCGTTACCATCGGCCGCGTTACCAGTGACAAGCTTCTGAGGGTTTTTCAGCACGGCGCTGTAGTTGCTGAAATCCCAGCCGAAACGCTTGTTCTTGGAGGAGGCGCTCCTGTCTATATCCGTGAGGCTGTTGAAAAGAAGCCGGATACACCTGTCGCTAAACTTGTTGAGGATAAAGCCCTTGATTTCAAGGCCCTCAGCCGCGAACTGCTGTCACGCCCCAATATTGCAAGCAAGCAATGGGTCTATCGCCAGTATGACTCCATGGTGCAGACCAACACCGTTACCCCTGTAGGCCATACAGACGCTGCTGTTATCCGTATCAAGGGATCCCGGAAAGGGCTTGCCATGAAAACCGACTGTAACGCCCGTTACGTCTATCTCAATCCGCTCGCAGGCGGCAAAATCGCTGTTGCCGAATGTGCCCGCAACATTGCCTGCTCAGGTGCCCGACCCCTTGCCATCACCAACTGCCTGAATTTCGGCAATCCCTACAAACCGGAAGTATATTTTCAGTTTAAGGAATCGGTCCGGGGCATGGGCGAAGCATGCCTTGCCTTCAATACACCGGTAACCGGCGGAAATGTCAGTTTCTATAATGAAACAAATATCGGCGGCGTCCGCTCAGCCATCTACCCCACACCGACCATAGGCATGATCGGACTTCTCGATGATATCGACAATCTCGTAGGGTCAACCTTCACCCACTCCGGTGATGCAATCCTTCTTCTTGGCTATCCGGAACTCACGCTTGACGCTTCCGAATACCTTGTCATGCACTACGAAACACCTGGTCAGGATGCTCCGGCAATCGACCTTGACCATGAAAAGAATCTCCAGGAGCTGCTTGTTTCGCTCGCCTCCAAAAAACTGGTGCACTCCGCACACGACATTTCCGATGGTGGACTCTTTGTTGCGCTTGCTGAAAAAGCAATCATGAACGCGGCTGCCCCGCTCGGATTCAAGGTTGAGCTTGAAGATTCCGATAGCGGCCCTTACCATATCCAGCATCAGCTCTTTTCAGAAGCCCAGGGACGCGTCATTCTCAGTATAGCACCCGACAATGCACGGGAGGTAATTGATGCCGCCAATAAACACAATGTTCCGGTACGCGTTATCGGAAAAGTTGTCGATCATGATGCCGTTATCTCTATAAACGGTGTAGAAATCGTTCATTTTCAGATCGAAGAGCTTACCGGGGCATACTATCACTCCCTTGAGCACGCACTGCACCTTGACGAACTGTTGTGACAAACATTGATGAACATTAACCCTTCCCGATGAGGGAACGAAGGAGCGCAAACAATGCTGCCGGTTCTAACTGCACAGGAAATGAAAAAGGTCGACGCGGCGGCAATAGAAGAGCTTCATATTGGCGAAACCCGCCTTATGGAGCTCGCAGGACGTGAATGCCTCCGTATTATTAAGGAAACGCTTCAAACTCCTGACTCCCTTGCCGGCACATCTTTTCTTCTCGTAGCTGGTAAAGGCAACAACGGCGGCGACGGCTTTGTGCTTGCCCGCCATCTCCTCAATCTCGAAGCATCAGTTGACCTCGTCCTCCTCTATCCCGATACAACACTTCAGGGGGTCAATCGCGAAGGTCTTGCCACTCTTGAGGCCTACACAGCACACACTCCGAATCTGCGAATTTTTGAGAGCCACCAGGAAGCACTCCCCTATGTTGGTGAAACCTCCTACAACATGCTTATCGATGCCATTACCGGCACCGGACTTCGCTTAACTGAAGCCAGGGTGGAGCTTCCATCTCCGCTTACTGAAGGTATTGAACTCATCAACACTATCCGCGAACAATCCGGCGCCCTCACTTTAGCCATCGATATCCCCTCCGGACTTGACGCAACTACCGGTCTGGCAGCCACTCCTGCAATTGAGGCGGATGTTACCGTGACCATGGCCTTTCTGAAAACAGGCTGCTACCTCAACGAAGGTCCGAATCGCTGTGGAGAGATACATGTTGCTGAAATCTCCATCCCCGATTTTCTTGTCGAACCCTCTGCAGCGCTTTTAACCGATAAAGAGTTCGCCGCCGAACACTTCATCCTCAGAGAGCCTGCAAGCGCAAAACATACCAATGGCAAGGTGCTCATTATTGCCGGTTCGCAAACTGAACACTCCTCAATGCTCGGAGCCGCCATTCTATCAGCAAAGGCAGCCCTTAAAACCGGTGCCGGGTACGTCTGCCTTTCAGTCCCGATCTCTCTTGCAGCAGCTATACATAACGCGCTTCCTGAAGTAGTGGTTATTGGAAGGGATATAACCACCATACTCGAAAAAGCCGAATGGGCCGATGCTGTCATGATCGGATGCGGCCTCGGTCGCGACAGCGAGGTGATTGCCTTCATCACGCAGCTTCTTTCCCGTCGTGAGATAACTCAGAAAAAGCTCATAATCGACGCTGACGCCCTCTTCGCACTCTCATCCGCCGGAGTCACATCGGAACTGTTAACAAATTGCAGGGATACGATTCTTACGCCCCATTATGGAGAATTCAGCCGTCTCTGTGGTGCGTCAGTGGAAAGTATTGCTGCGGATCCCATTGAATCTGCAAAAAGCTATGCCGAGCAACATGGAGTTTCGCTGCTGTTGAAAGGCACTCCTACCGTTATTGTTGACACAGATGGGACTGTGCTGTTAAACACCAGCGGCACTGAAGCACTTGCATCGGCTGGTTCTGGAGATGTTCTTGCAGGAATAATTGTTGCCTTGGCGGCAAAAGGAGCGGATATCTTCAATGCTGCTGCCGCTGCTGCCTGGTTTCACGGAAGGGCCGGAGACCTGGCAAGCGATGTTGCAAGCCTGGTCTCATCGGGCATGGTCGTTGACTCTTTGCAGCAGGCCTTTCAGGAGGTTTTTGAAGTTGAAGAACCTCTCTGAGCGACCTCAGAGCAACGTTTCAGGCTTCCTGGTAGCGAAGGAATTTTTTGATGTTGCGGGACGCCTGACGGATACGCTCCTCATTCTCAATCATGGCAACACGCACATACTCATCTCCGTAGGCTCCGAATCCAATACCGGGGCTCACGGCAACCTTAGCTTCACTCAGCAGCTTTTTGCTGAACTCCAGACTGCCAAGTTGGCGGTACGGTTCAGGAATTTTTGCCCATACAAACATGCTTGCCCTTGGAGTGACAACCGGCCAGCCTGCATTTTCAAAGCTTTTGACCATCACATCACGGCGCTTCCGGTACACTTCGCAAATCTCCTGCACACAGCTCTGATCTTCAGTGAGAGCTATCGTAGAAGCAACCTGAATAGGGGTAAACGTACCATAATCAAGCCAACTCTTGATCTTTTCAAGGGCGCCGATCAGCTTCGCATTACCAACCATAAAGCCGACACGCCATCCGGCCATATTGTAGGTTTTCGAAAGCGTATAGCTCTCAACCGCAACATCCTTTGCACCGGGAACCTGAAGGATTGAGGGTGTCACATAACCATCATACGTGAGTTCGGCGTAGGCAATATCACTGATAATGTAAAAACGCTCCTGCCGGGCAATGTCGACCAGCTTTTCATAAAACGGGAGTTCAACAGTAGCTGTGGTAGGATTGTTCGGAAAATTCACCACCAGATACTTGGGCTTCGGCGACGATTCGCGCAATGCCTTTTCAATATTCCGGAAAAATCCAGCCTCATCAAGGGTTAAATCATCATTAAGCTCAAGCTTCAGCTTGTGCACATTACCACCTGCAAGAATGAATGCCTGAGAGTGAATAGGGTAACAAGGATCGGGAACCATCGCCAAGTCACCGGGATTGGTGATCGCCTGCACAAGATGTACATAACCCTCTTTTGACCCCATCGTAGCCACAACCTCACGATCAAGATCCAAGTCTACGTTATACTTGCGCTTATACCATATACCTACCGCACCACGAAGCTTGTAAATACCCTTTGAAACCGAATATCCATGGGTTCGGGGCTTATTAATGCTCTCAATAAGCTTGTCGACAATATGCTGGGGAGTAGGGCCATCAGGATTGCCCATTGAAAAATCAATAACATCTTCCCCAGCCCGCCGCTCAGCCATTTTCAACTCATTAACCGCAGCAAACACATACTTCGGAAGACGCTTGATCTTGTCAAACTCAATTTCATCAAACATGATTTCGTATCAAAAAAAATAGTTCATGACAAAAAAAGAAAAACCTCTCCATCATAAGCAAAAAGAACATCATATCAATGCAACAGCATAATTTTCCAGTCAGCAATCGGCAGTTAGCAGTAAGCAGTAGGCAGTAGGCAGTAAGCAGTAGGCAACCCGAACTAACCACTCCCCCCTATCTTCCTCCCCAGCCAACTCCTTACTTTCTTCCCTCAACACTCAACACTCAGCACTTCGAAGACTGCCAACTGCCCACTGCCAACTATCTTATCTTCACTCAGCACTCAGCACTAAGAAAAAGCACTCAGCACTTCGAAGACTGCCAACTGCCAACTGCCAACTATCTTCCCTCAATTCAAACTATTAAACCTCGCTGTAGTCGTAAGGTCAACCATTTTATGCAAAGCACGCAAACACTCTGCCGCCCCCTGATGCCCCAATATATCTTTCAGCCTCCACGCTGCACTTTGAGCATAAAATCCCATACTAAGCCTCCGCCCCTGCCCGTTTTCCAACATCACATTCGCTATACCTGTTTCTATAAACGCAACCTCCAATTGCCACTCCTCAGGATAAGCTTTCATCACTCCCCCCAACCTGTCATGAGCAACTTTATACTCCCCGGCCTCAATATTCTTTATAATCCGCTGCAAAGTTCTTTTCATGCCAAAAATGCAAGGTTATTTCTATCAAGCTAAAGTCAACTGACCACAAAAATACCATTTTTTTATAATCCATCAAGGCAACCATCAAGCCTCGCGCTATTAATGCTCTCTTCTATGTCCTATACGTCACATAGGTCACATTGGCCCTATTCTTCTTTTCCCTTATTCAATTCAAAATAACTCCCACCCTCCAAACCGCCATCGAGCCAGCGGTGCCATCGGGCAACGTACTGCCGGATTCTCTTCCTATGCGTTTTCTGTGCGTTATTCAGGGTTCCGGCTCTCTGGTTGTGCTGTCGCATTACTGCTTTTGCAATTGCTGCCGCTAAAGCTTAGCTTTCAAGTGGTAGGCTCATTTCTTAGCCCCAACCCAAGGAGGAATATTATGTCACTTGATCATGCAAGAGCGTTTATCGAAAAGATGAAGTCGGACGTTGCTTTTAAAGAGCGTGTTTTGGCTTTTGAAGATATTCTAAGCTTGTAACCGGAGTGCTTTGTGGTTATGTCAAAACAATCTCATACCTGCTCTTCTTTAATTGGAGAACCCCATTCTCCTTCTGTTCCCGCTTTTAAGATCACCTCTTTACTTGAAAGTGAAGTGCACGATGTTGCGTGCTTGACATTTCCGTTATATCGCTCCGTCCTGGTAAAATCATTTGAACCCGATACTGCAAAAGAGCGAATTATTGCCATGGTTGCTCGTTCAGGAGAACGTCCAGTAGGACTAATTCTTGCGCGTTATTCGTTAACAGAGAGTGACCCTCCTGATAGCGGAAGCACTGAATGCCTCAATATTCTCTCTGTCATGACCACACCCTTGTGGCGTCATTGCGGCGTTGCCCAAGCCTTAATGAAAGCTATTGCTACTGAAGGTATCCGGCTAAAACTCAAAAGCATGACGACCGGATACACAACAAAAATCTGTTCATTGGTTGCTTTTGAGCACCTCCTTCTCTCTACTGGATGGAGCACTCCACTCTCCAGCATGCACATGTCCCTCTTTAAAATCAGCGACATGGCAACTGCACCATGGCTCTCTATGGCACCTTCATTGACTGATGGGTATGAAATTTTTGCCATGACCGACCTTAAGGATGACGAGCGTGTAAAACTTTTGGCTGGAATAGATGCCGGGGATATCCCTTATGGCTTGTCGCCTTTTGCTGATGAGGAGCTCCTGGTGCCGGAACTCAGTTTTGGACTTCGAGGTGGTGGTGACGTTGTGGCTTGGATGACGTTGATCCGTTCACCCTTTGTTAAGGATGCGCTCTGTTACCGCAGTCTTTTTGTCAACCCAAAAATCCGCACTGCACATGGGTTCGGGCCTTTGCTGGCAGCCCACGCCATCCATTGTCACGCTCAACATCAAATCAGCGAAGAACGACCAAAAGGTATCTTTGGAACTTCGTTTAAGGCAAGAAAGCAGTTGAACTTTGTATTAAAAAGGCTGGTGCCACACTGTTATGACCTCTATGAAACCAGGACATCAACTCTAATATTGCAGCAGGAGTAATCATAACCTACACAAGCAATAGGAGATACTCTTATCCTCAATAATTTCTCAATAATGCCAAAAATCAGTCTAAAGATCGAACGATATCAAGAGATTGATGCCCTCAGAGGTTTCGCTATTTTTACCATGGTTGCTGCAAATCTTGCGGGCAATATACTAAATCCACCTCACCCCTTTCTGTTTCGCTTTTATGGCACTTTTGCTGCACCCATCTTTATCATCTTGTCCGGGATGATGGTGGCCATGACTAATAATAACCGCTCGAATCGGAGCATTAAATATTATTTGATCCGTGGCTTGGCTGTCGTCTTTATAGGGGTATTTATTGATCTTGCGGTTTGGCAATACTCTCCATTCACCGCTTTTGATGTGCTCTACCTCATTGGTATTTCAATGCCTATAACTTATTTGGCAACCCGATTATCAAACAGAATCTTAGGTTTTATGACCGGTGGAGTTTTCCTCCTCACCCCTCTTTTGCAGAGCCTCCTGGGCTATAACGTTACTGCTCCAGATGTACCATTTACTTTAAATCTGAATGATTATCTGATTCATTCAGAAATATACCTGCATCGCTTTCTAATCGACGGTTGGTTTCCGTTATTTCCATGGTTGGGATTTTCACTTTTTGGAGCCTCTCTTTATAGAGTGCAGTTGGCTGAGGGAGAAGCTTTCTGGCACTGGATCGAAAGAATCGGGTTACTATTTTTAGCAGGAGGAGCCCTGCTTTGGTATTTGTTCCCTGGTGGCCTTTTTGTCCGCGAAGGTTATAGCGAATTATTCTATCCGGCTACATTGGGTTATATCCTCACCGCT
Source organism: uncultured Chlorobiaceae bacterium (assembly GCA_903908555.1). Taxonomy (GTDB): domain Bacteria; phylum Bacteroidota; class Chlorobiia; order Chlorobiales; family Chlorobiaceae; genus Chlorobium. The sequence continues at coordinate 1,118 of CAIVSG010000197.1, read as the reverse complement.
CTTGGGGTCATGCTCTTATGCTACCGCGCCATGAAAGCAACGCAAAGTTGGGGGGGATTGGTATTTCTAAATCGGCTAGGGCAATGTGCACTACTTATTTACGTTGTTCATTACGCATTGATTCGATATGTATTCAATGTGTTTTTGCCCCACTCCAGTTTTCCTGTATTCCTACTGAGTTATGCATCACTCATTATGGCGATGATTTTCCTTGCGTATGCAATCCATGAACTGAAAAAAATATACCCAAAAAAACCAGCTTGGATAAGTTTTCTCATTGGAGGATAAGATTGTTAGTACTGCAATACAGCCCAGCGGAGGGATATGGCTTTGGTGTCGGCTTTTGCAATTGCTGTCGCAAATGCATAACTTTTAGGGCATAGATTCATTTCCCAACCACCAATCCAAGGAGGCCACCGTGAATGTACAGGAACAACAACAGGCAATGGGCAAAATCGTTGCCAAAGCATGGGCTGATGAAGCCTATAAGCAGCGGCTGATAAACAATCCTGCTGACGTCCTCAAGGAAGAAGGATTACCGGTACCTGATGGTATCACCGTGAAGGTTGTTGAAAACACGCCAACCCTTTTTCATGTTATTCTACCGCAGAATTCAGAGGGAGAGCTTACAGACGAACAGTTGGATGCCGCAGCAGGGGGAAATATTTATTATACGTGGTTCCGGTATACATTGATATGAATCTAGGATTGTAGAATTACCTTCGCTTAACCCCGTTCGAGGGGCACGTTTTTGCCAGGCTACCGTTACGATGCCGGAGTGGTCATAAACCACTTCGGCATCAGGATTGAACCACGGCCCCGTAGATGTGAAGATGTTTCAGGACATAAACCCACTTGTTACCCCACCTTTGGTTGATACCATACCATCCAAACCGCCATGGAACCAGCGGTGCCAATCCAGCTTGCCTTTTCATTCACAAACACGTAGCTTCCAAGTGATAGGCTCATTTCTTAACCCCAACCCAAGGAGAAATATCATGTCACTTGATCAGGCAAGAGCGTTCCTCGAAAAGATGAAGTCAGACGAGGCATTCCGCAATCGCATCTTTGCAATTGAAGATGTCGATGCAAGGCTTGTTGCGGCAAGCGAAGCAGGA
>CAIVSG010000196.1 GCA_903908555.1 uncultured Chlorobiaceae bacterium | reverse complement strand
AGAACAAAGAAATCGTGAAAAAATATTACAAATGATTACTATTGAGCTGAACGGAAAACAACAGACACTGCCTCCCGGTTCTGCCGTAACAGACCTTCTCTCGATCATCGGTTCAGATGGAAATACCGTAGCAATAGTGGTCAATGATCGGATCATCCGCCCCGATAAACGATCAACTCACCTGCTGCAGGATGCTGATCGTGTGGAAATTCTGGTTTTTGCAGGCGGAGGCTAACTCGCATAGACAGGCTCAATCCCTATGGACTTTTTGCAATTAGGCTCTTATACCTTCTCTTCCCGTCTGATTCTTGGAACAGGAAAATTCAGCAATACAGCCGTCATGCTGGAAGCTGTCAAGTCTTCAGGCGCACAGCTTGTCACGGTTGCTTTACGCCGTTTCAACCGCGAGCAGCTTGCGGACGATCTCTTCAGCCCGTTAAAAACACTTCCGGGAATAACATTAATGCCGAATACTTCAGGCGCATCAACTGCTGCTGAAGCTGTACGCGCAGCTCATATTGCCCGTGAACTTTCAGGCAGTCCCTTTATCAAGGTGGAAATTCACCCGAACCCCCAGCATTTAATGCCCGATCCGATAGAAACCTATGAAGCATGCAGGATTCTTGCACAAGAAGGATTTCTGGTAATGCCCTACATAGCTGCTGACCCCGTTCTGGCTAAACGCCTTGAAGACGTTGGATGCACGTCAGTCATGCCGCTCGGATCAGCCATAGGCAGCGGTCAGGGACTTGCCACTGCCGAAATGCTCAACCTCATCATCCGTGAAAGCAATATCCCGGTCATTGTCGATGCAGGGCTGCGCTCCCCTTCTGAAGCTGCTCTTGCCATGGAAATGGGATGCGGAGCAGTTCTTGTAAACAGTGCGGTAGCAGTGTCAGAATATCCGCCAGAGATGGCTGAAGCATTTGCAGAAGCAGTTGCTGCTGGTAGAAAAGCGTTTAAAGCGGGACTGATGCCAAAAAGCAGCTCGGCCATAGCAACAAGCCCTCTCACAGCCTTTCTGGGGGCAAACGCATGAGCAGCTTACCGGATTGGCTGACTGATGACCGGGACTCCACAGCACTTTCGGCAATGCTTGATCCATTATCAGCAAGCACTCTTGAAACGCTGGCTGCTGAAGCAAAGGCTCTCACTATGAGGCGTTTCGGACGCACCATGACACTCTACGCTCCACTCTATCTTTCGAACTACTGCTCAAGCGGATGTGCCTACTGCGGTTTTGCTTCGGATAGAATCACCCCGCGCCGACGCCTCGAAGCCGCTGAGATACGGCGCGAACTGAGTGCCATGAAAAAGCTCGGGATTACCGACATCCTTCTGCTTACCGGCGAACGCACCAAAGCGGCTGATTTCGACTATCTCCAGCGAAGCGTCGAAATCGCTGCTCAAGAGATGCAACGGGTATCGGTTGAGGCCTTTCCTATGAGTGTCAGTGAATACCGCGCTCTTGCCGACAGTGGGTGCACTGCCATCACCATCTACCAGGAAACCTACAACCGCGAACGCTATGAAGCACTGCACCGCTGGGGTCCGAAAAAGGATTTTATCGACAGGCTTGAAACACCGTCGAGAGCTCTCGAGGGCGGCATAAAAAGCGTCGGGCTGGGCGTACTGCTCGGCCTGTCAGACCCAAGAGAAGATGCGCTGAGCCTTTATCGGCATGTTCGCTATCTCGGACGCACCTACTGGCGTGCTGGCTTATCAGTATCATTTCCCCGCATGAGACCTCAAACCGGGGGTTATGAGCCACCGTTTCCTCTGAACGATCACGCTCTTGCCCGTATGATTTTTGCCTTCCGAATTGCTCTGCCCGATGTGGAACTTGTGCTCTCAACAAGGGAAAGCGCAGCATATCGAAATGGCATGGCTGGACTCGGCATCAACAGAATGAGCATAGAAAGCCGCACCACCGTTGGTGGGTATCATGACACCGAACACAATGAAAAAGGTCAGTTTGAGGTGTTTGATGACCGAAGCGTCGATGAATTCTGCAGTGCCATGCGTGCCAAAAATATCGAACCTGTCTTTAAAAACTGGGAGCCCGCCTATAATGGCCATGCAGAAGGGAACAGCCCCATTCTTCACCTCAAAAACAGAGAGCTATGCCTTTAAACGACAAACAGCAAGAGCGCTATGCCCGCCACCTGACACTGAAAGAGATCGGTGAAGAAGGACAGGAAAGACTTCTTCGGTCAAAAGTACTTGTCGTCGGTGCAGGCGGACTCGGCTCCCCTGCTGCCTTTTATCTTGCAGCTGCCGGCATCGGCACAATCGGCCTTATGGATGGCGACATCGTAGATCGAAGTAACCTTCAGCGCCAGATTCTGCATACCACGGAAACAATCGGAGAGTGGAAAGTCAACTCTGCAGCAAAAAGACTCCTCGCCCTTGACCCTGCAATAAAACTTAACCTTTATCCACTGCGGCTTACCCTCGAAAACGCACAGGAGATTCTTGCAAGCTATGACTTTGTCATCGATGCCACGGATAACTTCGAATCTAAATTCCTGATAGCAAAAGCGTGCCACCTGGCAGCAAAACCATACTCCCATGCAGGTATCAAGCAATTTTACGGCCAAACCATGACCGTCCATCCCGGAAAAACCGCCTGCTACCACTGCGTTTTCCACGAAGGGGGAATCCCTCTTGCCACCACTCCCTCAGGACCAATAGGAGCACTCCCCGGAGTAATTGGCTCAATGCAGGCCATTGAGGCCATAAAATACATCCTCACCATCGGAACACCCCTGATCAATACACTCTTAACCTACGATGCCCTGTCAACAGAAATCAGAAAAGTCCCAGTAACTCAAGACCCCAACTGCCCACTCTGCGGCACCCATTAGCCAAGGAGGTGGTTCCTGCTCTAATCAACCACAGGACACACCACCATCCCCTCATTACTCTGTGTCCACCGCTTCTGGAGGTCCGCCTATAATCTAAAGCAGCAGGATATGGCCAAGGCCCGCAGCTATCTTTCTGAAGAGTTCAAGGCAACGACGAATGAGGCTGCCTTGAAAGAGTTTCTTTCGAAAAGTGCCCTTTTAAACTTTAAGGAGGTGTTGACTATCAAAGCCACTATCCGACCATAACCAAGCATGTTATCTTTGAATGCAACTACGTTTAGGAAGAAATTGCCTGGAAGCTGTCGGGTTTCTACTTTCATATCAAATAAGCGTCTCCAGGCAATATTTCTGCCAAGAGAAGTGAACATAACAGAGGCCGTCTCATACATCGCAATGAGGCGGCCTTTTTTGAATTGCACCTATCTTGATTAGATGCCTACTCTCAGACCGAGTACAATACTGTTGCTGATGAGGCTGAAATCGTTAAGAGTAACCTGACTTGTTGTGATACTTCCGACTTTACCTGTTGCAAAATAGCGGTACCGGGCATCAAGCTTGACGTTTTTACAGAGAGGAATCGCAACACCTGCTCCAATTTGATAAGCTATTGCGGTTGCCTGTGCATTTGCATAAGAACCGGAGTACTGCAGACTACTCGTCGAAGCATTGATATCATTAAAACTGATAGAGGTGCCACCTACTCCAGCGGTAATATATGGATCAATACCGCCGGCATGGATATCATAGTAGCCATTAAGAAGGATTGATGTCACAGAAACATTTCCTGCTAAATCAGTCACGGTTGATGATGGCAGAAATGAGCCTGCTGATGAAATCCCTTTTGTAAGATTACTGACACTGTTACGCTGATAGCCAAGTTCACCTTCGATGCGATAGTTTCCAAAATCGGAACCAATAGCCCCATGCAGGGTGATACCTGAATCAGCAAAAGCTAATCGATTATCGTTTGTTGTTTTGAAAAACATCGGAGAGATGTAGTTCGACGTGGAATAGGTGTCCGTCAGATTGTTCAGCCATACAATACCGACATCTCCACTTACGTAATTCTTTGCTGCTGCTGCAGGAATGGCTGAAGCCAAAAATCCCGCAAGCGACAACGCTGTCAATGCCATTGTTTTTTTCATTGTATCTCTATTTTGATTTGTTGAAAAAAACCAAAAATGTTATTCAGCCAATACACCTTTAAATTTAACAAATTGTTCATCCATACTTATCAATAACCCTTGCATACCATCACCTTTGCCAAGTCAATCTGCATCCAAAAAGGAAATGACTTTCCAGTGAAGGAGCTTATGAGGTATATTGTTGTAAGGCCTATATTTTGAATCCATTTATAAAGAAAAGTAATGCATGCAAAAATTATTTTTACCAGTGACTTTGAAGATGAATCGCTCATCATAGTCCTTAAAGGAAATCAATGGTGGCCGACGTTTGACCAGGAATCCACTGATGCGCAAAAAATTGTAACAGAGATGAAGGATTCTGTCAAAGAGAGTGACATCCCGCTTTTTCTCGGAAGTAAAAAGTTTATCCTTTTAAGTGCCGTAACCGAGACCCGAGGGACGTTATCGTTTGAGAATAAAGCATGGGTGCTTCGACTTCTTAACCCGAACCTCTCTCTCCTGCAGCTTGATTGTCAGGTATTTGTTCATAAGTGCATTAAGCACGCCGGTCAAATGCAAAAAAAGATCACCTTTTATGAACGGCCTGTCCAGCTTGTTGAACGCAACCGAAAAGATCCTATCATTGAAGGTAAGATACTTGCTTCTAAAAAAGATAGGCTTTCCTATGCCAGAAAGCAGAAGAAGGTAGAGTATGCTATTGGAATGATCGGCTTTGCAGTCTTTGTTGTTTTACTGATTGCCACCTATCCCTGGCCTTTCAGAGATCCCGGAAACCAGGCACAAATGTGGCTCTTCACTATTTTCGAAAAACTTATCGGCTCTGTTGCTATAACCGCCCTGATTTCTTATGCACAATTTCATGCCTTTTACGCATCGCTGCATGAAGACGCAATTAAATGGTCAATAGCGGGTGAACCGGAAAAGAAAGCAATTAAAACCCTTATTTAAACGGATACGCCTATCAAAAAAAATATTAGCGGCCTCAAGGTTATCGCTCTTTTTGAAGCGTTCAAAGGCATACTGGTGCTACTGACCGGTTTGGCAGCATTTTCACTGATGCATCAGAATATCCAAGTGATTGCTGAGCAACTGGTCGGTCATCTGCATCTCAACCCCGCAAAACACATTCCCAAAATATTTATAGCCGCTGCCAGCAATCTGAATGATGGCAGGCTGCGTTCTCTTGCGCTTCTTGCATTGCTCTATGCTTCAATGCGCTTTGTTGAAGGCTTTGGTCTCTGGTTCGCAAAACGATGGTCTGAGTGGTTCGCGTTGTTAAGCGGGGGGATTTATCTGCCGATCGAGCTCTATGAACTTGCAAAAGGTTTTACCTGGCTCAAAATATGTTTCTCAGCAATCAACCTCACTGTTGTCCTCTATATGGCGTTTATGCTTAAACGAAGCCAGAGATCACACTGATGGACATTCCCCTCTCGCGTTTTCCCGTTAAAGGCAACTTTTAATCTCTTATTTCCATTTGAATTAATATGATGGGGATCTTCTGGTTTTGTTGTCAGCAAACAAAAGTGTGGCCATGAAGAAATATTTTTTGACCGCAGTTGGAGTTGCAGGAATACTTTTCGCAAACTCCCCAATCCTTGCCTATGGAGAGATCAATAGCCATCTTATTGCCTTGGGTAACAGGCCCTCTTTTTATATAGATTCTCCACCTACATTTATCTACGTACCGGAGCTCGGATATTCAGTTGCAGTAGAAAGTCCTTATGATTTCATCTATTACGACAATTACTACTACCTGTACGATAACGGCTTCTGGTACAACTCTTCGTTTTACGATGGACCATGGGCAGTCATCATCGGAGAGCGTCTTCCCCCCTTGCTGAGAGGATATCGCATTTCAGACATAAGGAGATTCCGTGATATCGAGTATGGAAGGCATGACCGGCAGTACTGGCTGAATAGAGATCAACATGATCACAGAAGCCAAAGAGCAACACCCATAAATAACCGCCAGGGTTTGATAGATACGCGCGGAACGAGGAGCAGTCAAAGTCGAAATGAAGATGATATCAGAAATCGGGGAGACCGTCAAACTGGTGGAGATATCCGCGGCCCCGGGAACATTCGCGGTGGCGGTGACAGTCATCCTCCAGGCGGTGGGCACGGTGGTGGCCGAGGACGCTGAAAAACAGGTAGAAATGGACAACATACCCAATGAAAACCCCGCCATACCATCAGTCCCCAATAGATAGCTTCTGGAATCTCAACACTTCAGAAGCTTTCGGAAAAGTCAGCAGTGACGGGCAGGGGTTATCAGAAAAAGAGGCTCAGAAAAGATTAAAGCTTGACGGACCAAACTCCTTGAAAGGGGGGGCGAAGACATCTGCTGTGACGCTGTTCCTTCTTCAGTTCAAAAGCCCGATTACGTTACTGCTTATCGCTGCAGCAATGCTTTCCCTTGCTCTCAAGGACAATACAGACGCCATCATCATTTTGATCATTGTTCTGGTCAGCGGTCTGCTTGGCTGGTGGCAGGAGAAAGGTGCTGCAAACGCTCTCGACAAGCTGATGAAAATGGTGCAGATCAACTGCCGTGTCTTGCGTGAGGGAACGGAAAAAGAGATTCATGTCGAAGAGGTCGTGAAAGGAGATGTAGTTTTGCTTACGGCCGGTGATTTGATCCCCGGCGACAGCCTGCTGCTTGAGTCAAAAGAGTTATTCGTTGATGAAGCTGTTTTTACCGGTGAAACCTACCCTGTAGAAAAAACCGTTACTGTTTTACCCACGGACACACCCTTGGCCAAGAGAATCAACACGGTTCTTATGGGAGCACATGTCATCAGCGGCAGAGCCAAAGTGCTTGTGATGAAAACTGCACGAGAAACTGAATTTGGTAAAATTTCTGACAGCCTGAGACTGAAGCCTCCCGAAACCGATTTTGAACGTGGGGTCCGCCGGTTCGGGTATATGCTCATGGAGATTACCCTTATTCTGATGCTCATTATTTTTGCCACCAATGTTTTTCTCCACAAACCGGTTCTTGACTCCTTCCTTTTTTCACTCGCTTTAGCAGTCGGCCTTACCCCGCAGTTACTCCCTGCAATCATTACGGTCAATCTGGCTTCAGGTGCCCGCAATATGGCAAGCCAGCAGGTCATCGTCAAGCGCCTCTCCTCCATAGAAAACTTTGGCAGCATGAACATCCTCTGTTCAGACAAAACCGGAACCATTACAGAGGGAAAAGTACAATTGAATGCCGCCTTATCAGTTTCAGGAGAACCATCGGACAAAGTATTGGAGTATGCATGGCTTAATGCGTCACTGCAACAGGGATTCCATAATCCTATTGATGCTTCGATTGTCCTCAGCCGCCCTGATGCACTCGTCTCTTTTACGGTACAAAGCGAAGTCCCGTATGATTTTATTCGAAAACGTCTGACGGTTCAGATCCGTAATGAATCTGAAAATATTGTGATCACCAAAGGCGCCCTTAAGCAGGTCATTGAAGTTTGCGCACTCACCGAAACTGATGACGGTAATGTTGTCGCTCTGGATGAAAAACGGTCTGAGATAATGGATCGCTATACGAAGCTCAGCGAAGAGGGGTATCGAACGCTCGGTGTTGCCTACAAAGCCGGGAACAGTGAGGAGAGCTTTTCCCGGCAGGATGAAAAAGAGATGATATTTCTGGGATTTGTCACATTCTTTGATCCTCCTAAACCACATGTTCAGGAGACTATCAAGGAGTTGAAAAGACTTGGGGTAAATCTGAAAATTATTACCGGTGATAATGCTCTTGTTGCAGGAAGTCTTGGCCGACAGATTGGCATTGCGAAACCTGTTATTCTTACAGGTTCAGGGATGCGGAGAATGAATGACGCTGCATTGCTCAGGAAGTCTATGCACACTGATATTTTTGCCGAAGTGGAACCTAACCAGAAAGAACGCATCATTATCGCGCTTAAAAAAGGAGGAAATGTCGTCGGGTTTATGGGTGACGGGATTAACGATGCATCCGCTCTTCATGATGCTGATGTAGGTATTTCAGTGGACACGGCTGTTGATGTTGCCAAAGAGGCTGCAGATATTGTTCTGCTGAACAAAGATCTGAAGGTGCTGGT
>CAIVSG010000195.1 GCA_903908555.1 uncultured Chlorobiaceae bacterium | reverse complement strand
TTGACTCCTTGAATAGCCTCAAGCGCTACCTTCGCCTTAAAGTCACTGCTGAATTGTTTTCGTGTCCTTTTTGTCATTACCTGCTCCTTTTGGGGCAAGTTAACAACTTAAACTGCTGTCTAAAAATCGGGGTCCACTATAATTTGCAGCCTTGAATATCAGCACATATCCCCTGCTTCTGCTAACTTAACTGAGGAAAGTAACTATGTCAAGTACAGTTAGCCGCGAACATCCCTTAGTCTTCCAAAAATGCGAAGATTACACCAGACGGTCCTGCGCGAAATTTTGGTATTCTTGAAAGAGCTCCCACGTTTCAACATAGCCGAAGAAACCTAATGCCAAGGGCTGTCCTTCCATGGTAGATATAATCGTCCGAGCTTTCCACGATACGGGTAAAAGGCTTCTGTCGTACTCTCTAAATTCAAATCTGAAATTGTGTGAAAGGCAATTACGTATCATTCGAGCAAATGGATACCAAGGTTCTGCCTTGAAAAGAAGGGCTTGTCCAGTGACTTTGCTGTAGTCTTGTATTAATTCAAACGATTCTTTGATAAGCGATCGAATTTGTGAGGTGAGGAATTCTTTTATTGCGATATCACGGTCATTTGTATTTCTGAGTAAATTAGCAACTTGGTCAAATTCGACAGTATAGGGACCGAATACTGCGTTATTATTTTCAAGAATGGGATACGCTTCTATCGATCCAAATAGAGATATCGCCGCAAGCTCAAGTATGTAGTTGTTCTTAGCGTTCTCGAGCTGGCTAATAAGTTCTGGCTTCGTCATCTGCATTGTTCCTTATAGAGTCCTCTATGAATAATTATACCGATCAACCATCTTTTAAAAAATTAGACATTTTCTTTCCGTTTAAAAAAATTTCTGATTGAATCGCAACCAGCAATTTAGCTATACCCTTTTTTCAATTTCATCCTCCCCACCATCAGCATGCACATATCACCTATGTAACTCATCGCATAAATTTTTCAGCATTTCCGCGCACAAAATACCCACAAGAAAACGAACATCTTAGTTGACATATTCCGCTTATACAAGATTGGGTTGGTGAAGATGGATCCCTCACGGGAGTTCGGGATGACTGGGCGCGGGGTTTTGGTTGACAAGGGGGGGGAATTTGAGCAACTGTGAGGATTATTCTCCTTCGAGTGAGGAATATTCTACATAATTTCCTCAACTTGCATTGCTCAGCTCAATAAAACCGTGATGAACGATAAATGGCACGCTTTGTGTTATTATATATGTATTGACAACTTAGCGTCACAAAACACAATGAAAAAACATCAGGTACTTGCATTACTCATACAGTTATCTCTTATACCTGCACTGGCATGGTCAGCAGAGGTGAACGTACCTGCAGAAGATCTTTCAGCTCTTATCAGCACTGCGCTCACCAACAACCCCGAATTGAAGGCATCCGAAGCACGCTGGCAGATGTTTGCAAGTAAAGCTAAGCAGGCAAAGGCGCTGGATGACCCCATGGTGATGTTCAAACTGCAGAACATGCTGACCAGAGAACCAGGTGTTTTTAACCTGGACCCCACCTCCGCCAAGGTAGTCGGCATATCGCAGCAACTCCCCTTCTGGGGAAAACAGGCTCTTCGGGAGAAAGTTGCTTTGAGTGAAGCTGAGTCATACAAATGGGCTTTTGAAGAGCGCAAGCTTGAGTTGACAAAAATGGTGAAGGAGAACTACTACCAGCTTTGGGCTGTGAACAAGATGCTCGGGGTTATTGACAAGAACCTGAAAATCCTCTCTAATTTTCTGACCATCAATGAGTTAAAGTACTCGGTCGGTCAGGGTGTACAGCAGGATATCTACAAAGCAGGGCTTGAAAAGTCGAAGATGCTCGACATGCAGATTTCGCTGCAGCAGCAACGTAAAAGCCTTGAAGCCAACCTTAATTACCTTACCTATCGACAGGGCAATACACCGATTGGTACTTTTGCTGATTTCACTCTCCCCCGAGTCTCAATGAGCCGGGAACAACTAAACGAGGCAGCTCTCAATAATCGCCCCCAGGTGAAAAGTCTGGCGAGTCTGGTGACCAAGGCTCAAGCATCGCGCAGCCTTGCAAAAAAAGAGTCGTATCCTGATTTCAACCTCTCTGCAGAGTATATGTTCCGTGAACCGATTGCAACCGGCATGTCCACCGATCCGGGCTACAACATGTTCAGCGTTGGCCTCTCCTTCAACCTGCCCATTCAGCAGCAGAAGCGCCGCGCAATGGTGGCCGAATCAACCTTTGAGACAACTATGGCCACTGAAGAGCTCAATGCCTTGAAGAACAGCATCAGCTACACCATCAACGAAACCCTTGCCCAGCTTGACCGTCGTCGTCAACAGGTGGAACTTTACAGCGGAGGTATTATCCCTCAGTCTGGACAATCGCTCGAATCGGCACTTATCAGCTACAGAGTCAACAAGGTGGATTTTCTGACGCTGCTTGACAGCAGAATGAACCTGTTCAACTACGAACGGGAACTGTACGAGTCGAAGGCCGAATATATGATGAAGATTGCACAGCTTGAAGCTGTAGTGGGCAGTGAGGTAACAGTAACACCTGCATCTGCTGCAATACCTGCGGCACCTCGGTCTGAAAACCACGAACTTCCAAACAAATAACAATACCAACGTAAGAGCCATGGCACTGAACAAAAAATACGCAATTCCTCTGGTGATTATACTGCTTGCAATTGCTGCTGGTGGAGGTTGGTATCTATGGCAGAATAAACAGGGCAGCAAAGCAACTGATCAAGCACAGGTCAAGCAACTTTACACCTGTTCCATGCATCCTTTTATCATCAAGGAAAAGCCCGGCCTCTGTCCGATATGCGGCATGGAACTGATCAAGAAAATTGATACCGCTCCAAAAGGAATCGTTCAGCCGGTAGGAGAGCCAAAGAAGACTGACATGCACGAGCATGTTACGCTCTCGGAGAAACAGCGGATAATGGCCAATGTCGCGACGGTTGAGGCAAAAAATGAAACTCTGAACAAGGAGATCAACGCTGTCGGCATTGTGCAGTACAATCAGTCGCGACAAGCTAAAGTCACCGCATGGATTGCAGGTCGCCTTGAGAAATTGAATGTCAACAGTGTTGGAGCCTTCGTCAGCAAAGAGAAGCCAGTGGCAGAGATATACTCTCCTGATCTTGTTGCCTCGCAGCAGGAGTACCTCCTTGCCCTTAAAAGTCGTGAACAGCTGAAAAACTCACCGATCGCCTCTATCTCGCAGAATGGCGAAGGACTGGTTGGATCGGCCAGACAGCGGCTGCTGCTTTTTGGCGTAAAGGAGAGTCAGATTGCTGAACTTGAGAAGAGCGGCAAGCCAAATATCAGAATCCCTATCTATAGCCCTTTTTCAGGCGTTGTGATTGAAAAAATGGTTCAGCAGGGACAGTATGTTGCCATGGGTGAGGCTCTCTTCAAC
>CAIVSG010000194.1 GCA_903908555.1 uncultured Chlorobiaceae bacterium | reverse complement strand
GCTTGCCAATATTTTCAATACAGCAGAACCTTCCATCAGAGCGCTCAGAAAACATTACGGTATAGAGTCAGTTTTTAAAACCGTTGATACCTGCGCTGCTGAATTTGATGCAAAAACACCCTACCATTATTCGACATATGAAGAGGAAAATGAATCTGTTTCCTCAAACCTGAAAAAAGTCATTATTCTCGGTGGAGGCCCAAACAGGATAGGTCAGGGCATCGAGTTTGATTATTGTTGTGTTCAGGCTGTATTCGCCCTGAAAGAGGCGGGTTATGAAACCATCATGATCAACTGTAACCCTGAAACTGTTTCAACAGACTATGATATAGCCGATAAGCTCTATTTTGAGCCGCTCACGTTTGAGGATACCATTCGCATCATAGAACACGAAAAACCTCTCGGTGTTATTGTAAGCTTTGGTGGTCAGACACCGCTGAAGCTCTCTGCAAAACTTCATGAGGCCGGTGTAACCATTCTCGGCACCTCTTCGAAAGGCATCGACCTGGCAGAAGACCGTAAAAAATTCGGCGCACTACTTGAGGAGCTGGATATTCCCCATCCTGAATACGGAACGGCAATCAGCTTTGAAGAGGCCAAAACGATCACGAAGAGAATAGGCTACCCTGCTCTCGTCCGCCCAAGCTATGTTCTTGGAGGACGGGCAATGAAAATCGTTTACAATGACGATTCGCTCAAAGAGTATGTCGATCAAGCTCTCTTTATTACCGAAAAATATCCCCTGCTGATTGACCGTTTTCTGGAGACAGCCGTTGAATTCGACATTGATGCCATCGCTGACACTACTGACTGCGTTATCAGCGGCATCATGCAGCATGTGGAAGCTGCAGGGATACACAGTGGAGACTCGACCTCTATTCTTCCCTATCATAACATCAGCCCGAATGTCATTGCCACAATGAAGGCCTATACCCGCACCTTGGCGACAAACCTGAAGGTAGTGGGATTGATGAACATACAGTATGCGGTTCAGAACGAGAGTGTCTATGTTATTGAAGTCAATCCAAGAGCAAGCCGGACTGTTCCTTTTGTGGGCAAAGCGACAGCAATACCTGTAGTAAAGATTGCAACCAGGGTCATGCTCGGTGAAAAACTCAGTGACCTGCGTAAAGAGTACGACCTGAAAGATTGTGATGAACTCGGCATGAAGCATATGGCCATCAAGGAGCCGGTATTCCCATTCTCCAAGTTTGTAAAATCAGGTGTCTATCTCGGCCCTGAAATGCGCTCTACCGGTGAAGCAATGAGCCTTGCCGATGAATTTCCTGAGGCTTTTGCCAAGGCTTATCAGGCAGCAAGCATGCAGCTCCCCCTCTCCGGATCGGTTTTCATCAGTGTAAACGATCAGGATAAAAACCAGCGGATACTTGCCATTGCAAAAGCACTTTACCGCATGGACTTCGATTTGATTGCCACAGCAGGAACTCACCAATTTCTTACGGAAAACGGTATTGAGTGCAAAAAGGTCTACAAGGTGGGTGAGGAAGGACGACCAAACATCTTCGACATTATCAAGCACGGCAAGATCAACTTTGTCATCAACACCCCAAGAGGTGAAAAAGCCCTGCACGATGAAGAGGCTATCGGCGCAGCATCGGTACTGAGCAATGTACCGTTTGTAACCACCATTGAAGCGGCTGAGGCATCAGTACAGGCTATTGATTGTATCCGCCATCAGGAGTTCGGCGTTAAAAGTCTGCAGGAATACGCTTCCTACCGCAACAAGTAACGCTTTAAAATAAATGTACTGGCCATGCCTGAAACACTGCAAAAACATCTTGACGAGTCAATAAAGCTGGAGCTGAACCTAGCTAAGCTCTACACCGTTTTTCATGACTGTTTTTTTGAGGATGAAGATTTCTGGTGGGAACTGGCAATGGAAGAGCAAGGACACGCATCACTGCTTCAGCAGGAGAAAAAGCAGCCTCAGCCCATGGAATTTTTTCCTGATAACCTGTTATCCACAGATCTGCAATCCCTTATCGATACCAACATAAAAATTGCCGGTCTGATCAATACGTATTCGGATATACCGCCATCAAAAAATGAAGCACTGCAGATCGCACTGGATCTGGAACTTGCTGCAGGTGAATCCCATTTTCAGCAGTTTCTTGACAGCCCGACGAACTCTTTATCGTCAACTATTTTTAAACAGCTCAATCAGGAAGACTGCGATCATGCCGAAAGAATCCGCAGTTACATGAAAGAGAACAGATAGAAGACGAGAACCTGATACAGATTTTGCAGAGTCGAAAAGTCTTCAGGGTTTCGCAAACTGGCTCGCTTAAAGCACCTCTGAATTGTTGCAGTTGGTTTGTTCAGTGTGAAAGCGTGACAAATCTCTGAGAGCATTGCCCGCCATCCCCTTCTATTACCAGTTCACTGAAGCAGAGTGGATTGTATCGAAAACTTCCTCCATTTATAAAGGTTATACCGTTAACCTCGTAGTTCTGAAAGCGATGAAAATGTCCATGCAGTACCAGTTTTGCATGGACAACCTTCATGACAGCAAGAAACTCATCACGGTTTTTCAACTCCATGGTCCAGTCAAAAGCCTGATCAAAAGGAGAATTGGTGCCATAGACTTTATAAGCATGATGGCAAAGCCCGACAACAAAACAATCTTTCAAAGATTTCAGAACACTTTCAGCACTGATGGCTTTAAGCTGACCAGAGCTTATATAACCTCGGGCTCCAAGAGGATTATCTGCAGGGTACCATGGATACACCGAGTTGAGAGCCGCAAGGGCAATCTTAACCGATGGAAAGTTTATAATTTTGAGAAATGGAAATGCTTTATCTCCCCCCTCTTCACCGGTAATCAGTTCTTGAAAATAGATGCAAAACTCCAAAACCCGGCGATCAAAAGCTTTTTTTCTAACTCGTGGAAGGGGATTCAGCGCGTTATAAAAACGCATCTCCTCTTCAAGCTGAATCAGATCGTGATTTCCAGGAATAACTGTGGTCTTGTCCCAGTGATAATGTCCATGACTCTCCAGTTTCTGGCGGATGATCTTCCAGTCACCCGAATTGGCGCTATTGCTGAGATCGCCTGAAATAACAAGATGATCATACCCTGCTGTGTTGAAATGATCGAACAGACGATCGAGGCTGTCGAGCTGACGGCGATCCTGCATGCCGGAAATATGAAGATCCGATATGTGCGCTATTTTCACTGCATTTTTAATCAATTTTTTTGAGACTTGCGGTTTTCAATTCTAAAACTGTAAATTGGCCAATGATTTTTTAATCTGGCGCCTATTCGTGAAAATAAGATGCCATAATTTTCTTTGATACTGTCTTTCATCCACGTAACGCAGTAACACAATCATTACCACGTTTCAATTATGCAAAATAAAATATCTGCACTTAAAGCACTTACAAGAAATTTATGGTGGTCATGGGATACGGAAGCAAAACAAATTTTTGAAGAACTTTCGCTACTTCTTTGGGAAAGAAATAATCATAATCCGGTTGAACTGTTGCGTCACATATCAAATGATGAACTTGTAGCCCGATGCACCGGTGAATTTGGCGATAAAATCGATCGCGTCTATGCACGTTTTACAGCCTATATGAACGACAAGAATACCTGGGCAGACAACAATGCGAAGGAAATTACCGAGAAACCTGTCGCTTATTTCAGTGCGGAATTCGGTATTCACGAAAGCGTAAGAATTTATTCAGGAGGACTCGGTGTCCTGTCCGGTGATCATTTGAAATCGGCCAGCGACCTTGGAATCAACTTTATTGGCATCACCCTGTTTTACAAAGAAGGATATTTTCGTCAGAGCCTCAATCAGGACGGATGGCAGAAAGAAGATTATCCGCTCCAGAACCCTGAAAACCTGCCTATAGAAAAAGTAACGAATCCGGACGGTTCAGACCTCATCATAACGGTCAATATAGCGCAGAGTGAAGTTTACGCCCAGGCATGGAAACTGCAGGTCGGCAGAGCAACACTCTACCTCCTTGATACCAATATTGCGGCCAATGAGCCCCACTATCGTGATATCTGCTGCAGAGTGTATGGCGGCGACCAGAACATGCGCATCAATCAGGAAATTATTCTCGGTATTGGCGGCGTAAAGCTTCTTGAGCAGCTCGGCACACAACCGATAGTCTATCATATGAACGAAGGCCACTCAGCATTTCTCACCCTTGAACTGCTTGCTCAGGAGCTGAGAAAAGGAGTTACGAAACAAGAAGCAATAGACACAGTCCGGTCACTCTGCGTTTTCACAACGCACACTCCCGTACCTGCCGGCCATGACCGCTTTTCAAGCGACATGATGCATTACACCTTTGACAAGTACCTTACGACGACCGGCTTGAACTTCGATGATCTGATGAGACTTGGAGCAGAAGATCTGAGTAATATATACGGACTGTTCACCATGACAGTGCTGGCTCTGAATCTGTCGCGATCTGCAAACGGCGTTTCGAAACTTCACGGAGAAGTTTCCCGCGTTATGTGGCAGCACCTCTTTCCCGGCAAAACGGTTGCAGAG
>CAIVSG010000193.1 GCA_903908555.1 uncultured Chlorobiaceae bacterium | reverse complement strand
GGTGGTCGTGTCGACCTATCAGTCCGTTACAGGAAAAGGGAAGGTTGGACGCGATGCCCTTGAAAGCGAGCTTGCCGGTGAGAAGCAGGATGAATTTACCCATTTTCATCAGATAGCATTCAACGCCGTCCCGCAGATTGATGTCTTCACGGAGAACGGCTATACCAAGGAAGAGATGAAGATGGTGAATGAAACCCGAAAGATCATGGGCGATAACTCCATGAGTATTTCTCCTACAACAGTTCGCATTCCGGTCTATGGCGGGCACGGCGAGTCCCTCAATATAGAATTTGAACGCGATTTTGATATTGATGAAGTGCGTGAGCTTCTCAGTCAGTCACCCGGGATTATTCTTCAGGATGATCCTTCGGCGCGCATCTACCCCATGCCATTGACCTCCTATGAGCGTGACGAGGTTTTTGTAGGAAGGATTCGACGTGATTACTGGCACCCGCAGACTTTAAACATGTGGATTGTTGCCGACAACCTGAGAAAAGGAGCGGCAACCAATGCTGTTCAGATCGCCGAGGTTGTCAACGCTAAAAGGGTGTAGTCTCTTTTTGTTCACAGAGAGCCATCAGTGCAGTACTGATGGCTTTTACTGCTGAAGCTGACGAGACTGGAAAACGTTGCGGGTTACTGATCGATATAGATGGAGGGATACTGAGTGGTTTCAGAGCAATTGATGTCTCTTTGCCGATCAGTCGGGTAATAATCCTGTCGGCCATTGTGCCGGTAAGCTGCACGCCGGTTTCACGGCAGACCGGGTTGTCAACAAGTTCTTTTATGGTGAAGTACTCTCTCTCCTCTTTGTTTTTTATATGATGGAACGAAAATTTTTCAATTTGTCCATCTCTTGATATCGTCAGAAGCACATAGTTTTTTTCCAGTTCAAGGATAACCTGCGGCTCTCCGGCGAGTTTCGACAGGTGAAAAAGAGGGAGTTGCGGCGAGCCATTGAACACTATCTGATGAAAGCCGGCAACGTGTTTAGAAACTCTTTTGCAGTGTTCGTCAGGATAGAAAAGCAGGAGGTGTTTTTTATGAGACCCGTTGCTGATCGTATCACTGTAACCGGTATGGTCGCACCAGTATTGTTCAGGTTTGGCTAAAAAGTAACCCGCTTCAATTCTGCAGTACTCTTTACATTCATCCGGGCTTGTGTCTATAGGGAAGTATGCCGGCAGAGGCAGGTATGTTCCCGGTTCGACACAGAGCGCAAGGTCTTCCTGCCCCCACTCATGAAGGTGACGTTCAAGTTTTTTCAGGATGCGCTTCCCTTTGCCCGCAGCAAGGTCGCCCAGACCTAATGGAAGGGTTTTGCATTCGCTCAGGATATATCCATTGCTTCCAGACGTTTTAAGCCTTACCACACTGCATTCTGTAGTGTTGATGGAGCATGCTATCTTGCTTTTGCTCATTACTCCAAGGTGAGATATTGTTTCAGGACTTCCAGCTTTTTGCTGCTTATCCCTTTGACTTCAAGAAAGTCCTCAAATTGCTTCACATTACCGCCTTTTTCTGTTCTGAAGGTAATAAGGCGGCCAGCCATAACCGGACCTATTCCTGGAATTTTCTCTAACTGCAGAGTGCTGGCTTTATTGAAAGAAAGTGTTCCGCGTAATAATTTTTTCCCTGATGAAACGTGTTTCGGCTTTTTTTCAACGACATCATTCTTTTCTTCAGCGGCAACCTCCCGCAAAACATCATCGTTGACTTTTGCCTGTTCTACGGTAGCAAGCCTGATAAGGCTGTCGACTTCTACATCACTGTAGCGTGCCTCTTCGGCCTTTTTAATTAGGAGGTCTGCGTTTTCAACAGAATGTATCTGTTTCATAATAACCCCAAGCATCAGAAATCCTAGAAGAATCGAAACCATCGAGATTTCAGCTTTTGTAAGGCTCAGTCGGATGGCAAGTTTTTCAAAGAAATTCATTACAGTCAGGGTTTACGTTATTTATACAAAAATACGTTTAACCCTGGAAGAAACCGAACAAAGAGTTTCATAGCTGATGGTCCCGGCAATATCAGCAATCTCTTCAGCTGAAGGTCCTTCCCAGCCAAAAAGAACAGCTTTATCTCCGGTTTTGACATTGTGTTGTGTGCCGAGGTCAACCATGATCTGGTCCATCGTTACCGTTCCAACCTGTTGATAAGCCCGGCCGTTGATCATAACGGTGGCGCGATTTGACAGGGATCTGTAATAACCGTCGGCATATCCTGCGGCGATTGTTGCAATATGCCGCGGTCCCGGTGCACTCCATGTCCGGTTATAGCTGACCGTGGTTCCGGCAGCTACCGGTTTTATAAAAATAACTTTTGCCTCAAACTGCATGACTGGTTTAACATCGAGACGGCAAGGTGTTTTTTTTGCCGGATGATAACCGTAAAGCAGAATACCGGGGCGAACCATATCAAGCCAGGAGTCGGGTAGCGAAAGTATTGCTCCGCTGTTGGCGGCATGCTTGCACACTGTCCGCCTGGATTCATGCTCGTATTCTGCGGTAAGCGCTTTAAAAGTCGCCAGTTGCTTTTCTGCAAATCCATTCTCTGATGAGCTGTCGGCAAAGTGGGTATAAATACCGCTTAGCTCGATATATGGTGACTGGTCGATCTCCCTGAGCATATCCATAGCTGTTGATGGTGCAATGCCGAGTCTTCCCATGCCGGTATCGACCTTAACCTGTACTCGCAGTGTTTTGTTATGCTTTGCAGCAATTTCCTTTGCAGACTGAATTGTCACGGCATCACAGACGGTCATCTCAATGCCGAATTTCAGGAAAAATTCGATATGAGAGGGAAGCGGGGAGGCAAAAGCCAGAATTCTTGCCGGTTTTTTTAGCGCACCTCCCGTTTTGAGTTCAATGGCTTCATGGATATTGGCGACCCCAAAATCCTCGATTCCCGAAGCTTCAAGCGCTTCAGCAATCCTGTGAACATTATGGCCATAGGCATTTGCTTTGACGATGCCCATGATACGGGCATGACCAGCTATCCGCTTGCTGATAAGGCGTGCATTTCCTTTAAGGTGTTCCAGGGAAATCAGGGCTTCTGTCATGTTTTCAGCAGGATATTCTTTTGCAGAAAGGCCCGGTTTTGGGTTGTCCATAAAGCGAATGCCGTTTTTTTTGTTACAGAGGTCTGTTGCCCTCGGTCCGGAACTTTCAGTAAAAAAACATATTTTATTACTGATTTTCAAACCTGAAAGCCGCTTATTCCACTGCTATCATGAATTGAGCAATTAATGTATATTTTCTTGGAGAGTTATGGGGGCTTGTTATCACTTTAATCAAATATTCAGCTATTACTATCATGCCGAACCACGATATATTCGGGCTTGCTGCAGTTACACCGCTGGTTCTTGTCAAACAGATGGCCCGTCATATCAGGCCAAAGGTTATGGCCAAGCTCGAGTACCTGAACCCGGCGTGTTCGCACGATTATCGTGTGGCATCAGCTCTCATTACTGATGCTGAAGAGCGCAACCAGATTCATCCGGGAATGACCCTTGTTGACTGGACCTTCGGCAACAGCGGGATTGCCTTGGCCATGGCCGGAGTTCGACGGGGGTACAAGCTGCTTTTGGCGGCCCCTGATAAAATTTCAAGAGAGAAGCAGGAAGTGCTCAGGGCCCTTGGTGCGGAACTCGTCATAACCCCTTCTGACGCACTGCCTGGAGAGCCGCGCAGCTGCATGAATGTCGCTGAAAGTCTGGTGAAAAGTATTTCGAACGCCTTTTTTACCGGAATGTATAACAATCCCGTCAGTATCAAGGTGCATAGTGAAGCTACCGGCAGCGAAATTTTCCGCCAGACAGATGGCAAGGTTACTCATGTTTTTGTATCGATGGTCTCTGGCGCGATGGCTTCCGGTCTAGGTCGTTATTTGAAAGAGAAAAATCCGAAAATCAGCATCATAGGCGTTGAATCACAGGGCTCTGTTTATGAAAGCCTGTTGAACGATGCAACGCCGGGCAGTCCGGTTTTTACTGAACTTGAAGAAATCGGTTCCATGCAGCAATCCTCTCTCTGGGACCCATCGGTTATCGATGATGTTATACAGGTAAGCGACTATGACGCATTTAACTGCGGGCGTGAGCTTTTGCGGGCTGAAGCTGTTTTTGCCGGAGGAGCATCCGGTGCAGTTATGTCTGCGGCTCTTCAGGCAGGAGAGGGATATGGAGAAGACGATTGTGTTGTCGTGGTGATGAATGATTTCGGTGGCTATTATCTGAGCAAGATGTACAATGATGAGTGGATGCGGAAACGGGGCTTTTACCGCAAGGCGAAATCAGCTCTTGAACAGATTACTGCAGAGGATATTCTGCAGTTGAAAGTTCGCAGGGATCTGATTTTCGCATATCCCGAAAATACCCTTGCGGAAGTCTTCGAAATGATGAAGCAGAACGATGTTTCCCAGCTCCCTATAGTTTCATATAATGCACCGATCGGCAGTATCAGTGAGAACAAAATTCTCTCAATTCTTATTGAAAACGACGAAGCGATGAACTCTAAAGTTGTCGGGTTCATGGAGCAGCCTTTTTCAGTGTGCAAACCGGAGGCAACGATTTCAGAATTATCCGACAAGTTGCAGCAAAGTGCATCCGGAGTATTGATCAGCATGTCGGATGGGAAGCTTCAACTCCTTACTAAATCAGATCTTATTGATGCGTTAACCCATAAGTAAGTGCTCTCGAATTATCTGGTTGCTTTTTTGGGGGGATTTACGTAATTAAGGGCCTCTCTAACATTCCGCTTTTTTTTTATGTGCGATACACTATATTGCGCAGTGAAGCTGGAATAAATGTCAGGTATGGTACCCCTGACCCAAACAATCAATGGATGAGAACAGAATAGATCCCGACGATTGATGAGCGGGTTAACAACCAGCAATATTATATGAAGGTAGAGTCCAAAAAAAGGCAGTTCATTTTAGAGGGTAAGATCAAGGCTTGCTTTTGTGAAGGATGCGGTCAGATGACCGAAAAGACGTTTGTTGGCGAATGGATTCCGAGCGATAAGCCCAAAGAAGATGATTTTCTGACGGTAGTTGCTGTTAAAAAGCATAAAGACGGCAAGAATGGTGCAAGCGATGTGCCTGCTGCTGCTGAAAACCAGTACTGGATCCGCTGTTCGGAGTGCAATCAGGTATTTCTTCTCAGGGAATGGCAGATACAGATAGACAGGGAAGTCAGCCCGGAAGAGTTGAAGGCCGAGGATTGTCAGATATATTCACCTCATGGTATTTACGCTAAGGGTGACGCACTCTTTCATAAGGCGCTTGGCGAAGTTGGAGTTATCAGGGAAAAGCAGGCCACGGGCAGTGGAGCTTTCGTGATTATTGTCGAGTTTGCAAAAAGCGGGAGAAAGCAGCTTCTTGAAAATGTGCAGCTGAATTCTTCAAAAGAAAAAAATTCAGAGAGTATTACTGATATTATTAAACTGAAACTTAAACGTTGATCTTTTAAAAGGGGGTGAATTACATTGGTTAGTGTGCAGATAAATGATAATGAATCGATTGATAAAATGCTGAAACGCTTCAAGAAAAAGTACGAGCGTGCAGGTGTTTTAAAGGAGTTTCGTGCAAACGCATACTTTGTTAAACCATCGATTGATGGTCGTTTGAAACGCTCGAGAAGCAGGCGTAGAGCCCAGCGGGCAAATGAAGAACGCAATTCATGATCTACTGATCGCAGCAGTTATAACAAAGCAGCTCCTTAACGGGAGTTGCTTTTTTTTTGTAAACACCACTATCTATTGGCTCATGAGAGTGTTCAAAGGTGAAGTCACAGCATTACCACCAGACAAGTCGATCTCCCATCGTGCGGCACTTATAGCT
>CAIVSG010000192.1 GCA_903908555.1 uncultured Chlorobiaceae bacterium | reverse complement strand
GGTTCATGCTGACTGATGAAAACCTTGGTGTCAGTAAAAAGAAGTTATGGGAGTCTCTTGACCTGATCAAGGAGTGCAATATCAACTTCAGTGTTTTTTTCAGCATCAATTTTCTGGAAGACAAAGTGACGGTCTAGAAGCTTGTTGATGCAGGATGCATAATGGTGCTTGTCGGTTTCGAGTCCATCAATCAAAGTACTCTTGAAGCGTACAATAAAGGCCATGTCAATTCAGCGGAGAAATATTCACGATTGATTGAGGAGTGCCGTCAGGCAGGCCTTAATGTTCAGGGTAATTTTTTGTTCAATCCGGAACTTGACAGTTTCGAAGACATGGATAACCTGGTAAAGTTTGTCGGTAAAAACGGTGTGTTCATGCCGATTTTTCAGATTATTACCCCCTATCCGGGTACGTCAATGTACTGGGAATACAAGAATAACGGCTGGATTACCAACGAGAACTGGGAAAAGTATAATGCCATGAATCTGGTGATCCGTTCTGCAAAATACGACCCGATCGAATTTCAGCATAAATTCATGAAGAGCTATTACAAGGTCTATTCATGGAAAAATATTGCAAACAGGGTAAGAAAAAACCCTTATAAGTTGCTCAACCTTGTCACAAGCCTCGCATTCAGAAAAAACCTTCGTGAAGAACTGGGGACTTTCGAGAGAGATAACAACATCAAAAAATAACTCGACCAACCATCATTACTTACAATGCTTTTTTTTAACTTTTTAGCCTAACCTCAATCATGAATGACCTTGAGTTACTACAGCAAAGCCACAGGGCTGATGAACTTATTTTCAAAGGACTTGTGGAATTCGGCAGTTTAAAGGCTGCTCTTGAACTGGATCTGTTTACGCATCTTGCTGGCGAGGCAAAAGATACCGAAACAGTTGCGACTGCTGTCGGTGCGATTCCACAAAGACTCATCATGCTTCTTGAGACCCTGGCTCAAATTGGGATTACTGCCAAAGAAGATGGGAAATGGAGTCTCACCGCTTTTGCATCAGGATTATTTGTGCCGAATCCTGAACTGCCGAACCTCTATATGGTTCCGGTCCTGAAAGCCATGACAAATCTTGCCGACAACTTTTACCTTCAGATTGCCGACGCCGTAAAAGGCAAGGTAAACTTCAAGGGAGAGGTACCCTATCCTCCGGTAAGCCGTTCGGATAACTGGTATTTTGAGGAAATTCACCGCAGTAATGCCCATTTTACAATCAAGCTGCTGCTTGAAGAAGCCAACCTTTCAAATGCCAAAACCCTTGTTGATGTCGGGGGCGGAATCGGTGATATTTCAGCTGCCCTTCTCAAGAAGTTCACTCAGCTTAATTCGACTATTCTCAATCTTCCGGGTGCTGTTGAGCTGGTCAATGAAAATGCAGCAGAAAAAGGTGTTGGTGACCGCTTGAAGGGTGTAGCTGTTGATATTTACAGGGATACTTACCCAACGGCAGATGCAGTCATGTTCTGCAGAATTCTGTATTCCGCAAATGAGCAGTTGACCTCAATGCTACTCCAAAAAGCCTATGACGCTCTGCCTGCCGGTGGAACAGTACTGATTCTCGATATGATTATTGATGATCCTGAAAATCCGAATTTCGATTACCTCAGCCACTATATCCTCGGTGCAGGTATGCCTTTTTCAGTGCTCGGATTCAAGCAGCAGGGCGCCTATCAGGGTATTTTGGAATCGATCGGTTTTGGTGAAGTTCGCTCGGTCAGAAAATACGGCCATCTATTGTGTGAAGCTGTAAAACCAGCCTGATGACTTGATCGGGCAGGTCAGAAATGCTGACCTGCCCATCACTAAAAATTCATCTATTTTTATTCGGGTAGTCTATTCTTGTAACGTTTTCTTTACACTTATTGCAGATTTCAAGGTATGCAAACCTTACCATCAGAGACTCTTCTTACACTACCTGACCCCGCTGAGAAACTCCTTCATCAACTTGCAAGAGAGCAAAGATCACGCAAAAAATGGCTGTTGATCCAGCCCGTAAGCAACACCAGCATGATGGTGGATTCCGGGACGGTCAGTATGCCTTTAAACCTGATTATGGTGGCCACCATGGTCGGAAAGCTTTTTGACGTCACCTTTATTGATG
>CAIVSG010000191.1 GCA_903908555.1 uncultured Chlorobiaceae bacterium | reverse complement strand
TGCTGATGGTAATAACGGTACTTGATCCGGTCGCCGTTTTTGGGGCGGAAATTGTGTCACCCTGCAACTTCAGCAAAGTCAACGAGGTTGCAGGAGTAAAGTTTTTTCTGTCGGGTAGCACCTTTCAGATTGGTATCAAAGGACTCCTCGACAGAATAACAGTAACATGTCGGACAAACCATAGCGCAGGTGCCGCAGTTAAGGCATTTGTTTCCCCATTTTTCCCAGACGGGGGAGTCAAACTCAATATCGAGAATGCTCGGAAGCGCAGTGACGTCGACTTCCGAGAGAAAACTGTTTGAAATAATTTTACGACGTTCAACGAGTCGGCAGTTGTCATCGTCATGAGGATCACGGGTATCAAACTCCTTGAGGAAATTGAAAGCTTTCGATGAGTTGATAGAGAGGTAGTAATCCTCCCCGATATCAGAACAGAAGACGTTGAACCCGGTCGAAATGGTATGATGGCTCATGGACTTGCAGAAACAGTCAGGTAAGGGCAAGTGATCCATGCCGATAACAAAGGTGTTTTTGCGTTTTGCGAGATAATAGGGAGAAGGGAAGTGTCCGTGCAGCAGAACATCGTCCAGAATATTCAGTGCGCTGATATCACACGCTCTGAGCCCGATCAGAACAATAGGGTTTGCCTCATAGGTTATCTGCTGATCAAACTCTTGATCACGAAACAGAAAGCGCGACAGCTCTTCCCGGAATGGGAGAAAAAAGTGTTTCGCTGATGAAGCTGTTGCGGTATAGTCAAAAGCAACATCGTCAGATGACGTTACCGGCAGAAACTGGTATACAGCCGTTCCCCGGCTGTCAGTGTCAACCTGCCGGGGACCGAAAGAGGTATTATCCCGGAGCAGGGCATCAGTAAACCTCTTGAACTCAGATTTTGCTATGACTTTGTATATCATCGAGTCCTACTCCTTTCCTCTTGATTTCAGGAAAAAGTTGACAAGCAAGAATTAATGCTCTCTCATCAAATGTAAGCAATACCTTTTTGTAAGAACAGCGCTCCAATAGTTTGTTATGCTATTTATTTTTTTAAATCCTTTTTTCAAGCGCGTAAACCTTGTCGTGTTTTCTGACCTTGGGGCACTTGATGGTCACGCTATCGCCTTTTGCGGCAGCGGTGGCCGCTAGATCGTTTGTATAAAATGAATCAGCCATCACCGTAACAACTCCCGTTTTAGCTCCAAGAATCGAGAGCTTGTCCCCACTTTTGAGGCCACGGGAAAGCATGACGATTTCAGCCACTCCGGCTTTCGGGTAATATTTCTTTACATCGCCGATAAAAATTTTCTTTTCCTCTGCCATTGAGCCATACTCTCTTGTCCATGCCTCAAGGGGTTTTCCGAAATAAAACCCATCAGAAAATCCGCGGTTATAGACAAGGGCAAGCTCTTTTTTCAGCGTACTGGTCAGTGCATTGTACTCTGTCCTGAACTGCGGATCGTTGCGGCGCTCTTTACAGAAGTCGATGGCTTTGCGATATGCTGTTGTGACTGTATTGACATACTCAGGGCTGCGGCTTCTCCCTTCAATCTTGAACCCACTGATTCCTGCATCGATAAGTACATCTATAAATTCGATAGCACAAAGGTCCTTGGGACTCATGACATAGTCGGTACCAATTTCCAACTCCTCGTTTTCCTCAGGATCGGTAATGATATACTGCCGCCGACAGGGCTGAACGCATTGGCCGCGGTTTGCCGAACGGCCAAAAACCTCCTGCGACATAAAACAGCGTCCCGAAACAGCAACGCACATTGCCCCGTGAACAAAGCATTCAATGCGCACGTCAAGCCCGTCAGCTTTTATTTTTCCGGTAATGTGGCGTACCTGTTCAAGAGTGAGTTCTCTTGCCAGAACAATCATTTTAGCTCCGAGTCCGGCATAAAACTTTACCGCACTGTAGTTGCTGACGGAAGCCTGTGTGGAAATATGAAACGGCATCTCTGCTTTCCGGCAGGCTTCGACGACCGCCATGTCCGAGCAGATCACAGCATTGAATCCTTCTTTTTTGGCTGCAGCAACTGTTTGAGTCATCTTCTTCAGTTCACCATCATAGACAATGGTGTTCAGCGCCAGGTAGCTTTTGGCGTTGAACTCGGTGCAGAGGGCTTTAAGGGCAGGAAAGTCCGAAATGATGAAGTTGCTGCTTCCGGCGCGCATGTTATAGCCTTCCGCTCCGAAGTAGACGGCATCTGATCCGGCCTTCAGTGCGGTTTGCAAACAGGTCATATCACCCGCTGGTGCAATCAGTTCAACAAAGTTTTCTGGCATGTCCATTAATTAGCATTTCCTTTAACAATAACAATCTGTCAGATATTCTCCTCACTCAACCGTTGCGCTGCCTGGTTCTGGCGTTGGAGTGCGCAAAAGGTCTTGAATATAAGCTATAATTGTATTATTTTGTATTACACGTGGTGGTGTTGTGATACAGTTTTACATTATTTTTACAAGGGAGACCATGAGTATTCCAATATCGGTGAGGTTGCCCAAAAAACTGGCAGAAAGACTGGATGGAATAGCAAAGGAAACCGAGAGACCTCGCTCATTCATCATACAGAAGGCTTTGGAATCATATATAGAAGATATTGCTGATCTTCAGATAGCGCTTGATCGCCTCCATGATACGAGTGATCCTTTTCTTTCAGCTAAAGAGATGAGGGACTCTCTTGGCTTATAGTCTTGGTTACAAGAAATC
>CAIVSG010000190.1 GCA_903908555.1 uncultured Chlorobiaceae bacterium | reverse complement strand
ATTAGCCAGAAGAAACTCGGGATAAATTTCTGCAACCTTGGTGCTTGCAGTACAATCGACAAAAATGGTATTGTGCAGGTTTCTCTCCTTGATGAGCCCAAGATACCCGTCAATATCATGGTGCCCGGTTCTCGGCAAAAGAGCCGACTGCCAGTCCTCAAGATCAATTCCATGTTCATCAAGCGCAATCCTTCCAGTATTGGCCATCCCGCAGACCACAACATCAAGGTCATTATCTTTCTGCAGGTTATGGCGATGCTCGCTGATCTGACCGATAAGGCTTTGCGCAATAGTCCCCGTACCGGCAATAAAAAGATGCACCTTTCGCTGTGAAAGGAAAAACGATTCATGAAGACAGTTAAGGGCCTTATCCTCGTGATGGCTGTCAATGACAATAGAAATATTCATTTCATTGGCGCCCTGAGCAACAGCTATGACATTGATACCGTTTTTACCGAGTGTTTCAAACAACTGGGCAGATACTCCCGGATGGCCGGACATGTTATTGCCGACGACAGCAATCAGGGCAAGGTTACGGCGGATCAGCAGAGGATCTATCTGACGAAATTCAATTTCGCTTTGAAACTCATCCTCAAGGATTTTTTTAGCCTTTACGGCCTGAGTGGGGTTGATGGCAAGAGTAATTGACTGTTCAGATGATGCCTGTGATATAAATATGATGTTGATCCTGTTCCTGGCAAGGCAACTGAACAACCGTGAGGCAATTCCTGGAACACCAACCATACCGCTGCCTGAAAGATTCAAAAGGACAACTTTATTGATTGAGGAGAGACCTGTTACCGGCAAAGTCCGGCTGATATCAGGCGGCATGGAGCGCTCAATTCTTGTCCCTTCAGCTGCAATATTAAAAGAATTCTTTATCAGCACAGGAATACCTGCTTTCATAGCCGGTTGAACCGCAAGAGGATGCAGTACTCTGGCTCCTGCATGAGAAAGTTCCATAGCTTCCGCATAGGTGATAAAGGGCAATATCCTGGCATCAGGCACCCGTTTTGGATCCGCACTGAAAAAGCCGTCAACATCAGTCCAGATAACGATTTCCGCTGCTCCAAGTGCCGCGCCGAAAATTGATGCGGAATAATCAGAACCACCACGACCAAGCGTTGTGACTGTCCCGTCAGGCGCTGCAGCTATAAATCCGGTTACAACCGGTACACCTTCAAACGATGCAAGGCGTTTTCTGATCTTCAGTTCGGAGGCATGACTGTCAACAAGTGCATCAGCATAGTTTGTATCGGTCACAATCAGTTCAGAGGCATCAAGATAAAACGATGCAATGTGCTGCTCCTCAAGATAACTGCTGAGCAACCTGGCTGACAGGCGTTCACCGTAACTGAGCACACGCGCGAGACTCTTTTCAGAAAGCTCCCTGAGTAGAAAAATACCATGGACAAAATCATTAAGCTCGGTAAGTTCCGATCGTATCGACAGAATAACCTTATCGATAAGGTCGCTTGAAAAAAGTTCACCGGCTATTGAGTGATGAAGCTGATCAAGTTCATTAAGGGTTATTCGATAGCTCTTGTCACCACCGCAGGCTTTCGTAGCCGACTCAAGTAAAAGATCGGTAACCCGATGAATGGCTGAAACGACTACAACAATTTTATCATGATCTAAAGCACCGGCAATGATTGCTGCGACTTTTTTAATTCTCCCGGCTGAACCAAGAGAGGTCCCTCCAAACTTGAATATCTTCATACTTCCGCCCATACCTTTATTGACTATAAAATGAGACGTTACTTCAATCATTACCTCGTAAAATATAAATCATTTCCTGATGAACTGCATAACGCTGAAACCAGTTAACCCCGGTAACCATAAAAAAAAGCGCCCTTCCAGGCGCTTTAATTCATCGATATCTTGAGAGTACTTTTTTCAACTGCTCAATGCCTCAGCGCCGGCAACAATTTCACTAAGCTCTGTAGTGATTGCAGCTTGCCTTGCACGGTTGTAGCTGATGTTAAGTGTCCGTAAAAGCTCCTTCGCATTTTCGGTGGCAGAATCCATAGCCCCCATACGTGCGGCCTGCTCTGCAGCATTCGACTCAAGCATCATTCTCCATATCTGGGTATTGAGATGCTTGGGTACAAGCACGTCAATAATAGCCGAAGGGGAGGGTTCGTAAATGTAATCACTGCTGCTCTCCTTCCCGGAGGTCTCAGGTGCTATAGGAAGAAGCACCTCAGCTTTCAGGTTCGGCGCAAGCACCGACTTGAATTCATTATAAGCAACAATTACCCTGTCAACCTCGCCCCGCAGATACATGCCGGACGCGGTATCAGCAATCTCTTTTGCTGTACTGAAATCAAGACCCTGAAAAACAGCAGGGTATCCTTTGACAATGTTGTACTCTCTTTTCCGGAAAAAGTCAAATCCACGGGAACCGGCACAAATCATGCTCACTCCGCCCTTACTGTGAATACCAGCAAAGTCCTCATGAATGGTTTTGTACGCAAGCTTGATGATATTGGTATTGAATGCACCGCACAGTCCCCTGTCTGAAGTGATAAGAATCACAAGAACTTTGTTGACCTCTGTACGACCTGAAAGCAAAGGGTTAAGTGAAGTATCTACCTTTGCTGACAATGAACCCAGCATGTCCTTCAGCTTCGCAGCATAAGGACGAGCCATGACGGCACGTTCCTGAGCCCTTCGCAGCTTCGCAGCGGCCACAATTTTCATCGCTTTGGTGACCTGCTGTGTAGACTTTACCCCTTTGATTCTTACACGTATATCCTTTAATGTAGGCATGTATTACGGGACTGTTAAAAAAATTGCTTAAAAACCCTTTTTCTCTTCTTACGCCTTATTCTTTTCCTTGAAGGCAGTCACAAACTTGACAGCAATCTCCTTAAGCGAGTTTGCCGCATCGGTCTCCAGGGAACCTTTCTCTGCAATGGTTTTGAGGATATCGCTGTGCTTGACTTCAAGCATAGCAAGGAACTCCTCCTCAAACTTGCGGATAAAGCGTA
The DNA here is from genome assembly GCA_903908555.1 of uncultured Chlorobiaceae bacterium. Lineage (GTDB taxonomy): Bacteria > Bacteroidota > Chlorobiia > Chlorobiales > Chlorobiaceae > Chlorobium. Next base: position 1,422 of record CAIVSG010000190.1, on the reverse strand, counting down.
AATCAACCGAATCGAGTAATCCCTGAGTACCAAGAAAAATAATGGCAACCTGTTTTTCAACAGGCATAGGAATATACTGACCCTGTTTAAGAATTTCCACAAGCCTTGCGCCCCTGTCAAGCTGAGCCTTGGTGGTTTTATCAAGGTCAGAACCAAATTTGGAGAATGCTTCAAGTTCGCGAAACTGGGCAAGATCGAGACGCAGCGTACCTGCAACCTTTTTCATAGCTTTGATCTGCGCACTTCCTCCAACTCGGGATACCGATATACCAACGTTGATAGCCGGCCTTTGACCGGAGTTGAACAGGTTTGACTCAAGAAAAATCTGACCATCGGTGATTGAAATCACGTTAGTCGGAATATATGCAGAAACGTCTCCAGCCTGTGTTTCAATAACCGGCAGTGCAGTAAGACTTCCGCCACCCTTCACTATTGGCTTAAGAGCATCAGGAAGATCGTTCATCTTTCTTGCGACCTCGATATCGTCTGTAATTTTTGCAGCTCTTTCAAGGAGACGTGAGTGCAGATAAAAAACGTCGCCAGGATAAGCTTCACGTCCAGGCGGACGACGAAGAAGAAGGGAGAGCTGACGATAGGCAACGGCCTGCTTTGAAAGATCATCATACACAACAAGAGCATGACGGCCTGTATCACGGAAAAACTCACCGAGAGTAGCTCCGGCAAAAGGAGCGATAAACTGGAGTGGTGCAGGATCAGATGCAGTCGCAGAAATAACGATGGTATACTCCATCGCGTTATATTTTTCCAGGGTATTGACAACCTGGGCCACGGTCGAACCTTTCAGTCCAATCGCGACATAGATACAATAAACCCCTTTTCCTTTCTGGTTGATAATGGTATCAAGCGCAACAGCTGTCTTACCTGTCTGACGGTCACCAATGATCAGTTCGCGCTGTCCGCGGCCAATCGGAATCATGGAATCGATAGCCTTTAGACCTGTCTGAAGCGGTTCATTAACTGATTTCCGGTAAATAACCCCTGGAGCCCTGCGTTCGAGAGGAAGTCGGAGTTCCGTTAAAATTGGGCCCTTGCCATCAAGCGGCTCACCAAGAGGATTGATAACCCTGCCAAGCATAGCTTCGCCAACCGGGATTGAGGCAAGCATACTGGTTCTTTTAACCGTATCGCCTTCTTTCACCAGATTTGATTCGCCAAACAATACAGCACCGACGTTGTCTTCCTCAAGATTCAAAGCCATTCCCATGACGTTATTGGGAAACTCAAGAAGCTCTCCGGCTGCAACCTTCGATAAACCGTATACACGGGCAATACCGTCACCAACCTGCAGCACTGTTCCAACATCATAAACGTCTGCTTCTGACTCAAAACCGGCAAGCTGCTTGCGAAGAATAGATGAAACCTCATCAGGCCTGACTGTTATAGACATATCTTATTCCGCTT
>CAIVSG010000189.1 GCA_903908555.1 uncultured Chlorobiaceae bacterium | reverse complement strand
GCTGTGGATGAAGAAATAGTGGTTTTTCCTGTTCCACCTTTTCCTGAATAAATGATAACTCTGGTCTGTAACTGGCTTTCTGTTAAATCCCTCGACAACATAAAAACTCCTCTATTAATGGTCAATAATCCCAAAAGGCGTCACCTCTTCGAAAGGAAAAAACTACCGTCGTTCAAAGTACTACTTTTCCCCTCCTTAGAGAAAAACAATCTTTTCCTTCATAGCCATAGCGAGGAGCTCCATATACTCCTCATGACTGATTTCAACTGCCCCAAGCTTTTCGAGATGGGGGTTCATAATCTGGGCATCAAGCAGCAGATATCCCTTATGGATCAAATGAACCACCAGATAATCAAAGGCTATCTGTGATGCATAGGCTCGACGGAAAAACATTGACTCACCAAAAAAAGCACCTCCCATAGCTATCCCGTACAATCCGCCAGCAAGTTTACCCTCATACCAGCACTCAACACTGTGAGCAAGACCAAGTTCGTGAAGCTGAATATACGCATCGATAATTTCGCTGGAAATCCAGGTTTCATCATCATTTTTTCGAGGAGCGGCACATCCTTTTATCACTCCCTCAAACTCCTCATTAAAAGTGACTCTATACTCGTTTTTCCTTTTCAGACGTCGAACATCTCTTGATGGTTTGTAGGAATCAAGGTGCACAATAGCCCTCTTGTATGGCTGACACCAGTAAACCTTTCCATCTTTTGGATCAGACATAGGGAAAAAACCCTGATGGTAGGCCCTGAGCAGTTCATCAATACGTATCATCACTCCTGAAATTCACTGGGGGGGGTTAATGAAATCTCAAAAGCAGGTCATCCAGCATCCTTTTTGGAACATGATGAATACCGTGAACATCTCTGAAGTAGCGAACAGAATCATCCCCCGAAATCTGGTCAATAACAACGGTTTCCAGTGGCTTTCCGAGAGCAATGACCATGAGGATTGCATACGTTTCCGGAATCTTCAGCAACTCCCGTATTTTTGGACGATCAAGCGATGCAACAATGCATCCGCCGATACCTGAAGCTGTCGCACCAAGAAGAAGAGTCTCGGCGGCAATACCGCTGTCACACGCAAATTCAGTGCTTATTGACTGGTCGCCGAGCATAACGATATAAGCAGTTGGGCGCTCTCCATCCATTGGACCCGGCCAATCGGCAAGATAACCGGCCCAGGAAAGAAAGGGGAAAAGGGCTGCAACTGCGGCTGGCTCAATGACAGAAATATATTTCAGTGGCTGAAGATTTTTTGCCGATGGGACATAGCATACAAGTTCAACAAGATCCCGCACCGCTTCTTCAGTAACTGGAACTCCACTGTCAAACCTCCGGTAACTCCGGCATTTCGTTACAAGATCCCTGAAATGCATGATGTTGCAATGTTAAGAGGTTTCGCCCCAGGCGGCATCAGTATATTTCCGTAGCTCTTCCCACTTGCCGCTTCCTATCCACTCGGCAATATAATCCACGGTTTTTGCATAATGCAAGGGCTCTCTGGATGGCTTTTGGAGCCAGTCAGCAAGAACGGCAACGTCAAGACTACGTGTAGCCATACCATAGCCAAGCTGCTCCATTGCAAAAGCGTTGGACTGCTGCTCAATCTGGCCATCGAGAGGCCTGAGCAGCAGCTTCTTTCCAAGATGAAGCGCCTCTCCAGGAAGCTCAAATCCCGCATTACAGACAACACCGCTGGACTCCATGAGATCCCGCAGAAATCCCTCACGGGAATAACCCCTGAAATGAAGATGACCTTCATCACGACTCTCTATCACCTTGCCATAGATAAAAAATTCATATCCTTCACTTGACTGAAGAAAAGCAGTAACATCCTCCAGCTCTTCAAATGGCAGATAGACAAGAATCTTCTCCTTAAGAACAACTCCGGAATTATCGGCATAGAGCGAATCTGGAATTACCGGGGGGAAAACAGGCTGATTGAAATGATTCCAGTGAAGCCCTGCATTATAACGGGCAGGAGCAAAATTAAGCAAGGTAAATTTTTCAAACATATTTCCTTTTGCAACAGGAACATTGTATCGGAAGGCGTACTGATGGCCAAACCCAACGGATGGAATATTTCTTATCCGAGCCACCGTAGAGGTTATGGGATCAAAATCGGTGATAATCAGGTCGGTCCCTGCTGTTTCAAGCATCAGAATATCCGTCATAAGACGAACAAGATCCAGCTGAAACATCGTCTCTATATAGTTCAGCTTACCCTTATAGGTAACCAGAGTCATGCCTTTCATCACCCGGTATGGCTCAAATATTTCAACCTCTTTCAGATCCTCTTTTTTTCGTCCACTGATGATCACATCAACATCGTGACCGTCCGACTTCAGCTTTCTGACAAGCTCCCGGCTACGGCTGATATGACCGTTTCCCGTTCCTTGAACTCCAAATAGGATCTTCATACGATTTCAGGACTGGATCTTAAGATTGGCATACTGCACCATCAAGGTCTTCTCACCCGTATTTTTAAACGTTATCCTGACTTTTTGCTTAGCTCCGGTTCCCTGAACATCGAGCACAGTTCCCGGACCAAAAAGAGCATGATGCACCATCGCTCCTGCACGAAGTCCGGACTTTGAGAGATTAGACTTATCGGCGGCAGGCGAGGGATACGATGAGATTGCCATTTTTGGCTGATACCCTCTTGATGAGGATAATCCCGGACCGGCAGGTTTTTCCTTCTCCGGACGATCTGAAAGCAAAACCCCACCCTCTGTCTGAATAATCGAAGCATCAATTTCACCGATAAACATCGATTTTAAACAGTAATGCGGCTGACCATACTGATAGCGGCTCTGCGCCCAGGATAGAAATATCTTCTCCTGCGCCCGGGTAACGGCAACATAAAAAAGCCTTCGTTCCTCCTCAAGCTCATCTGGCTCATAGCAGTGCAAAGGAAAAAGCCTCTCCTCCAGACCGGTTACAAATACCACTGGAAACTCAAGCCCTTTGGCGGCATGAACCGTCATCAAAGAGACATAATTATCAGAATCCTGCGTCTCTTCATAGTCAGAAGCAAGAGAGATATTTTCAAGAAAATCGCCAAGCGAGCCATTATCAGGATTGTGGTCTGAAAAATCCCTGGCCATTGAAAGAAGTTCCTGAAGGTTTTCATTTCGGGCGAGCGATTCAGGAGTGTTTTCCGCCTGCAGCAGCAAGGGAATAGAGGTCAGATTGAACAGCTCACTCAAAACGTCATAAACGGTTCCGCTCTCTGCCAGGTCCTTAAGAGCTTCAATGACAGTACTGAATGAACGGAGAGCTGTGACAAGGCGCGCCTGAAAACCGCCTTCTTCAGCCCGTCGTATAGCATCATAGAAGCTGATCCCATTCTCCTCTGCAAATTCCTTCAGCTTTCCGATACTGACATCACCGATTTTTCGAGGAGGAAAATTTATAATTCTCAAAAGTGATTCGCCATCACGCTCGTTAAGTATAAAGCGAAGATAGGCAACCGCATCCTTAATTTCCTTACGTTTGTAAAACGATACACTTCCAAAAATCTTATAGGGGATTTTATGCTGTCGCATGACATCCTCAAGCACCCTCGACTGCGCATTGGTCCGGTAAAAAATAGCAAAGCTTCTATACTCATAGTTCTGCTTCAAGCGCATCGTGCGTATATGCTCTCCAACTTTTTCAGCCTCGTTACGTTCATTGTATGCCTCAATAAGCGTCAGAGGCTCACCTTCGTTCCGATGCGAAATCAACTCTTTTTTAATCTGCCGCTGGTTACGGCTGATCACACTGTTTGCGGCCTTAAGAATGGTTCCTGTACTGCGATAATTTTCAACAAGCTTGAAGGTCAGAGCGTCATGATAATCATCTTGAAAGTTAAGAATATTCGAAATATCAGCACCCCGCCAGGAATAAATCGACTGGGCATCATCACCGACTACAAAAACATTCCGGTGCTTCGCCCCAAGCATTTTAGCAACAAGGTATTGCGCCTTGTTGGTATCCTGATACTCATCAATCATGATATAGCGGAAGGAGTCCTGCAACTCGGCAAGTATTTCCGGGTGGGCATTAAAAAGCTCAAGCGGCTTGATCAAAAGATCGTCAAAATCAAGCGCATTGTTTTCCTTCAGTTTCCTGGTATAGAGCTCGTAGATCTGCGATGCCTTCTGCTGGTTATAATCCGAAGCGTTGCTATGGAACTCGGCAGGAAGAATAAAGCTGTTTTTTGCCCTGCTTATCATTCCCTGAACCGTATTGAGAGGGACTGAATCAATAGAAATATTGAGTTCAACCATGGACTGCCGGATAAGACTTTTACTGTCATCCGAATCAAAAATCGAAAAGTTTCTGTCGTAACCGATCAGGTCAATATAATTACGGAGAAGACGCGCAAAAACCGAGTGAAACGTCCCGATCCACAAGCCACTTGAACTCCCCTTATGCAACAGAGTATCAACCCGATGGCGCATCTCACCGGCCGCCTTGTTGGTAAAGGTCAGCGCTAGAATATTGCAGGGTGCAATCCCCTCTTTATTGATAAGATATGCAATACGGTAGGTAATCACCCTTGTCTTGCCGGAACCGGCGCCAGCAAGCACCATAACCGGCCCTTTTGTAGCGATTACAGCATTGCGCTGCACTTCATTGAGATCATTTAAAAAATCGGTCAAAACTTCTTAACACCAGTTAACAGTTAGAGCGCCTCCAACCAGACCAGCCCGCGCCAAAATATCCAGTGGGAATTTCGCATAACTTTCCCCGTTTTACAAATAACGGAGCTCCGGAAGCACTGAACCTCTGACCAAAGCTCCCCATTTCGGGTTTTTAGCGCCCTCGCTGCTTCTTTTGAGTTTAAGAGTTACTATATTTGACCGCAACCCATTACCTAAGAAAACGATGCATACAATGTTCCCTCTCGTTTACGAAATCAATACCAGAATCTGGCTAAAAAAATTAAGTAAAGAGCATAACCGACCCGTTACCCTCGGCAACATTCCCAATGAGGAGTTCGCCTTCTTTTCAACAAGCGGGTTTGATCTTGTCTGGCTGATGGGCGTATGGCAACCAAGTTTATACAGTAAAGCTATTGCCACAGCCCATCCAGGTCTTCGAACTTCGATCCTGGAGCATATTCCGCTGGTTACACCCGATGATATAGTATCATCCCCTTACTCTATTCCTTCTTACACCGTCAATGAAGCACTTGGCGGAAAAGAGGAGCTCCTGCTCTTTCGCGAAAAGCTCAACCGCAACGGCATAAAATTGATGCTGGACTTTGTGCCGAATCATCTTGCTCTCGACAATGAGTACCTCCCGGAACACCCTGAGTTTTTTATTCCTGTATCGATTGAAGAACAACGTCACGACCCGGGAACCGGCTTTGAATATATCAAGGGGGAATATCTGGCACACGGTAAAGACCCTTACTTCGCACCATGGACAGACACCCTGCAGCTCAACTACGCAAGGCCTGAAACGCACTTGATGATGACTGAAAACCTGCTGAGGATAAGCTCCCTCTGCGATGCAGTACGCTGCGATGTTGCCATGCTTGTTCTAAAAAGCGTTTTCAATACAACATGGAGCAACCTCGGCGGTGCCATGACAAAAGAGTTCTGGGCCGATGCAATAAAGGCCGTCAAGCACCGTCACCCAAGGTTTCTATTTCTGGCTGAATCCTACTGGAACAAGGAGTGGGAACTTCAGCAGCAGGGATTTGACTTTACCTACGACAAGCCCTTTTACGACTATTTATGCAGTGCCCCTGTCAATGTTGAAAAGCTGTCGGGACACATGACGGCAGATTGGGATTACCAGAAACATCTCTGTCGCTTTCTCGAAAACCATGATGAACCGAGGGCTGCAGAAGAAATCGGGATCAACAACAAAGCCGCGGGTATGGTACTGCTGACAGCTCCGGGCATGCATCTGGTACATCAGGACCAGATGGAGGGTTTCAGGCAAAAAATTCCCGTGCAGCTTATCCGCCAGGCTCCTGAGCCCTCAGACAGTGAACTGGCAGCGCTCTACAAAAAACTTTTCCTTCTTCAAAAAAACAGGGTCTTTCAGGAAGGCAATATCGAACGTCTTGACTTGAATGTTTCCAGCAACTCACACTGTCTGGGATTTCACCGGTTTACTAAAAAGGAACACGCCTTTGTTCTGGCCAATTTCAGCCCTACAGGCATAGCCATAGAGTTCCGGCATCCTTCACTTGAACATATCGAGATCGATAAACTCAACATCCTCAGTACTGATACGAACAAAAATAGAGCCGATGTTCACTATGAAGACCATATTATCCGGGTACCTCTCTCCCCTCATGAAGGAGTGGTTATAACCTTCTGAAAAAAAGTAATTATAAACGTTTCAAACGATGGATTACATTACAAAGATAATAACCCTTCAAACGACTAAGCCGATTGAAATCGTCGATATTTCCGCCGAAGTATCTCAGGCTCTCTCCTTATCAGGACTTAATACGGGACAGATAATTGTTATAAGCCAGCATACAACCGCGTATATAAATATCAACGAAAAAGAGAATCGACTTCTTGAGGATATGGAGACCTTTCTCAAGCGCTTTGCACCAAGAGACGGTAACTACCTTCATAATCTCAATCCTGTTGATGGACGAGACAATGCCCATTCGCACCTGCTCGGACTACTCATGAACACATCTGAAACCATTCCCTTTTCTAAAGGAAAGCTTCTTGTCGGCGAGTGGCAGTCTCTGTTTTTTATAGAACTTGACGGACCACGCAAAGAGAGAAAAATCCTCCTTCAGATTTCCGGCATCTAAAAGACCGCAAAAAAACAGATTACATGGAACCGGAAAGCGTCAAGCATGGTTAAACATAGATTATGCATTAAACCCTGAAGTAGAAAAACTATGCACGATTCACTGCCGGTTCACATCACTCAGCAAAAATCACTTCTCTCTGATATCCACTCTCCGGATGATCTTAAAAAACTCAGTATTCCTGAACTTCAGACGCTTGCAGATGAATGCCGTAAAGAGGTCATCAACCTTGTTTCGATTAACGGAGGTCACTTTGCATCAAGCCTTGGCGTTGTAGAGCTGACAGTTGCACTCCATCATGTTTTCAGCACTCCAAAGGACAAAATGATCTGGGATGTCGGACATCAGGCATACGTGCATAAAATCCTGACCGGACGAAGAGAACAGATGCCGACAAACCGTCGCTACGGTGGACTTGCAGGTTTTCCTAAAGCTAGTGAAAGCCCCCACGATGCATTCGGTACCGGCCATGCATCAACGTCAATTTCAGCTGCTGCCGGGATGGCTGCAGCAAGAGACCTTGCAGGCACTACAGAAAAGGTTATTGCCGTCATTGGAGACGGCAGCATGACAGGAGGTATGGCATTCGAGGCCATGAACCACCTCGGAGATCTGAAAAGTGATGTGCTCGTCATCCTCAATGACAATCAGATGGCCATTTCACCAAGTACAGGGGGACTGAAAACTCATCTCGTTAACATCTCCCTGAATAAAACCTACAACAAAGCCCGTCAATTTTTATGGTCGGCCATCTCTCTTTTCAACAATGACCTGGGTGACAGAGCTAAAATTGCAGTTCGTAAACTTGAAGATGGATTTAAAGCCGCATTGACTCCTGGAGCATTTTTTGAAGCGCTCGGATTACGGTATTTCGGACCAATTGATGGCCATAACATGGAGCAACTCGTCAAGGCACTTAAAGAGATGCAGGAACTTCCCCATCCCAAGCTGCTGCATGTTGTCACAACAAAAGGAAAAGGGTTCAAACCGGCTGAAGAAGACCAGAGCAAATGGCACGCACACAGTGGGGGCTTCGATACAACGACAGGAAAATCCCTGAAAACAGTCAACACCTCGCTTCCCCCAAAATATCAGGAGGTCTTTGGGGAGGCTCTGGTTGAACTAGCCATGAAAGATCCAAAAATCACGGCAATTACCGCGGCCATGCCGAGCGGAACATCGCTCGACCTCTTTCAGAATGCACTGCCAAAACGCTTTTACGATGTCGGTATAGCCGAACCCCATGCTGTCACCTTTGCTGCAGGCCTTGCAATCCAGGGATTCAAACCGGTATTCGCTATTTATTCTACTTTTCTGCAACGTGCCTATGACCAGCTTTTTCACGATGTAGCACTCCAGAAACTGCATGTGGTTTTTGCTATTGACCGTGCTGGACTAGTCGGAGAGGATGGGCCGACCCATCACGGAGCATTCGACCTCTCCTATCTCCAAGCCATTCCGGGGCTTGTTATTATGGCTCCTGCAAATGAACAGGAACTTAGAGATATGCTCTACACCGCACTCTATGATGTTAAAGGACCTGTCGCAATCCGGTATCCGAGAGGCAATGGCACGGGTATCCCTTTGCAAAAAAACTTCAGCTCTCTACCAATAGGAAAAGCACAGATAGTGCGGCAGGGCAGTGACCTCACGCTTCTCACCATCGGTACCATGACATCAAAAGCCCTTGAAGTTGCGGAATCACTGAATAGTGAAGGAATTAATCCTACCGTGGTCAATATGCGCTTTCTCAAACCACTGGACACCGACCTGCTTGAAGAACTTGCAGCCCGATCGACCCATTTTGTAGTTATAGAAGAAAACAGCATGATCGGGGGACTAGGCAGTGCAGTAATCGACCACCTCAACACCAAACGACTAAACCGACCCGTGCTGAAAATCGCTCTGCCGGATGCATTTGTAACTCATGGTGCAATGGATGATCTCTACAGAGAGATTGGCTTCGATACACCAACAATGACGGAAAACATCAAAGCGTTTTATAAAGAAAACGGAAGGTGAAACAGAGTGAGCAGGGCAAGCACGACTCGCACAGAAAGATTGGAGAATACACCGGCAAGGAGATCATCAGCCATGATGCCCCACCCTCCAGGCAGTCGCTGGGCAGCGTCAACAGGGCCGGGTTTTGCAATATCGAACAGCCTGAAAAAAAAGAGTGAAAGCAAAACGGGAACCAGGCCTGCCGGCAAAGCAGCCAATGCCAGCCACTGACCGGCAAGTTCATCAATGGTAACTATTGAAGGATCATCTCCATACTCTTCCTCCATAATTCTGCCAGCCCATATCCCCAAAACAAGAGCGATTAGAACAAGAGAGAGAAGCACCGGTATGGAATGGAGAGCGGGGATATAAACGTACGCTATAACCGCAACAACACTTGTAGCCGTGCCTGGTGCTCCAGGGAAGAAACCGATTCCAAAACAGGTAGATAGAATTTTTGCCGCAAGAAGCTTCATGCTCTCACCGGCCCTCAAAAGGCTTCTGAAAATAAATCCGCCAATTGCTTACCAGATAGGATATGCCGGTGTAAACCGTAAAAACCGTAACTACCAGCATGATATAGTTCAGATAACCGGAAACAAGAAAACGGCTTGCCATCACTGCAACATCAGCACCAGAAAAAGATGCCTCTTTCATCAAAATCAACGCCATGATAACATAGACGAAAATATTCTGCACCAGTGTTTTATACTTCGCCTCGATGCTTGTAACAACGGGTCTGTTCTTGAATTCGGCATAGACCCTCAATGCTGTCACGACAACATCTCTTATAACAACGAGAATCACCATCCAAAGACTGAGAAATCCCATGCCGACATAAAGAAAAAAAGCTGCTGTTATGAGCAATTTGTCAGCAAGTGGATCAAGAAAAGCGCCAAGGCGGGTTGTAACTCCATATTTCCTGGCATGGTAACCATCATAAATATCCGTAAGCGAAGCTAAAACAAAAACAATGACCCCCAGAAGCTTCATATAAGGATCAAACTGAAGCAGAAACCAGACAAAAACAGGCACAAGCAGTATCCGCAGCGCCGTCAGCTGATTGGGTATCGTCAAATATGTTTCGTTCTGCTCTTTCAATCCCTGCAGGATTAGTAGTTAAAAGCCTGATTTATCACCATGGGCATGGAGAGGCCATATTGGCCGTAAGATACAGTATTGCTTCCTGTTTTTCAATGCGCCAACCTAACGCAAATAATAATAATTACTCCAGCTCCACAATTGTCACACCAGCCCCGCCTTCTCCCCATTCACCAAGTCGGAAACTTTTGATATAACGGTGCTGCTGCAAAAACTCCGTTGTACGCTGGCGAAGAGAACCTGTGCCTTTGCCATGAACAATGGTTGCCGAATAAATCCTGTTCAACCTCATTGCATCAATAAAGCGCTCTATTTTCATTATTGCTTCATCACCACCGAGACCACGCAAATCAACTCTTGTTGACTCCACCTCCCCGGCAATAGCCGACCATGAACCTTTTGGTTTTGGTGGCTCAGGCTTTTTGAGAGTTTTTTTTGCCTGTGTTTTCGATGTTTTTTCAAGGTTTTTCAACGATGTGGTCAACCTGAAATTACCGCATAGAACAACGACACTGTCGGCATTGACGCTTTCAACTTCACCTGAAGTACTTGAATCCAGAATCCTTACAAGGTCGCCCTCTCGAATTGAACGATCAACAGGAACCGATGCGTCAGCTTCAGCAAGAAGAATGGACTCTTTTTTGCTGGCATCATCTTTTGTCATGGCAAGTTTTTTTCTGGCATCCTGCACTTTCTTTTCATCAGCAGGAGCACTTTTCACTTCAGAAAGAATATCCCTTATCTGTTTTCGGGCGAATTCAACCTCTTTCTGCAGTTCTCTTGATGCACCCAGTTTAAGTTCCCTGCGTTTCTCGGCAAGACCGGCTTCCTCACTCTTTAACAAAAGCTCTCTTTCTACAATATTCTCCTTATCGATCTGAAGCTGCTGCTTTAAAAGACGATTCTCTTCCAGTAACCCGCTCAGATCATCGAGCATTCGATCCAGCCCGATCCTTTCGCCCTGCATAAAATCCGATGCCCGGTCAACCATTGCGGGCGAAAACCCCATCCGCTGCATCATTGCAAAAGCAAAACTGTTACCCGGCAATCCCTTAATAAACCTGAATGTAGGCACAAGACCAATCCGGTTAAATTCCATCGCGCCATTAACAACACCCTCCCGATCATGGGCATAGGCTTTGAGCTCACCAAGGTGAGTTGTTACAATGGTTTTTGTCCCTCGATAGAGCAACTCCTCAATCACCATACGCGCAATAGCTCCGCCCTCTTCGACATCAGTACCGGCACAGAGTTCATCGATCAATACAAGATCCCTCTGCCCGGCAGAATCAAGGATTCGTTTGATCTCGCCAAGATGGGAGCTGAACGTCGACAGATCGTTCTCAATGGACTGATCGTCACCGATTTCAATAAAAATATTGTTGAACAGCGGAATAACTGAACTCTCACTGCAAGGCAGAAGGTAACCGTGAACAAGCATGCAACAGAGCAGACCGGCAGTCTTCATAGCTACCGATTTCCCTCCTGCATTCGGGCCGGAAATCACCAGTACCCGATCACATTCGCCCAGATCAAGGTCTAGTGGAATAACCTCCTTATAACGATGGGAAATCATCAGCCAGGGATGAAAGCCCTTTATAATGCGAAGTGACTGCCCTTCAGCAATTCCCGGAAGCACAGAGCGGGTTTCTACAGCAAAACGAGCCCTTGCATAGAGAGCATCAAACTCACTGAGAAGAGCCTCATTATGCTTAAGATTTTCAAGTTCAAGGCGAATTTCATTCGAAACTTCTTTCAGAATGCGCTCAATCTCCCTTCGCTCGCTGATTTCCAGATCCTGGATTCTGTTGCTGATCTCAAGAGTTTCAGCCGGCTCAATAAACACAGTCTGGCCACTCCCGGAATAATCCTGGATATATCCGGCTATCTTGTATTTATACTCCACCCTTAAGGCGAGAGTAAGGCGTCCATTCTTTATAGCAACGGTGTCCTCCATCAACCACCCGTTTTCCTGACAGCGCCGGACAAGCCTCTCCATTTTCCGTCGAATCAATTCACGACTACCATTCAACTCCCGTCGAATCATCAAGAGAGCGTCGCTGGCACTGTCCTTCACCCTGCCCTGCTCATCACTAACTCTCCTGATGGCAGTCTGAAGGCTCTTTTCAAGCCAGATTCTTATGGTAAAATCATTAAGCAGCGGGTAGACCTCCCTGTTGAGAAACATAAACTTTCTCAACAGCACCGATGAAAGGAGCAGGTGATAGATATCCTGAAGCTCTTCAGGCTCAAGATAACTTTCAAGAACTTCCAGCTTTTTCAGGAGCAGCCGTGTATCCGGCAAATATGAAAAGGGCAGAGGTGCCTCTCCCTGAAGCAGATTTTTTAACTCAAGAACCCTCTCAAGCTCTGCAGAAAGCAGCTCCCGTTCCACCACCGGCAGTGCTGCCAGAAGGCTGTCGCGCCCCATTGCCGACAGACAAAACTGTGACGTGTAGTGGGCAACTTTATCAAATTCAAGCTTTTTCAGACTAACGGTATTCATAAGCACTGCATATTCTATAACCCACGAAGGCAATTCTCTCTACTCAGCCAATGAACAGCACATAACACTGTTCCTCTTCAACACGATCAAAGCGAACTTAGCAAAATTCAAACCGCCAACAACTATCGTCACTCCTGCTGTTTACAATCGGGGACCATTGGCGGTATCAACAGCATCCTTAAGGCTGGCGATATCAATAACAAAACGGTATCGGACATCACTGTTCAGCACCCGTTCATAGGCATCATTTACCTTTTGAATCGGAATCACTTCCACATCGGAAACAACACCATGCTCTGCACAAAAATCAAGCATTTCCTGGGTTTCACGGATACCACCGATAAGCGATCCTGAAAGATGGCGGCGCTGCATTACCAGGGAAGAGGCTGCAAGCGGAACAGGATCGGGAATGCCAACCAGCACCATTGAACTGTCACGTTTCAACAGGCTAAGGTAGGAGTTGTAATCGTGCATGGCTGAAACCGTATCAAGAATAAAATCGAAGCGCTTTGCGTTTTTCTTGAACGATTGCATATCGCTGGTATCAACAAAATCATCGGCACCCAAAGCAATAGCGTCATTTCGTTTTCCGGGAGAGTGACTCAGAACAGTCACTGTTGCCCCCATGGCTTTTGCAATTTTAACCCCCATATGACCAAGTCCACCTAAACCAAGAATTGCGACTTCATGACCAGGTTTAACGCCAAAGCGCTTCAGAGGCGAGTAGGTGGTTATTCCCGCACATAGAAGCGGGGCAACACGAGCGAGCTGCATACCGGAAGGTATGCGAAGAACGTAGTCCTCATTTACGGTTATACGGGTTGAATACCCTCCGTAGGTTGGCGTTCTGCCATCGCGCTCAAAACTATTGTACGTCGCACTCATTCCCTCCTCACAAAACTGCTCCTCGCCCTCAAGGCATGCGTCACATTCACGGCATGAATCAATAAAGCATCCGACACCGACCGTATCGCCAAGTTTCCATTTCGTGACATGGCCGCCTGCCTTGACCACAGTTCCAATAATTTCATGTCCGGGAACCATAGGAAACTTTGAGCCTCCCCATTCATCGCGGGCCTGGTGAATATCAGAGTGACAAATGCCACAGTACAGAATATCTATTAACACATCATGGGCACCTGGTTCACGACGATTGATCTCGTATGGCTCAAGTGACGCTTTTGCTGTCAGGGCTGCATAAGCAGGAGTATGTAACATGGTATCAATTCCTTTTGAAGTATTTGTCAAAATATAGTTATCCTTAAAAAGTAGTTAATTTCATTGGTTTCCCAGAGGCTTCCACGCCTTCACTTAGCTTCCAAGCCAACAATACCCCAAGATAAAAGATTCATTCTTTACACTCGTCTGCATGATAACAGTTTTATCCTTTTATCATTTTTTAATTACTTTCGCTATAAAAATAAAAGACATAGAGCATGCCAAAAACTACAGAATCCTGATTGTTCACCACTGACCAGATACTACTATCATGAGATTAGCCGTAAATATTGACCACATTGCCACCCTGCGCAACGCTCGCAATGAATTTGAACCCGATCCTGTTGCTGCCGCCTTACTTGCTGAAAAATGCGGAGCCGCAGGCATTGTCTGCCACCTGCGCGAAGACCGCCGCCATATTAAAGACAACGACCTTCAACGACTCCGCAAGGCAGTTACCACAAAACTTGATCTTGAAATGGCCATGACGTCTGAGATGCAGCGTATAGCGTTACAAACGAAGCCTGAGCTCATTACCCTGGTTCCCGAAAAAAGAGAGGAACTCACTACCGAAGGTGGATTTAACATTACCGGCCATTACAATACCCTTGTTGAGTTTCTGAAACCCTTCAAAGCAGCTGGAATAGAGAGCAGTATTTTCATTGAACCAGATAAAGCGTCCATAGACCTTGCCGCTAAAGCGGATGCTGATCTTGTTGAACTCCATACCGGCACCTATGCACTCAAAACGAATGACGATGACCGGGCCCTCGAACTGCAAAAAATCCGTGAAGCTGCCATCTATGCAAAGAGCATTGGTCTGAAAGTCGTTGCTGGCCATGGGCTCAACTACCTCAACATCGCTCCGTTCAGAGAGATCACAGAAATAGAGGAGGTAAGTATCGGTCATGCAATCATCGCCCGTGCGGTGCTGATAGGCATGGACGAAGCCATCAGGGAACTGCTCCGAATCATTCAGTAGATTACAGCCATGCCAGCACCTGCCGACAATATCATTACCATCGTCCTTGCCACCGGCAACCGGGATAAGGTCAAAGAACTTCGTCCTCTGCTTGAAAACATTTCTCCCCTGTTCAAGGTAACAACACTCAAAGAGCTTGGTGTAGACATAGAAATTGAGGAAACCGAAAAGACGCTGGAAGGAAACGCCCTGCTTAAAGCAAGGGCTATCTTCAACCTTCTGTCTGATCAGTTTCCCTTTATGATTGCCCTTGCTGATGACACTGGACTGGAAGTTGATGCACTGCAAGGTGCTCCCGGCGTATACTCCGCACGATATGCCCCAACACCTGAGGGCATAACTCCAACGTATGAAGACAATGTCCGCCATCTTCTCCATTCGTTGAACGGTATTACCAACAGAAAAGCGCGCTTCCGCACAGTAATTGCCCTGAAAGGATCGGTTCCTTCCTGTGATAACTCTTTCAGATTTGAACAGACTGCTGAAGGAGTTGTTTCAGGCAGCATCACAACAGAACAGAGAGGAAACGAGGGATTCGGCTATGACCCTCTCTTTCTTGTAGGCTCTACCGACAGAACCTATGCAGAAATGAGCACAGCAGAAAAAAACACTCTCAGTCACCGCGCTCTGGCCCTCAAGAGAGCTATTGCAGACCTCAAAGATATCGTTGAAAGCCACAGCACTCCACTAACCAGTTACCCATGAACCTCAATGACACTCTTTGAAGCAACCATTCTCGGAATTGTACAGGGTCTGACAGAATTTCTGCCAATAAGCAGTACGGCGCATCTGAGGATTGTTCCAGCTCTGGCAGGATGGAGTGACCCCGGAGCAGCTTTTACAGCAATCGCTCAACTCGGCACCCTCGCCGCCGTCCTTATTTATTTTCGTAAAGATATTTCCACCATCTTTCATGGTGTTGTCCGGGGAATCGTAAAGGGAAAGCCCCTTGAAAGCAGGGAAGCAAAAATGGGATGGATGATCGTTGCTGGAACGATCCCTATTGTCATTTTAGGCCTCCTCTTTAAACATCAAATCGAAACAAGCCTTAGATCGCTCTACTGGATCAGCGGGGCTCTCATCAGTCTGGCTCTTGTGCTTTCTGTGGCTGAATGGAAGATCAAAAACAGACTCACAAAAGGGCTTCCCCTGAAAACTATAGAAAAGATCGGATGGAAAGAAGCTGTTATGATCGGGTTCGCTCAAAGCGTTGCCCTCATACCAGGATCATCACGTTCAGGAGTCACGATAACCGGCGGGCTTTTTTTAAATCTTTCCCGCGACACAGCTGCCCGCTTTTCATTCCTTCTTTCTCTCCCTTCAGTACTGGCAGCTGCACTCCTGGAACTTTATAAAACATGGCCGGTTATATCCTCAACTACTGAAAATATGATCAATATCATTGTGGCAACACTGGTTGCCGGTATTGTTGGCTATGCCTCCATAGGCTTTCTTCTTACCTATCTTAAAAGGCATACCACGACCATTTTCATTGTCTACAGGTTAGCCGCCGGCTCAGTAATTCTTTACCTTCTTGCTACCGGAAAACTTCAACCTCTATAAAAGAGAGAAACTTTTTGCTCGCACATGGCATGGAACAATACCCATTTTCCATGCAACGATTAACAGTGAAAAATAATTCTGTTTATGTGCGGAGCGGTCGGGGTTTTTTTCTTATATATAGGGAATAAAATTAACCTAATTAATAAACCAGCCATGCCATACAGCTTAACAGGCGTAGGGCATAATGGCTTTGAAAAAGCAGACTTACACATACACACTAAATGTTCAGACGGGATCTTTACGCCGGAAGAAATTGTTGCAAAAGCGGCAAACTCCGGATTGAAGGCCATAAGTATGACTG